>SFEL01000022.1 GCA_004557245.1 Clostridiales bacterium | reverse complement strand
CGCATACCGCCTTTTCTTGTTATCCAGCCCTCCGGCTGTATCGGTTGAGCAAAAGTCAGCGTGGGATTGATGTGGTATCTTTATCTAAGTGAACCCCCATTTTCCCATCGGCTGATTGCCTGCCGTGATACATTTAGTTTTTCTGCGAAATCTTCCTGCGACCATCCGTTGAATTTTCTATGCTTAATAATTTTATCTGGTAACTTCATCATGAAATCCTCCTTTAGTATGGTGATTTCATTGTAACGAAACCTGTTATTTTGCACCACCACATCAACCTTACATTTCCGCAACATGAGTTTACAATACGCAAAATTCCGGTTTATCGGTCTGTGTAATCATATCATACGGCTTCCATATATGCAAGAACAGTCCCGGCAGACATTACCGCCGGGACTGAAACTGTTTTATGAGCACCCGCCTTTTCACCGGGGCATTTTTATTCGGCTTGGCTCTCTGATACGGTGAGGTTCTCGCCGTCGTAATCCACGGTGAACACCGTGTCGGGGGCGGGGTCGCCTTCGATTATCCTGCGGGCAAGCAGCGTCTCAAGCTTGCTGGAAAGCAGCCTCTTCAGGGGCCTTGCGCCGTACTGAGGATCGTAGCCGGTCTCCGCAAGGTAGTTCTTGGCCCTGTCGGTGAGCTTCACGTCCAGCCTGCGCTCCCTGAGCCTCTTGCGTATATCCTCCAGCATAAGGTCGGTAATCTTGAATATCTCTTCCTTATCGAGGGGCTTGTAGAACACTATGTCGTCTATCCTGTTGAGGAACTCGGGCCTGAAGCTCTGCTTGAGCAGCAGGTTCACCTGAGCGCGGGCCTCCTCGGTTATTCTGCCATCCTTTATGCCCTCCAGTATGTAGCTGGAGCCCAGATTGCTGGTCATGACGATTACGGTATTCTTGAAGTCCACGGTGCGGCCCTGGGAATCCGTTATTCGGCCGTCGTCCAGCACCTGGAGCAATACGTTGAACACATCGGGGTGAGCCTTTTCCACCTCGTCGAACAGCACTACGCAGTAGGGGTGGCGGCGCACAGCCTCTGTAAGCTGGCCGCCCTCGTCGTAGCCCACATAGCCCGGAGGAGCGCCTATCAGGCGGGACACGGAGTGCTTCTCCATGTATTCGCTCATATCTATGCGCACCATGTTGGACTCATCGTCAAACAGAGCTTCCGCCAGAGCCTTGGCAAGCTCCGTCTTGCCTACGCCGGTAGGGCCTAAGAACAGGAAGGAGCCGATAGGCTTGTTGGGGTCCTTCAGCCCTGCCCGGGTGCGCAGTATAGCGTCGCAGACGGTCTGCACCGCCTCGTCCTGGCCTATGACCCGCTTATGCAGTATGCTGTCCAGATGCAGCAGCTTCTCCCTCTCGCCTTCCATCAGCTTGGCGACCGGTATGCCGGTCCAACGGCCCACTATCTTGGCTATCTCCTCCTCGGTGATGCGGTCACGAAGCAGGCCGTCCGCTTTGCCCTTCTCCATGTCCGCCTCCGCCTTGGCCAGCTCTTCCTTCAGCTTGGGCAGCTTGCCGTACTTCAGCTCGGCAGCCTTGTTAAGGTCGTAGCTCCGCTCGGCCTGCTGCATATCGGCGTTAAGCTGTTCTATCTCTGTACGGAGGGACTGAACTTTCTTTATGGCGTCCTTCTCGTTTTCCCACTTTGCCTTGAGCCCCGCGAACTCCTCGCGCTCGTGAGCCAGCTCTTTGCGGATATCCTCAAGGTGCTGCTTAGATATCTTGTCGCTTTCCTTGTTAAGGGCGGCTTCCTCTATCTCCAGCTGCATTATGTGCCGGCGCTTCTCGTCAAGCTCGGTGGGCATACTGTCCATCTCGGTGCGCACCATCGCGCAGGCCTCATCCACAAGGTCGATAGCCTTATCCGGCAGGAACCTGTCGCTTATGTACCTGTGGGAAAGTGTGGCGGCGGCTATCAGGGCGCTGTCCTGTATCTTTACGCCGTGGAACACCTCGTAGCGCTCCTTCAGCCCTCTCAGTATGCTTATGGTATCCTCTACCGTAGGCTCATCTACCATTACGGGCTGGAACCTTCTGGAAAGGGCGGGGTCCTTTTCGATGTACTTGCGGTACTCGTCCAGTGTGGTCGCGCCTATGCAGTGCAGCTCGCCCCTTGCCAGCATAGGCTTCAGCAGGTTGCCCGCGTCCATGCTGCCCTCGGTGCGTCCGGCTCCTACTATATTGTGCAGCTCATCGATGAACAGTATTATCCTGCCCTCGCTGCGCTTTACTTCATTAAGAACGGCCTTAAGCCTTTCCTCGAATTCGCCCCTGAACTTTGCGCCCGCAATAAGCGCACCCATGTCAAGGGAGAATATCTTGCGATCCTTCAGGTTTGCCGGCACATCCCCTGATACTATCCGCTGGGCAAGTCCCTCGGCTATCGCCGTCTTGCCTACGCCCGGCTCGCCTATGAGCACAGGGTTATTCTTGGTCTTGCGGGAAAGTATGCGGATGACGTTGCGTACTTCCTCGTCACGCCCTATAACAGGGTCGAGCTTCTGCTTCCTTGCAAGCTCTACAAGATCCTGAGCGTACTTGCCAAGTGCGTCGTAGGTGTCCTCCGGGCTGTCGGTTGTCACCCTTGCGCCGCCCCGGACGTCGTTGAGAACCTTCAGAAACTCGTCCCTGGTGATGCCAAAGGTCTTAAACAGCCCCTTCATGGCGCCGTTAGGCGCTTCCAGCATGCCTAAAAACAGATGCTCTACCGAGATATACTCGTCCTTCATGTGCTTGGCCTGATCCTCGGCCGCGTTGAGCGCGCGATCCAGCTCAGGGGTTATGTACACCTTTTCCGCCTCCCGGCTGCCCGTCACCTTGGGCAGCTTGCTTATTTCCCTGTCGAGGGCGGCGTCGAAGGCGTCCTTATCCTTGCCCATTCTGGTGATGAGCTCGGCTATGAGCTTCTGGTCGAGCAGCGCCTTCATAAGGTGCTGCTGATCCACCTGCTGGTTGGTGTTGCGGCTGGCGATGGACTGGGCATCCTGCACCGCCGCAATAGATTTCTGCGTTAACCTGTTAATATCCATATAAAATCCTCCTCGGACCGATGATTTCGTAAGTAGTATGTGCCATGGCCCTCATTAGCACTCTCACCTTTCGAGTGCTAATTGTAATATAAGACCTTGTACATATCATTATAATAATTTGAAATAATTGTGAAGTGGAAAAAAAACCGAAGCTGTTGTATAATAACAGAAAAACTTATGGAGGACGCCCCAATGAAGATCAGAGATATATCGGAGCCTGCAAGCTTTTTCAAGGCCGTAAACACCTGCGCCGGCAGGGTGGAGCTCATGACCGCCGAGGGCGACTGCCTCAACCTCAAGTCCCGCCTGTGCCAGTACATAGCGCTCACCCAGATGTTCGAGGACAAGCGGGTGGAAGGCATAGAGCTTGTACTGAGTGAGCCCTGCGACCTCAACAAGCTTCTGCCCTACATAGACGCGGAGGAATAAAGCTGCAAACGCAAAAGGCTTCCTTTAAATGGGAAGCCTTTTTTCTTTACTTCATTTCCTCTATATGCTCCTTCGCGTAGGCGATGAACTTTGCGGCCGCAGGGGATACCATATCCTTCTTTGTAACGCCAATACCTATATCCACATACTGCTCAGGGTCCAGGGGCATCACCCTCACGTCGTCGCCCGGCTCCAGCGAGTCCACGATGAGCTGGTTCATTATGGCTATTCCCAGCCCCGCCTTCACCATCGCCATGGCGGCAAGGCCATCCGGGCAGCCGAAGCGTATATCCGGGGTTATGCCCAGCTGCGCAATCATTCGGGAGTTATCCGTCTCCTCTGCAGGGCGTATGGCAACGAAGGGGTAATTGCCTACAGCCGCCAGCGGGAAGGCCGCGCCGCCTGAAAGTGGGTTGCTCTTTGGCAGCACCGCCACCAGCTGATCGTCCTTTATATGCAGCCAGTCGAAGTCGCCCTCGCGGCGGCTCATTACGCAGAAATCCGCCCTGTGCTCCCCCAGAGCTGCCGCAAGCTCGCTGCTGGTTCCCTCCAAAGTGCTTATCTCCACCATCGGATACTTCCGCGAAAAGCCGGCTATCAGGCGGGCAAGCCAGCCGTAGCAGGCCTCGTAGGTATTGCCTATGGTAAGCTTGCCTATCTCTATTCCGCGTATGGAGGCTGCCTGCTGCACACAGCGCCGCCCCATGTATACGAAGTCGCGTATAAGGGGTAGCATGCTCTTACAATCTTCCGTGGGGATAACGCCGCCCCTGTTCCTTATCAGAAGCGGAAAGCCCATCTCATCCTCCAGTGCCGCCATCATACGGCTTATACCGGAGGGGGTATAGCCGAGGCTCTCCGCCGCGGCGGTGAGTGAGCCCAGCTCCAGCGCCGCTATCAGCGCCCTGCACTTCTCTGTATCCATATCGCGCCTCTATTTTGACTTTCTATCAATGCTGCCGTGATATATTATCGTTTTACTCAAATATATAACAGTAATATAATGATGTCAAACAAAGAAAACGACAAAATGTCAGGAAGGGACAGAAGTAATGGAAAGCATCAGCGCAAGGGCAAGAACAGGCTACCGGGCAAACCCTGCCGAGCTGCTTCTCGCAGGGGTCATAGTGGCCCGCAGCACCTCTCTGTTGCTGTCCAAAGCGGTGCTCGCTACCATGAGCCCGCTGAACATACTCTCCGTGCGCTTCTGCCTCGCCTTTGTTATACTCTGCGCCATATTCTTCAACCGGATGAGGCGGATGAACCTCAGCACGCTGCTCATGGGCATGGCAATAGGCGGCGCTTTCTCCGCAATGATGGCGGCAGAGCTTTTCGCCCTCAAGCACACCCTCGCTTCCACTACCTCCTTTCTCGAAAATACCGCAATAGTGATAGTGCCGCTGATGGAGGCGCTGCTGCATAGGAAGCTGCCCTGCAAAAAGGCGCTGTTCTGCGCCGGGCTGACTCTCATAGGCGTGGGCTCCCTCACCCTGCGCTCCGGCAGGTTCAGCTTCGGCCTTGGAGAAGGGCTGTGCATGCTCTCCGCAATTCTGTACGCCGTAGCCATAATACTTACAGACAGGCTTTCCAGAAAGGGGGATCCTCTTCTCATAGGCATAGCGCAGGTAGGCTTCATAGGCCTGTTCACCACCATAGCCTCCTTCATATTCGAGGCTCCCAAGCTGCCCTCCTGCGCCTCTGAGTGGCTGCCGATATTGGGTCTTGCGTTGGTTTGCAGCTGCTTTGGCTTCACCCTTCAGCCCGTAGCCCAGCGCAGGATACCCTCCGAGAGGGCGAGCCAGTTCTGCGCCCTCAACCCCCTCTCTACCGCCCTCATGAGCTCGGCCTTCCTGCATGAGAAAATAGGGATCATGGGCGCCATAGGCGCTGTGCTGATACTGGGCAGCATAATGCTGGAGAGCAGCCGCAGCGCAAAGTCAAAGAAAGCGTAGTACCCTCGTCTTCCTCCCCCTAAAGACGAAACAGATAAATAAAAACAAGCCGGAACAGTCAGGCTTGTTTTTATTTACTCCTGTTATTTTATCAGCTTGCGCAGTCCAGCACGATTATCCTGTTGCTGCCAAGGCTTTCCCTTGTGATGACGGCCTCGCTCTGGCGCATGCGGTGTATGGCACAGTTTCTTGCGTTGTCAAGGAATGGAGCCAGCTCACCCAGCTCAAATGCCAGCTTATCGCTGGCGTAGTGCATGGGTATGACTACCCTTGGCTTTACGGTGTAGACTATTTCCAGCGCCTGCTTATAATCCACTGTGTATATGCCGCCTACGGGTATGAGCAGTATGTCTATATGGCCCATGGCTTTAAGGGTAGCTTCGTCCGGCAGGTGGCCTATGTCGCCCATATGGGCAAGGCGCAGGCCGTCCATCTCGAATATGAATATAATATTGCTGCCCCGCTTTGCGCCCTGCATTTCGTCATGCCAACAGGGTATGCCCGTTATCTTTACGTCACCTACGGTATACTCGCCGGGGGCTGATATTACCTTTACGTCTCTGCCCTTTGCCGCTGCGGTATAGTTGTGGTCGTGGTGCTGGTGGCTCTCGGTCACGCAGTCCGCCTCAACAGGGCCTACGTTATAGCCGGTTGCCGGGTCGCAGGGATCCGTGAGTATGCGGGTACCGCTATCGCTTTGCAGCAGAAAACATGAGTGTGCAAATCTTTTTATCAACATATATTTTATACCTCCTGAAGGGAATTAACCCAGATCAACCTGGCGGCGCACTGCCCGAAAGGGCCCAGCCGCGCCGCGAGAGCGTCCCTCTCCCCGTCTTTCATTCCGTCGAATATGCCCAGCACAGCGGCTGCACAGCGCCTGTTCAGCGCGGCTCGCTTTGCCCCGGAAAAGCCCCCGGCGCTTATGCCGAGCCACAGTGCTTTCTTTATTGAAGCCGTATCCGGTATGCCGTCCCCGCCCTTTCTCGCAAGCATGAGGGACTTTACGAGCGCATAGGATACATCATCGCAGCTTTTATCCGGCACATCCGGCAGCTTGCAGCTTTCTATTATATGATGGGTCATGGCGTTATATGCCTGAATGGATATATGGAACGCCACATGGCCTCTTACGGCGGTTACACCCTCTATTAGCGGCACGCCAAAAACCGACGGCTCGTGTCTGCTCAGTTGGTCAGTGAGCCTTTCCGCCCAGAATTGGGCGGTATAGCCGGTAACGAAGCCCAATGGGGCGGATACCTCCGCCGCTGGGTTGTCCATATCCAATTTTACGCCGGCTTTATCGGCGCAGACGTCTTGCAGGAAACGGCATAATTCGCTGCGAATAAGCTCTGTTATTTCGGTATTTGCCGCCATGGTAGCTCCCCAGCCAAAAAGTGGTTTATTTAGATTACGGCTTTTTTTGCGATTTGTCAAGGCAAACAGGGCAATTTTGTATGAAATTTCTCAATCTTTTTCCTGCAAAAGGGCCGTCCTGTATAAGAATGGCCCCAAAGCGTTTTTGCTGCTATATGACCAGCTGCCCGTCTTCGCTGTCGATTATCTTGAATATCTGTTCCTCTTCCCCCGTCTCCACGCCTATGTAGACTATATACGAATCATTGCCCGAGGTACACTTGAACTCGTAGCACAGCCGCTCGGTCTCGGGTGTTATTGGTATCAGCGCAAGCTGCCGTTCCATAACCTTCAGCGAGGGAGCAAGATAGCCCTCCGCCTCGGCCATAGTGACGCTGGCCTCAGGCAGCTCCCTTTCGGTATGGCTGAAGAGATAGTTCCTGGCGTCAACGCCTGTCACCTCATTGGTCTCCCGGTCTACCCAAACCTTGATGAGGTCGTTGTATAGTATGACGTCATTCTGCGTGGCTGCGCAGTTGATAAGCGCCGCCCCGCCGTAATATTGGGCGTAGGTTGCCGTCATGCTCCGGTAGCCCAGCTCCTCCAGCTTTTTCAGCGCCGTGTCAGCGTATCTTTTACCCTCAGCATCGTCAGGCTTTCCCTCGGTATTTCCCTTACATGGACTCATGTACCACAGCAGCTTGCCTCCTTGCTTAGTCACAGCCGCTTCAACCCACGTGCCGTCTTCATTGCTCATACTGAATTGATAGGCAGGAATCTTTCCGCCCGTCTCCTGCCCCTCGCCAAACGTCACGCCGGCAATTATGTTGGCCACGGTCTTCGCCTGCTCCATGGTCACCTCGCCGCCTGACAGGCCCTTGGGTTCGAGTTTTTCGCTGCTTTCCGAGAAGGGGCCGTCGTATATTAGAGTGGGAAACTCCGATATGCCCTCGCTGTCCTGAGGCTTGTTGTCCGCAAAGTAGCCCTCAGCATCTATACCCTCTGTGGGTACGTCGCCCCTGGCGTACTTATCGCCGTATTCCTCCGCCAGCTTTGCGCAGCTGTCCCGGAGCTGTAGTATGGTGTTTGTATCCTCCTCCGTCATTACTCCGCCCCGCACTGCCTTCTTGGTAAGCGAATGTGCGTAATCGCCCAGCCTCACCACGAACTGGTTGAGCTCGGCCGTGTCCACGTGGGACACCGGCAGATAGGACATGTGGCTCACCGCTGAGCCGGACAGCCGCCAAACCTCGTCCAGCAGCAAAACGTATTGTGCGGGGGAATTGACGGCAGTAAGCTTGGACAGCGTGCTCTCCATATCGTAAAGGTCGTCGGTAAGCTCGCCGTATGCCCTGACATAGCTTTCCTTTGCCAGGTTTTTATAGCTCTCAGCCAGCGCCTTCTGCTGCGCCGCCCATAGTATGACTCCTATGAGCGCCACGGCCAGTATGGCGGGTATTATGTATTTCTGAAAAGCGTTCTGCGTTTTTTCGCTCATTTATCTCACCTCGTATAAAGCCGTTATGCCCCATTAGAAGAAGGCGTGCTCGCCTATGGTCAGCACCACATCGTGTGACAGCATCCACTTGTTGCTGGTCTTCTTGGGGTTGTAGTAGTACAGGCAGCCGCCGGTGGGATCCCAGCCGTTCATGGCGTCCCTGGCGGCCTTTATGGATTCGTTGTCAGGGGAAAGGTTTATCTGTCCGTCCGAGACGGCGGAAAAAGCGCCCTTCTGGTATATCACGCCGGATATGCTGTTCGGGAAGGATGAGCTTTTTACCCGGTTCAGCACCACTGCCGCCACGGCAACCTTGCCCTTGTAAGGTTCACCCCTGGACTCCCCGTGTACCAGCTTGGCCAGAAGATACAGGTCCTTGTCCCCGGAATTGCTCGACCCACCGGAGCTTGATGACCCACCTCCAGAGCTGCCTGTCAGGGACATGCCCAGCGCCCTGGCTGTGGCCTCCCCCACTATGCCGTCCACCGTAAGGCCGTTTTTTCTCTGGAAGTTTTTTACGGCCTGCGCCGTTCCGCTGCCGAATATGCCGTCCACATTGCCGTTATAATACCCCCAGCGCTTCAGCTTGCTTTGCAGCGTCTTTACCTGCTCGCCGGAGGAGCCCTGCCTCAGCGCTGCCGCGTCCGCCATTTCCGGCACCGCGATGCACAGTATAAGCAGCAGCGCAAGCAGCGCGACTATGCTCCTATTCAGCCCTCTCATTCTTTTTCGCCTCCCTTATAAGCTTCATTATCAGGCTATCAAATTTTGCCTCATCTTCAATTTTTCCATTTTCGTCCTCCAGTATGCACAGTGGCGGGAACATTACGCACCACCAGTTTTTCCCTTTTCCCTCTCCCAGTATCACCCTGAGTGCCTGGTACCTTCCGGCGGGATACAGCTTGCCGCCATACTCCCTGTCAGGAAAGTCATATGTGCCTATGTGCAGCTCGGCGGAATAATCCATGCCCCGCTCATGAAGCACGTTATCTATGGCGGTGCAGAGCCCCCTCCCATCGTCCATGAGTCTGGCCTTTACCTCCTCCGCGCTGCCCACATCCCCCATGCCGCGCTCGTAATCCAATATGGCGTCCCGTACCGCAAGCTTTGTTGCCTGATCCGCCGCGCTGTCGCTGTTGGCTATCACGTGCATTCGGAATATGCCTTCCTCCGGCCTGAACAGCAGCACCGCCACTAACGACAGCAGCACCATGGATATGACGTACAGCAGCTTTCTGTACAGCGTATTTTTCATATTTGTTTCCCCTTTGTGCTGATTTGCATATTTTACATATGAAAAATTATCGCCCCGCCGCTGTTGAAATATACATTTAGCCCCGGGTTTGTTATAATGCGGATATGGATATAAAGGCTTACGGAAAAATCAACCTGACGTTAGACGTGCTGTACAGGCGGCCGGACGGTTACCATCAGCTCCGGGGCGTAATGTGCGCCGTGGACGTATATGATGCCGTCCATATGGAGCGATCGGAAGGCGTCAGCGTGATATTTGATGAGGAAGTGCCGCCCCAGAACACCGCCATAATGGCCGCCCGGGCCTTCTTCGAAAAAACCGGCAGAGGCGCGGACATATATATACAAAAAGGCATACCCTCCAAGGCCGGCATGGGAGGCGCAAGCGCCGACGCTGCCGGAGTACTGCGCGGCATGAACAGGCTATACGGCGGACCGCTCAGCGAAAGTGAGCTGTATAGTATAGGTCTTTCCATAGGTGCGGACGTACCATTTTGCCTTATGGGCGGCTGCGCCGTGGCAGAGGGAATCGGCGAGGTGCTTACGCCGCTGCCCGCCCCGGAGCTGAACCTGCTTATAATAAAGGGCAACGAGGGAGTGAGCACAGGCGCGCTGTTCAAAGAGTTAAGGCTGCCCATTGAAAGGCGTCCGGACACTGACGGGGCAATAGCCGCAATAATGCGTGGAGACATTACCGGGCTGATACCCCTATGCGAAAATGCGCTGGAAATTCCCGCCATCGGCCTTTCTCCCGAAATAGCGCAAAACAAAAAACGCCTTCAGGCGCTGGGCGCCCACGCCTTCATGACTGGCAGCGGCGCGGCGGTAGTGGGCATATTCAAAACGGCGGAGCAGGCGGCGGAAGCGCAGAAAAGCTTTCGCGACCTGCCCTTCGCCCGCGTTTGTAGTACGGGCGGGTTTGTGATATAATTATCGGCAGTTGATCCGCAATTACATTTTTCCCAGGGAGGAAAATATGACACATATCGAAGGGCATAAAAAAATACATCTCATAGGCATAGGCGGTTGCTCCATGAACGGCCTTGCCCAGATACTCAGGGCCAGAGGATACCAGGTACAGGGCAGCGACAGCACCACCTCCCCGTTCACCGAGCGTTTGGGCGAGCTGGGCATACCAGTCGCCATCGGCCAGAAGGCCGAAAACATAGGCGATGCCGATCTGGTAGTGTACTCTGCCGCAATAAAGCCTGATAACCCGGAGCGGGCGGAAGCCAGACGCCGGGGCATACCCGAGCTTGAGCGCAGCGTTGCACTGGGCCAGCTCACCGAAGGCTACAAGGAGGTAGTAGGAATTGCAGGCTGTCACGGCAAAACCACTATCACCTCCATGCTGGCCATGATATCCGAAAAGGGCGGCGCCAATGCCACGGTACACATCGGCGGCTTTGTGGATTTCCTCCAGGGCGGCACCCGCATAGGCTCCCACGATTTGTTCATCACCGAGGCCTGCGAATACGTGGAGAGCTTCCTTACCCTCCGCCCCACGGTAGCCCTCATAAACAACATAGACAACGACCATCTGGACTACTATAAAAACATGGACAACATAGTGGCCGCCTTCCGCAGGTTTATCGGCCTCTTGCCCGAAAACGGCGTGTTCATAGGCTGCACCGACGACAGCCGCGTAAAGCGCCTTTTCGACGATTTCCGTGGAAATAAGATATCCTACGGTATGAAGGACGCGGACTATACTCCCGCAAACCTCGTCTACGACGGCAACGGCTGCCCCTCCTTCGACCTTATGTTCAGGGGCGAAAACCTGGGCCGCATAACGCTGCACATTCCCGGCAGCCATACGGTGATAGACTCTATGGCGGCCGCGGCTGTGTCCCTTTACCTGGGCGCGGAAATGCACACCGTATCCTCCGGCCTGGAGGCCTTCCGCAACACCCAGCGCAGGTTCGAGTTTTACGGCGAGAGGGATGGCATAAAGATATACCACGACTATGCCCATCACCCTGCGGAGGCCGCCGCGGCGCTGGACGCCGCCAGCCGCATACCCCACAGGAACATATACTGCGTATTCCAGTGCAACAGCTACACAAGGGCAAAGACGCTGTTCACGGATCACGTTACCTGCTTCAACAACGCGACCGCGGTGCTGGTGCCGGATATTTACCCCGGCCGTGAAAAGGACGACGGTACCGTACACGCCCGCGACATGGTAGCCGGCATAAACGCGGGCGGCGGCAACGCCATTTACCTCGGCACATTTGAGGAGATACGCAAGTGGCTGGACGCACACGCCACATCAGGCGACGTTGTGATCACCGGGGTTGATAAGGGGCCGCAGCCCCTTATGTTCAATCCGGCTCTGACGACATGTGCGTCAGAACGGATGAAAACCCGGAGGTTTTCGTACTTTGCGGGTTTTGCCGCCCGGAGGCCCGCCGAAGCGGGTCAATTCCGGCCCGTTTCCCGGGGCGGAACCTCATGCTTTATGCAAGGCAAAACCCGTAAAACTCAAAAAAGTGGCGTTCGGCCACTTTTTTGACACTCTGAAAGGACGGTTCAGCCGTCCTTTTATTTGCATTTAATCCTCCGTATGGTCTATGTCTATGGCGAACAGGCCGCCCGCGCCGCCGGAATGCAGGAACAGTATATTGTCCCTGCCGTCGAAATAGCCCTGCTCGTTGAGCTTTATGAGACCGGCGAAGGTCTTGCCGGTGTATACCGGGTCGATTATTATGCCCTCCTTGCTTGCCATCATGCGCATCGCGGCAACGCCCGATGACGACGGTATGGCGTAGCCCGCTCCGAAGTTTTCGAATACGTTTATGTCGCTCTCCTCAACGTGTACGTCCGCCTCAAGCAGCTCCGACGTGCCGTTGACAAGGTCGCGCACTATGGGCTTGAAGTTCTCGTCGTCCACGGCAATGCCCGTGACGCGGGTTTTGGGGGAATATATCCTTGCGCCCAGATCCATGCCCGCGTGGGTGCCGCCGGAGCCTGTGCAGCAGATAATATCGTCGAACCTTACGCCCAGCGCCGCCCCCTGCTCTATGGCTTCCCTTGCTGCGTTGACGTAGCCCAGTGAGCCTACGGGCACAGAGCCGCCCACGGGCACGCAGTAGGGTTTGTGGCCTTTGGCCCGCAGTTCGCCGCATATTATTTCCATCTCGGCATAAACATCGGCATAGTCGTCGGTATCCACAAAGCGCACGTCCGCGCCCAGAAGGTCGTTAATTATCTGGTTGCCCAGCTTCTGCCATACGCCCCGCTTTTTGAGCACCAGCACGGAGCCCAAGCCCAGCCTGTCACAGCATGCGGCGGTCAGCATGGCGTGGTTGCTCTGTGCGCCTCCGGTGGTAAGCATATAGTCGCAGCCCTGCGCCATGGCGTCGGCAATTAGAAATTCCAGCTTGCGCACCTTGTTGCCGCCCAGGGCGACGCCTGTCATGTCGTCGCGCTTTATGTAGATATTTTTGCCCAGCGCCTCGCTTATGTTTGGGAGCCTGTAAAGGGGAGTGGGCAGTATACCCAATGACACACGGGGAAAATCCGAAAACTGCTTCATAGAAATGACCTCCGTATAATGCTTGTTTATATTGTCTATTTTACAACATAACGTCACTGTTTGCCATGTCAAAATACGCTGCCCACGGCGACGATGCCGTTGGCCAGGTCCTCCCTGTAACCGGCGTCCTCCGGAAAAAGGCTGTTTATAACTACCCTGTCGTCACCGGCCCTCCCTGTGGCGTGAATGTATTTGCCGCCGCCAAGGTACATGGCCACATGTCCCTTGAAGTAGAGAAGGTCGCCCGAATTCATATTGGCCGGGTCTATCGCCTTCACCGGAAAGCCCTCCGCCATGCGTGAGTTCCGGTATATGGCCACGCCGTTGAGCCAGTATGCCGTGTGGCACAGGCCGCTGCAATCCATCCCCACGGGCGATCTTCCACCCCAGAGGTATGGTGCCCCGAGATATGCTTTGGCAGTCTCCGTCACGGCCCGGCGCAGCTCAGCCTCCCTCAGCTTTCCCGGCAGGGCCGCTATATGGCTGCGGCGTATGTAGCCCTTTTCGCCGCCTATCAGCCGTACCTGGGCAAAGCTGTTATCCTCACCCGTCATTTCGACTTTAGCGCCCCGGGGCAGCGTCACCACCGTCCTGCCCTGATATTTGGGTATATCCAGCACTGTGCAAAATGGAGTGACGACCCGCATTATTGCGCCGTCATACCGCCGGATAGCAAGATGCCTTTCCTCTATCCAGCCTCCATAGCCGTATTCCGTGCGTATCCTCGCGAAGCCATTGCTTCTCTCCAGCACATCGGCTTCCTCTCCGTAGAGTATCTGGTCGTCCAGTTCTCCAACCGAAGGCTCTGAATAGAGGTTTGCTATGGGAGTGTTTACAAGCATACAAAGCTCCTTTTTTATTTATCCTATGCCTGCAACATACAAAAAAAGAGCAAGCGGCCATGGCCGCTTGCCCGTATTGCTATTACTGCTGTGTGGGAAAATCGAAGTACTCGCCCCGCTTGTAGTCGTATACGGCGCCGGAGGAGAAGGCGTCGATGTTCTCCAGTACCTTGCCCGTGCCTATGGCCACGCAGGATATGGGATCCTCCGCCACGTAGCAGGGTACCTTTGTCTGCTCTGCTATGAACTTGTCCATGCCGTAAAGCAGCGCGCCGCCGCCGGTAAGGCAGATGCCGTTTTCGGTGATATCGCTGGCCAGCTCGGGAGGCGTGCGCTCAAACAGCCCCTTTACGCTCTCCAGTATCATCTGAAGGGGCTCCTCAAGGGCGTCTATCATCTCATATGAACCTACGACCAATGTCTGAGGAAGGCCGGAAACAAGGTTCCTGCCCTTTACATCTATGAATACCTGCTCCTTTCTCGGGTAAGCGGAGCCGATGCGGATCTTTATCTCTTCCGCGGTGCGCTCGCCTATAAGGAGATTATGCTTCTTTCTCATATAGCGAACGATGGCGTCGTCAAATTTGTCGCCCGCGATCTTTATGGAATCGGACAGTACCGCGCCGCCCAGGGAAAGTATGGCCACGTCGCTTGTGCCGCCGCCGATATCCAGTATCATGCTGCCGCGCGGGGCGGAAATATCTATGCCCGCGCCTATGGCAGCCGCTATGGGCTCCTCAATAAGATAGGTATGGCGTGCGCCGGCCTCTTCGGTGGCGTCTATTACGGAACGCTTTTCAACTTCAGTAACCCCGGAGGGTACGCAGACCACTACACGGGGCTTGAAGAATATCCTTCTGCCCACTACCTTGCGGAGGAAGTGGTTCAAAAGGCGCTCGGTTATGTCGTAGTTGGATATTACGCCGTCGCGCAACGGGCGCATGGCGATTATGTTGCCGGGGGTGCGGCCTATCATGCGGCGGGCTTCTTCGCCTACTGCAAGTATGTTGCCGGTTATCTTTTCTACCGCAACAACGGACGGCTCCCTCAGCACTATTCCCTTGCCTCGCACATAGACAAGGACGCTCGCAGTGCCAAGGTCAATGCCTACATCGCTGTTTTCTAAAAATCCCATTTAACGTATATCCTCCACAAGCGAAGCTATCGCTCAGACTGTTATGCCTACGCATAGGTGCACATACGGGTGCAAATTCTACATTATTGTATCATTCTATCACAACGTGAACAATAGCACAGTAACGAAAATTTGAATATTTTTTTAAATAATCGTCAACAACTGCCTATTTTTGCCGAGTACGATGCGGTATCCGGCATATACGTATATCAAAAAGCCGTATAGACAGGCATGGGTTATTGTTTTTATGTTATAGTATCAATAAACAATGCCCGGCTCGCCGCCGGGCATTTTATCCTGCGCTTATTTGTCTAAATAATCTTTTATCTTCCTATCTGCGTCGGCCGAGAGCTTTTCCTCGTCTATACTCACAAGGCGGCCCTCCTTTACGGTTATTTTGCCGTTGACTATAGTGTAGTCCACGGCTCCCCGCACGCCTACTGTGCAGAGCACGCAGCCCGGGTCGTAGCAGGCCCCGGCAAGCTCTATGCGGCGGCTGTCTATCATGAACATATCCGCGCACTTGCCTTCCTCTATGCTGCCTATGTCATCCCGGCCAAGGAGCTTTGCGCTGCCCACAGTGGCCATCTTGAGTATGTCGTAGCCTGTGGGGGCGGCGGCTCCGGAGTTTAGCCTGTGCAGCAGGTACGCTACGCGCATCTCCTCAAGCAGGCTGCTGCCGTCGTTGCTGGCGCTGCCGTCCACCCCGAGGCCAACGGTAACTCCCAGCTTCAGCATCTCCGGTATGCGGGCTATGCCGCTTGACAGCTTCATATTGGATATGGGACAGTGGGCTACGCCTGTGCCCGTATCCGCCAGCGCCTTCAATTCGTCCGAATTGAAGTGTATGCCGTGGGCGTACCATACGTCGGGGCCTGTCCAGCCCAAAGACTCCATATATGCATACGGTCGCATGCCGCATCTTTCGAGGGTATAGTTTTCCTCGTCCTTAGTCTCGCAGAGATGGGTGTGCAGCCGCACGCCGTACTGTCTGGCAAGCACGGCGCTCTCCCTGAGCAGCTCTCCCGATACCGAGAAGGGCGAGCAGGGGGCGAGGGCTATCTGCCGCATTGAGCCCTTTGAAGGATCGTGGTACTTTTCTATGAGCCTGACGCTGTCCTTCATTATCTCGTCTATGGTCTGTACCACGCTGTCCGGAGGCAGGCCGCCATCCTTTTTGGAAAGGTCCATGCTGCCCCGGGAGGCATGCATACGCATTCCTATAAGGCCCGCAGCCTCGAACTGGGCGGCTATAAGGTCCCCACCGTCCCTTGGGAACACGTAGTGGTGGTCAAAGCAGGTGGTGCAGCCGTTTTTCATCAGCTCTCCCATTCCTGTCAGCGACGAGAGGGTTATAAGCTCCTCGTCTATATTTTTCCAAATATCGTACAGGTACCTGAGCCAGTCAAACAGCTCAAAGCCCTGCACTTCGGGGAGGTTGCGGGAAAACTGCTGGTACAGATGATGATGTGTGTTTACAAGGCCGGGATAGCAAAGCATATGGCTGCCATCGACAGTAATGTCCGCTTTACTGTCAATACCGCGGCCGATAGCCCTGATAAAGCCGTCCTCGCAGTACACGTCCGCACCGTGCAGTATCCTGTCCTCCCCGTTGCAGGTCACAAGTGAATGTATGTTTTTTATAAGCAGGCTCCCCATCATATCCTCCTTATGCCCTCGCTGTATACGGCCTTTATATCCTGCCGTTCACCGAGGTAGATTATCCTCTCAAGCCGCTCGGAAAGATTCATCCTGGGATTGTCGGCCATCCCACGGTCATCGAACACCACCGCATGGAGCCTGTCGCCTATGCCGAAGCCGGGTCGTGCTCCGAAGTACTCCTGCCCCGCTCCGGTGATGAGATAGAAGGCCTCCGCAACGGTCAAAAACCGCTCCTCATCCCGCTTTCCGCCAAACAGCCAGCGCATCTTGGAGACCCGTATCGCCTCCGTGGCCACGTCCAGCATGGACAGCTTTGCTCCGCCAGCTATGTCTGACCCCATGGCCACCTTTACGCCCTCCTTCAGCATTGTCCTTACGGGGGCTATTCCGCTTGCTATGCAGGTGTTGGAATCGGGGCAATGAACCGCCCACACGCCGGCCTTCTTAATGGCGGCCCGCTCCCGCTCGTCTGAATACACGCAGTGAGCCATCACCGTGCGGTTTTTCCAAAGGCCGTATTTGTCGTATGTCTCCCAGTACTGGGCGCAGTCCGGATGCAGCTCCTTTACCCACTTCATCTCGTCGGTATTTTCGGAAAGGTGGGACTGTACCGGGATATCCGGATACTCAGCAGCTATTTTCCCAAGCTCCTCCATTAGCTCATTCGTGCATGAAGGGGTAAATCTCGGGGTGAGTATGGGTTTTATGAGCTTTCTGCCTTTATTCTCCTCTATAAAGAGCCTCGTTTCGGCCACAGATTCCTCCGTAGTCTCTATAAGCTCCTCCGAACCGTTGCGGTCCATGTTCACCTTGCCCGCATAGCCGGTGACTCCCGCCTTTTCCAGTTCGTCCATAAGTATATTGGTCGCTTCCCTGTGCAGGCTTGAGAATATGCATACCCGCGTGGTGCCCCTCTCTATAAGAGCATGGGCCAGCTTTGAATATACCCTGCGGGCGTAGCCGGCGTCACTGAACATGGCCTCCGTAGGGAATGCGTATTTGTTCAGCCAGCCGAGAAGCTCAAGGTCCATGCCGAGGCCCAGCATAGGGTACTGGGGTGCGTGCAGGTGCAGGTCGGTAAAGGACGGGGTGATTATCATATCGCCGTAGTCCGTCACCTCCGCTGCCGCATACCTTTCCGGCAGCTCGCTGAATATTCCCCGAATAATGCCGCCTTCCGTGACTATCCAGCTATCGGGCATTACGGTAAGCTCACCCGGCGTTTCGGCGTATATTATATTGCCCTTTATGGCCTCCAGCCTCTCGTTCATATGGTTCTCTCCTTTTCCCGCTTCAGCCTTTCCAGCTCGGAGGCCCTGTCCGCATCGAACAGCTCCAGCTCGTCTTCCACCTGGTAAAGCCTGAGCTTATCCTGGTTTTTACATATAACCGCGCTGCCACCCGTGTCGCCTGTAAGGTCGCGCAGTTCTATAAACATATCCTTGGGGAATATTACCGGGTTTCCCCGGCGGGCGCCGTATGCCATGGCGGCTATCTTGTCCGGCTCCTTTAAATAAAAGCTCACAAGGCTCTCCGCGCTCCACCGGCTCAGGCAGGGCTGATCCGCCACCATGAACAGGGCGGCGTCCACGTCGCCCAATGCATCGAGGCCAAGCCGTATGGTGCGGCTGACGCCATCCTCCGGCCTGTCGTTCCTTACCGTCAGAAAGTCAAAGTCCAGCGCCATGGACAGCGCCTCGTCATACTGGCTCACCACCGCTGCCCGGCAAAGCTTATCCCGGGGTATTGCCTCCATGGCCCGCTCTATGAGCGTCTTGCCGAAGAAATCCGTAAGCAGCTTGTTTCCTCCGAAGCGGGTGGAGTTGCCGGCCGCCATAAGCACGCAGCCTATTCTGGTGCGCTTCATCTTAACTTCATATAACCGGTACGGCTTATGTATCTGCCCCGGCCTTCAAGCTTTATGCTGCCGTTCTCAACAATATGCTCGCCGTTTATAATAACGTGGCGGGCAGCGCCCTTTACGTCAAAGCCCGCAAAGACCGAATTGTCGCAGTTGTAGTCGTGGTTGGTATCGGTTATGGTACCGGATACGGAGGGATCCCATATAACTATATCCGCCGCTTTTTCCTCGGCTATCTCGCCCCGGTCCGGCATGCCGAAAAGCCTTGATGGGTTGTAGGAAAGGTACTTTACCATATCCTCAAGGGTGAGCCTGCCCTCGCACACGCCGTAGGTGTATATGAGCTGGCCCCTGTGCTGAACGCCCGCGCCGCCGTTGGGGGTCTTGAAGAACCTGCCGCCTCCCATCATCTTCTGCTCCATGGTGAATGAGCAGTGGTCTGTGCCTATGGTATCCAGCTCGCCCTCCTTAAGGCCCTGCCACAGCCGCTCGCGATCGGTATCCTTGCGGAGAGGAGGGCTCATTATGAACTTCACTCCGTCGGGATCCCTATACCTGTCGTCCGTGAGAAGCAGGTACTGGGGGCAGGTCTCAAGGTATACCTCCTGTCCCCTCGCCCTCGCCCGCTGGGCCTCGATAAGGCCCTCCTCGGTTGAAAGGTGCACTACATACGCAGGGGTGCCCGCAAGCTGGGCTATGCGCATATACCGCGCGACGGCCTCAGCCTCCACCTCTGCGGGGCGGGAAACCGGGTGGCCCCAGGGTTGGGTCACGCCCTGCTCCTTCAGCTCCTCAATGCGGCGAAGCAGCACTTCCCAGTTCTCGCAGTGTATGCCTATGAGGGCGTCGTGATCGCGGGCGGTCTTGAGGGCGGCATATATCTGGCCGTCGTCCACCTTGAGGCCGTCATACACCATGTACATCTTATATGAAGTGACGCCGTTGTTGCTCATGTAGTCCATCTCTTTTTCGGTCTCGGCGTCCCAGCGGGCTATGGCCATATGGAAGCCGTAATTGCAGCTGCTGCCCTCGGCCTTTTTGTGCCATGTCTCAAGTGCCTGCTTCAGCGTGCCGTCCCTGTCCTGAGTTGCGAAGTCCAGCACGCAGGTGGTGCCGCCCAGCGCCGCAGCCCGGGTGCCCGTCCTGAAGTTATCCGCCGTAACGCAGAGCCCGACATCAAGGTCAAAGTGGGTATGGGTGTCTATGAAGCCGGGCATGACGTAGCAGCCCGCAGCGTCTATCACTTCCGCGCCCGCAGCGTCAAGATTGCCGCCTATGGCGATTATCCTGTCGCCGTCGGTGAGTATATCCTTACGCTCCCTGCCATTTGCGTTTACTATGGTTCCGTTCTTGATGAGTATGCGCATTGCCCTTTTCCTCCTGCATGGTATAGGCTATTGATTCATAAAAACAAAAAGCGCCCGGCTGTACAGTATGCTGTACGCTCGGCGCTCATAGCAGGCCATTGCGGTGGCCCGTAGAAACTCCCGTCCGATAGAAATCACGGGACTATATGAACACTCTCTTATTGATTTTATATTATCATCCCAAAGAAGAAAAATCAATAACAGCAACGCGAACTTTAAAAAAATCCTATTTATTTTTTTGTTTTATATGGTATAGTTTACTGTAAAAAAGGGCTTTTCTGATAGGCCCGATTGTGCTATACTGCAATAAACAATTATCTAACAAACTTTGTTTAAACCTTAATGTTTTTGTTCGGGCGTCTATGGCGCCCATGTTGGCGTATCAACGGCATTTAAAATCAAGAATGGAGGAAACCGATGAAACAGTCCGAACTTATCACTGCGGCCCTTAAGGGCGAGGCAACGCTTGTGGTAAAGAATGCCAGGGTAGTTAATGTATTTACAAACGAAATACTGGAAGGCGACGTCGCCCTCTCGGAGGATACCATTATAGGCGTGGGCAAGGGCTTCGCCGCCAGGGAAGAGATAGACGCGGGCGGCGCGTACCTCTGCCCCGGCTTCATAGACGCCCACGTACACATAGAGAGCAGTATGGTCATACCGGATTCCTTCTCCCGTGTGATAATGCCCCACGGCACCACCACCATAATCGCCGACCCTCACGAGATCGCCAACGTCTGCGGCGTGGCGGGCGTGCGGGCCATATACAAACTGTCTGACGATCTGCCGCTGAGAGTGATGTTCATGATGCCCTCCTGCGTGCCGGCCACCCCATTCGAAAACTCCGGCGCTGCAATCACCGCCGAGGATATGGAGCAGTTCATGCGCAAGAGCCGTATGCTCGGCCTTGGCGAGGTAATGGACGCCGTATCCACCATAAACTGCTCAAAGGACATGATGGATAAGCTTCGTCTCTTTGACGGACGGCCCATAGACGGCCACGCGCCTCTGCTTTCCGGCCGCGCCCTCAACGCATACAGAGTAGCCGGCCCATCCACAGATCACGAATGCAGCAATTATGATGAGGTCGTGGAAAAGCTCCGCACCGGCATGAGAATACTCCTCAGGGTGGGCTCCGCCGCCAACGGCATGGAGGAACTCATAACCGAGATAGTAAAGCACGGTCTGCCAACGGACAACATGATGTTCTGCACGGACGACAAGCACATCGAGAACATTCGCCGTGAGGGCCACATAAACTGCATAGCCCGCATGGCCGTAAAGTGCGGCATAGACCCCGTACAGGCGGTAAAGATGGCCAGCTACAATGCGGCCCGCGCCTATGGCCTCCGCAACATAGGCGCCATAGCCCCCGGCTACAAGGGCGACATGGTGCTCTTTGAAGACCTGAAGGACTTCAAGGTGCTAAAAGTATTCACCCGCTTCGGTAAACCCTACGACGGCAAGCCCACCCCCATGCCCATAATACCTCAGGCGGTATATACCAGCATGAACATGGCCCCCATTTCAAAGGACGGCCTTAAGCTCCCCGCCAAGGATATTATGCCGGTAATATGCCAGATAGAGGGCCAGCTGGTCACAGAGCGCAGGGACCTGCCCGTCTGCCGCGATGCTGAGGGCAACTTCGTATCCGGTAACGGCCTCAACAAGCTGGCAGTTATAGAGCGCCACCACGCCCTGGGCAACATAGGCCTCGGCATAGTTCAGGGCTTCAATATTCACGGCGGCGCCATAGCCTCCACCGTGGCCCACGATTCACACAATCTGGTCATGGTAGGCGATAACGACGACGACATGCTGCTTGCGGCCGAGTCCCTCAGGGAATGCGGCGGCGGCTTCTGCGTGGTGAGCCACGGCATAGTCCTGGCCCGCCTGCCCCTTCCCATAGCCGGTCTTATGACTGACGCGCCTGTTGACAGCGTGCTTGAGATACAGCGCGCCCTCCTGGACGCCGCAGCATACATTGGCGTAGACAAGAAGAGCGACCCGCTTGTGGCCCTCTCCTTCCTGGCGCTCCCCGTTATACCCGCCATACGCCTTACGGATAAGGGACTGTTTGACTCAGCCAGCTTTAAGTTTATAGAAGTTTGATCCCTCAGCTTTAATGATAAGGAGGACAAGTAATGAATAAGGATAATTATTCCGTTCAGGCCGAGTACCTGGTCGGCAGGAGTGAGGTGCGCGTGGACGCCTTCGACAAGGTGACCGGCCGCACCAAATACTACGAGGACCGTATGCCGGGCGACGCGCTGTATGTGCGCATAAAGCACTCCACCATCGCCCACGGCTTCGTAAAGAATATAGATACCTCCTGTGCGGAGAAAATACCCGGCGTCGTAAAGGTGCTCACCTGCTTCGACGTGCCGGATATGCCCTTTCCCACCGCCGGCCATCCCTGGAGCATGGACCCCAGCCATCAGGACGTAAAGGACAGGCATTTGCTTAACCGCCACGTGCGCTACTACGGCGACGACGTTGCCGTGGTCATAGCCGAGAATGAGGTCGCCGCCAATCAGGGCGTCCGCGCCCTGAAGGTGGAATACGAGGAGCTCCCCTTCGTGCTTGACGTTCAGGAGGCCATGAAGGACGGCGCCCCACAGCTCCACGATAACTACCCCAACAACATACTCAAGCACACATCCATTCAAAAGGGCAACTACGCCGAGGCTATAAAGGAGCCCGGCCTTATCAAGGTCGAGGGCTGGTATGAGACGCCCACCGTACAGCACTGCCACATAGAGAACCACGGCTGCTTTGCATATGAGGAGAACGGCAGGCTTACCGTGGTCTCCTCCACCCAGATACCTCATATAATCCGCCGCGTAGTGGGTCAGGCGCTTGGCCGCCCCTGGTCGGATATTAGGATAGTGAAGCCCTACATAGGCGGCGGCTTCGGCAACAAGCAGGACGCCCTCTACGAGCCTCTGTGCGCATGGTGCTGCACTCAGGTAGGCGGGCGCTGCGTCCGCATAGACTGCGCCCGCGAGGAGACCTTCGTATCCAACCGGGTACGCCATGCCATACGCTTCCATATCGTAACATGGCTGCACGGGGACGGCACCCTCGCCGCCCGCAAGGTAGAATGCTTCTCCAATCAGGGCGCATACGCCTCCCACGGACACAGCATAGTAGCAAAGGCCATGGGCTCATTCCCTCAGATATATCCCTGCGATAACTTCGAGGGCGACGCATACACCGTATTCACCAACCGCCCTGCGGCCGGCGCAATGAGGGGCTACGGCATGCCCCAGGCATCCTTCGCAGACGATTCCAACATAGATGAGTGCGCAAGGGCGCTGGGCATGGATCCCATGGATTACAGGGACAAGGTAATAATGCCCAAGGGCTTTGTGGACGGCTTCTCCAAGAACGAGAACTACTACGATTCCTTCCGCATGTGCCTTGAAAAGGGCGCGGAAGCCATCGACTACCGCCGCAAGGTGGCAGAATACGCCAAGGATACCGGCCCTGTCCGCCGGGGCATAGGCCTTGCCGCCTTCTGGTACAACACCGCCGTATACCCAATATCTCTCGAGACCAGCTCCAACCGCATGCAGCTCAACCTTGACGGCTCCGTAACCATGCAGTGCGGCGAGACGGAGATAGGCCAGGGCGCGGACACCGCTTACGCCCAGATGACGGCCGAGGTCATAGGCCTCAGGAGCTACAGGGACGTCCATGTGGTGAGCTGCCAGGATACCGATATCACCCCCACCGGCCTGGGCGCCTACGCCTCCCGCCAGACCTACGTTGCAGGCTTCTCCATACGCCAGACAGGCGACCTGCTCCGCAAAAAGATACTGGAATACGCCTGCGAGGTAACGCGGCAGCCCATACAAAACATGGATATAGTGAACGGAAACATTGTGCGCGTACCTGACGGGCGGGTGCTCATGAGCCTGTCCGAGCTGGCAATGACCGCCCAGTACAACCCCGTACACAGCGAGCACATCACAGCCGAGTCGACCTACACCATACGCAATAACGCCTACTCCTTCGGCTGCACCTTTGCAGAGGTGGAGGTAGACATTCCCCTGTGCAAGGTAAAGCTGGTGGACATGATAAACGTACACGACTGCGGCAGGCTCATCAACCCCGCATTGGCCGAGGCACAAGTACACGGCGGCATGAGCATGGCAATAGGCTTTGGCCTTTCCGAGCAGATGCTCTTCGATCCCAAGACCGGCAGGCCGCTGAACAATAACCTCCTGGACTACAAGCTTTCCACCTTCATGGATCACCCTGACCTTCGGGCAGAGTTCATCCAGAATCCCGAGCCTACCAGCCCCTTCGGCACAAAGGCCCTCGGCGAGCCCCCCGCCTGCTCCGGGGCCCCCGCCATACGCAACGCCATATATAACGCAACTGGCGTAGCCATAAATACCATCCCCATAACCCCCCATGTGCTGTTCGCGGAATTCAGCCGTGCCGGGCTTATAAAGGACGAATGGACAAAGGAGGAAAAATAACATGTACGATCTTAAAGCGCTGTATGAGGCTTCCTCCGTTCAGAACGCCGTGGAGCTTCGCCTCGAACACCCCGAGGCACAGATAATAGCCGGCGGCAGCGACGTTCTCGTGCAGATGCGCGAGGGCAAACGTGCCGGCAAGGAGCTCATCTCCATATACGGCCTTGACGAGCTGAGGGGCGTATCCATTGACGAAAACGACAGCATCCGCATAGGCTCCCTTACCAGCTTCTCCCACATAACCCGGGATCCCATTATCCAGAAATACATAAACGTGCTGGGTCAGGCGGTGGACATGGTAGGCGGCCCGCAGATACGCAACATAGGCACCATAGGCGGCAACACCTGCAACGGCGTTACCTCCGCAGACTCCGCCTCCACCCTCCACGCGTGGGAGGCCATAGTCGAGCTCACAGGCAGCGAGGGCAAGCGCCTGCTGCCCATACGCGACTTCTACATAAAGGCCGGCCTTGTGGACATACGTCCGGACGAGATACAGACCGCCATAATAATACCCAAGGCCAGCTATGAGAACACCTACGGCCACTACATCAAATACTCCATGCGCAACGCCATGGATATAGCCACCCTCGGGTGCAGCGTGAACGTCCGCCTCTCTCCGGATAAAAAGACCATCGAGCGCGCCCGCATAGCCTACGGCGTGGCAGGCCCGGTACCCATGCGCGCCGAAAAGGCCGAGGCCGCCGCCAACGGTCAGCCCGTATCCATGGAGACCGTAGAGACATTCGCACGCACAGTTCTCGACGACATCAATCCACGGGATTCCTGGCGCGCCAGCAAGGCCTTCCGCCAGCATATCGCCGTAGAGACTGCCAAGCGCTGCATGACAGAATCCATAATTCTCGCGGGAGGTGAGCTGTAATGGCACAGTATAAGCTTATTCACTGCAACATAAACGGCAAGGATGTAGAAAAGATGGTAGACGTCCGGGCTTCCCTGACCGACATGCTCCGCAATGACTACCACCTTACCTCCGTCAAGAAGGGCTGCGAGGTAGGCGAGTGCGGCGCCTGCAACGTGCTCATAGACGGCGAATGCTTCAATAGCTGTATTTACCTGGCCGTATGGGCCGAGGGCAAGCATATCCGCACCCTTGAGGGCCTCCTTGGCCCGGACGGAGAGCTTTCGGACATTCAGCAGGCCTTTATGGAAGAGACTGCCGTGCAGTGCGGCTTCTGCACCCCCGGCTTCATAATGACCGCCGTGGAGATCCTGGAATCCGGCAAGGAATACACCCGGGAAGAGCTGCGAAAGCTGCTCTCAGGCCACCTCTGCCGCTGCACCGGTTACGAGAATATACTCAACGCGGTGGAAAAGACCATGAAGAAGAGACTGGGAAAAGTGTAGCTTCCTTCCTCCCTTTTCAGCAGAAAAGGGAAAAGCCCCAATAATATTAACTAAACCTTAACCTTTGCCGCCTTGATTATCAGGGCGGTATTGTTTATCATGGTACTATGGAAACAAAAGCTAAGCATATAAGGAAAAGGCGGCGCGCCGCGAAAAAGGCCCTCAAAACGGCCCTTGCGCTGCTGCTGGCCGCAATAGTCACAGTCGGTGCCATATTCGCCGTAAAGGCCATACACAAGGCCCGCCTCAGGGCGGAGTACGTGCCGCTGACCGCCGACGAAATAGATATAGCCCGGCTAAAGGGCGAGGCCGCCGAAACAGATCCTGCAAGGCTCAGCGTGGCCCAGTCCGCCCTTTCCCTCGTGGGCAAGGTACACTACTTCTGGGGCGGCAAGAGCTACTCTCAGGGCCCCGACCCCAAGTGGGGCGAGATGACCGAGGTGCAGAGCAGCGGCAGCAGTACCACCGGCGAAATACGCCCCTACGGCCTTGACTGTTCAGGCTTCGTAGCCTGGTGCTTCCTCCAGCAGGGGCTCACCAACGAGGAGCTGAAAAACGAAGTAGGCCTTGGCACGTGGGCCCAATGGGAAAACAGCGCCGAAATAAGCTGGAAGGAGCTCCGCGTAGGCGATATCGTTTTCCAGAACGCCTACCCCACCAATAAGGGCAATCACGTCGGCATCTGCATAGGCTTTAACGATAAGGGCAAGCCCGTCTTTGCACACTGTGCCCTGGGCTTCGACAACGTAGTCGTCACCCCCGCCGGGGACGTGTTCCATTACGCCCGCCGGCCAAACTTTTACGAGTCGCTTCACAAACGGGCGGCTCTTTTTTTATACACTGAATTATCAGGGCAAATACGCCATTTTTCACGCGATGCGTTTTTTTACATATTATGTATAGAGACTAATAACCAGAAAGGAGCCTGTTATGGTAACAAACTCAACATGTAATTACCAAGTTGATTATTCAACCATTACCGGCGAACGAATTCTGCCGTTTGTATTTTCTTTGAATATGGATGACTCCATACTTTACCCTTCTGAAGCAGAAGACCAGAAATTCTGTTATGACATTACCGCCGTAGGGCAGGACACATCGCAATACGCGGATTTAAGCCATTTTCTGTTTGGCATCTGCAATACCATTACTCCAGATGACATTGCTGAAATCTCGGTTTCAGTAAACGGCGAGCCTCAAACAGTAGTATGGGGAGACAATGTAGAAATAAAAACCGCTGAGAATCCGGATAATCCTACGGGATGCACAGGGCTGAAGTTTGATTTTCCGCTGGATAAGCTGACGGGGACCATGCACGTCTGCTTTTCCCTCAATACCCCTTATAATATCGGGCCCATGAATATTTGCCTGTACGGCGGCGGGACGACGGCAACGGGATTATCCATATGCGGTCCCGCGTGCGGAGGAAATGAACCGTGCGAATCGGTTTTCTATCAGAAGGAAACGGTCTGTGTGCCTGTAAAGGTCACCCCGTTTGCAAAACCCGGAACAGCCAAGGCAACCTGCTGTGGCGATCCGGTGGTAAAATCGGGAACCCAGTGTTCCGGCAGCCAGGCTTTTTGCTCATTTACCATCACACAAAGCCTGTGTGTTGAAATTCCGATCTCATTCGGCGCCGTTATCGAAACCGGTACGGCGGTCGTTCAATGCGGTACCGTTTCAGAGACAAAATGTGATTGCTCCGATGCCGCAGCGGAAATGCCCATTGCCGCTCAAAGAACTGCGGAAATAAAGGAATGGCATTTTTTTAACCGGTAAAGTCAAAAATAAGGAGGCCTTTTAATGAATTTTAGTCATCGTGCGTGTCAAACGGATAACGGGCCGGATCCATATGCTGCAAATATCCAACAGCTGGCAGTACAAAATGAAGCTTTCCGTGTCGCCCTTTGGACAGGGTGCCATTTGCAGATGACGCTTATGTGCATCCCCCCGTGTGGAGAGATCGGTCCGGAGGTTCACGAGGACACGGATCAATTTATCAAAGTGGAGCAGGGAACTGCGTTAATAAAAATGGGAAGATGTGAAAAGCAGCCGCATTTTCGACAAAATATGTGTAAAGGAGACGCTGTTTTTATACCTGCGGGAACCTGGCATAATGTTGTCAATACCGGAAAAACTTCACTGAAGCTATCCTCTGTTTATGCCCCTCCCCATCATCCCAGGGGAACTGTACAGCGTTCGAAGGCAGATTCCGACAGGGAAGAATACTAAAGGCATCCACACGTACAGCTACGCCGCGGGCGCCCAGCCGCGGCGCTTTTATTTTTGGGTGACGGCACGGCGTATTCTATGGTAAAATAAAATAAGGAGATGTATATGCATGAAGAATTACCTCAGGGCTCTGGCCAAGATATTTTTAGTGCTGCTGGCATATTTTATTTCACAGGCGCTTATTATGACGCTGTTCGCAGCGGTAGGCGGCGCGGGGGCAGAGGGGGACATTCAGTCCGCCATGAACGGCTTTCTAACCCAAAAGGCCTCGCTTATCTCGCTGCTGCACAATCTGTTGGTAATCGCCGTCATACTCGCCTTCTATTTTAAAAAACAGAGTATCAGGGATATAATTGCCATCGCGCCCCTGCCCGGCAAGGAGTACATGTGGTGCGCGCTGTGCGCCGTAGCGTCCTCAATAGCGGTATCGCTGCTGCTTACGCTGCTGCCCATACCCGATCACATAATGAGCTCCTACAACGATTCAGTGGCTGCAAGCAGCGGCGGCACATTCGCCGAGCACTTCATCGCCGCGGCGGTGCTTGCCCCAATAGCAGAGGAACTGCTTTTCCGGGGCTTAATATACGGAACTCTGAGGAGGGTGCTCAAATGGCCCGCCGCCATACTTGTATCCTGCGCGATATTCGGCCTCATGCACGGCCAGCTTCTGTGGGTGATATACGCTTTTCTGATGGGCGTAGCCCTGACGCTGATATACGATAAGTACCGGACTCTCCTTCCTTCCATGGTTTTCCACATAGCGTTCAACATCACCGGCAGCTTCATACTCCCCGCCTTCGGCGACGGTCTGCCAATGCTGCCTCTGCTGTTGGTGATGTGCTTCGGCCTGTGGTATTCGGTACGGCATATTAAAGTTTACAATACTAAAGCTTAAAGCGGAGGCAATAATAATGTATCAGGAAACCAATGGCGGCAACGCCACAAAGAAGCAGGATCTGCTGCTGTTTTTCGGGCTGTTGGCCCTAGTCATATTCGCAAGAATGCTCATGAACGCCGTAAACTCCATACCCCACGGCGGCATTTTGCAGATACCCCTATTCATAGGGCTCATACTCATATGCCTGATGATATACAAAAAGCGGCTCTGCTCCTATCGCTATACCCTGTTCAACATGGAGTCCGAGGAAGGCGACCTTGACCAGTACGGCAATCAGCGCAGGAACCCCTACCCTCTCGGCACGCTGGTATTCGAGCAGTTCAGCGGCGGTAAGGGCAGGATAGTGGATACCGTTGCCCCCGGCGAGATGCAGGCCATAGTGACCGGCGCCGGAACGGCTGCCTGCATAGGCGTAATAGGCGATGATCCCGAGGCTCTGCAAAGCGCCGTTAAGAAGGCCGCCGTACTCTGCACGGGCAAAAAGAGCGGAACCAGCACCCTGATATTCAAGCGCGACGGCAAGTATCAGGCCATAGCCTTCAAGCCCAGCGATAAGCTCGTGAAGATGATCGAGGAGATCATAGCCGCAGTAAGCGCCGCATAAAGCTAAATTATTGAAAAACGCCGCGATCCGTTATATAATTATAAACACAGCAAGGGAGGTATAAGCATGAAGCTCGTATATGCGATAGTGCAAAACGATGACTCCAAGCGCCTTTTAAGGGAGCTTACAAACCGCCGTATAAGCGTGACGCGCATTTCTTCCACCGGCGGCTTCCTCCATAACGGAAACAGCACACTGATGATAGGCGTTGAGGCCGACAGGCTTCAGGAGACGCTGGATATCATCAAGGAAAAATCCAGCACACGAAAGGAATACATGGTTGTTCCCTCCGCAGTACCCGGATATATCGACAATTCCCCCGCCCCTGTACAGGTGACTATGGGCGGTGCAACGGTATTTGTTGTGGACGTGGAGCAATTCTACAAGTATTAGAGCGCAGTAATGTCAAAAGGCATCAGTCAGGCGGAGGAACGGCTCCTTAGCGCAATAAAGCGGGGGCATATTCCCCACGCCTGTTTTATTTCCTGCCCGGACGGGCTGATAGCCGAAGGCATAGCCAGACGGGCCGCGGCTCTGTACTGTACAGGCGCGGCTGATGCCGCCATGCTTTCCCATACGGGAAACTGCATAATCCCCTCCGGCTACCGAAAGGATACCATTCGTGAGGAAGTGATCGAGGAGCTGGGCCGCAGCTCATTTTCCGGCGGAAAAAGGTCTGTGCTGCTCCTAAATGCCCACGAAATAGACCCCGCTACCCAAAACGTGCTTCTCAAGACCATAGAGGAGCCGCCCGATGGAGTTCTGTTCCTGCTTACCGGCAACGACGCGGGCATACTGCCCACCATACTTTCACGTTGCGCTACAGTGCTTTGCGGGCTGCCCATGTATGACGACATAGCCAGGGAGCTCATGTCCATTGGCCTTACCAAGAATGATGCTATGCGCTTCGCCAGGATGGGCGGAACAGTGCAGAGCTCACTGAAGCTTTATCAGGACGAGGACTACCGCAGCCTGCGGGGTACAGCGCAGGAGGTCATGGCAGCGTTGCTCCGGGGAGAGCTGCCCTTCGACAGGCTCAACGCCGTCGCCTCCATAGATGGCGCCCACTTCATGCTCTCATATATGCGGGACATGCTCACATACAGGACGCTGGGCCGCATAGATCAGAATGCAGACAGGGCTGAGGATATTTCTTCCATGGCGCCGCGCTTTACAACCGGGCGGATAAACTGTATCATAGAATCGTTGGCGAACGCCATGGACAGGCTCAGCACCAACGCGCCGGCAGCCGGCACCTTTACGAGACTTTTTACCGAAATCACAGAGGAGCTTTAATAAATGACAACTGTTATCAGTGTAAAATTCAGGGGCGGAAGCAGGCTTTACTACTTTTCCCCCGGCGAGCTTGAGATAAACGCCGGCGATGGCGTCATAGTAGAGACTGCCCGAGGCACCGAGTACGGCGACGTGATGGTAGGCATTCACGACGTACCCGACGATCAGGTAATACAGCCTCTCAAGGAGGTTATCCGCGTGGCCACCGACCGGGACCGAGAGATGCGGGACAGCTACCGCGCCAAGGAAAAGGACGCCTACGCCACCTGTATGGAGCGCATACAGGCCCATGGCCTGGACATGAAACTGGTGGACGTGGAATATACTTTCAACGGCTCAAAGATAGTGTTCTACTTTACGGCGGATGGCCGGGTGGACTTCCGGGAGCTTGTGAAAGACCTTGCCTCGGTATTCAAGACCCGCATAGAGCTGCGCCAGATAGGCGTCCGGGACGAGGCCAAGATGCTGGGCGGCCTGGGCAGCTGCGGCAGGCCCGTCTGCTGCAAGCAGTTCCTGCCCGACTTCCAGCCCGTATCCATAAAGATGGCCAAGGAACAGGGCCTTTCCCTCAGCCCCACCAAGATATCCGGCATTTGCGGCAGGCTCATGTGCTGCCTGAAATACGAACAGGACGGCTATGAGTACATGCGCAAGCAAATGCCCAAGGTAGGCCGTGAGGCCGGCACTCCCGAAGGGCTCACCGGAACCGTTATTGAAAACAACGTCATATCCGAAAGGACAAAGGTCAAACTCATGCTGCCTGACGGCACCATCGATGTTAGGGAATACCCTTTCCGGGAGCTCACCTATACCCGCGGCGGAAAAGGCAAGCAGGCTCAGGATATCGACGTAGAGGCCGAGGTAGAACGGCAGATTATGATGGATGCAGAGCCTGAGGAGCTGGCCGAGCTTCTCAGCGAGGAAAAGGCGGACATGATGGAGCGCCGCATGAAAGACAACAACAGGTAATGTCTGGTTAATGGGCTTTAATCTGTTGACAATAAAAATATTCATGTTACAATATACATGAAAAATTCTGTGGAGGTAATCATTAATGGCATACGTAATTTCTGATGAGTGCATCAGCTGCGGCTCCTGCGAGTCCGGCTGCCCCGTTGGCGCTATTTCCCAGGGTGCTGATCATTACGAGATCGACGCCGGTACCTGCATCAGCTGCGGCGCCTGCGCTTCCGTCTGCCCCGTTGGCGCTCCTGCCGAAGAGTAATCTTTGGCGCTTAAACAAGCAACAAAAGGGCCCATGCCGCCATGGGTCCTTTTTAATGCAAAAAGTATTTTCTATTATTAACGAAGGGATAATTATATAACAGTTATATAGTTTTAATTACGGTCAAAAAAATGGAAAGCACACACGCCGAAAACAAGATGGGCTATCTGCCAATAAGAAGCCTCATAATCAAAATGTCACTTCCCATGATGGTATCCATGCTGGTGCTGGCTACCTACAACGTTGTTGACAGCATTTACGTTTCCCGCATAAGTGAAAGCGCCCTTACCGCCGTGTCGCTGGTGTTCCCGTACCAGATGCTGATAAATGCCATTACCGTGGGCACCGCCATAGGCGCAAACTCCCTCGTGGCACGCCGTCTCGGCGAAAAGCGTCAGGGAGAAGCGGATACCGCCGCTACCAACGCCATGTTTCTGGCCATTTGCGGAGGCGTGGTTTTCGCGGTGCTTTTCGGTCTGCTCCACCGTCCCATGATATATCTGTTCCATGCGGACGCGGAGATAACCGAATATGCCATAACCTATCTTTCATGGGTAGGTATTCCCGCCATATTCGTGGTGGTTCAGGTGATGTGTGAAAAGCTGCTGCAAGCCACGGGCAGCACCATGAAGTCCATGTTCGTACAGCTCGTTGGCGCGGTATTCAACATAGTTTTCGACCCCATACTCATATTCGGCCAGTACGGCTTCCCAAAGCTGGGTATTGCCGGCGCTGCCATAGCCACAGTGGGCGGGCAGCTGGTGGGCATGCTGCTGGGTCTGCTCATGCTAAGCCTCAAGTCCTGTCTGGTAAAAATAAACTTCAGGAACTTCAGGCCGAATAAGCAGAGTATAGCCGGCATATACGAGGTAGGCGTGCCAAGCATATTCCTTCAGATGGTGGGCTCCATAATGACCCTTGGCATGAACAAGATACTGATAGCCTTCTCCTCTACCGCTGTAAGCGTATTCGGCATCTATTTCAAGCTCCAGTCCTTCGTTTTCATGCCGGTATTCGGCCTGAACTCCGGCACCATGCCCATAATGGGCTACAATTACGGTGCGCGCAACAGGAAGCGCATAATGGAAGCACTGAAATACGGCTGCATATATGCTTTCAGCATAATGTGCCTTGGCATGCTGATATTCCAGCTCCATTCCGACTTTATGCTGCGGCTGTTTGACGCGTCCGACGAGATGATGGCCATAGGCGTTCCCGCCCTTAAGATCATCAGCTACTCGTTCCCCTTCGCAGCTCTGTGCATAATGGGCTCCTCCCTGTTTCAGGCAATAGGCGACGGCAGGCTTTCCTTCTTTTCATCCGCCCTTCGCCAGCTTGCGATACTTCTGCCAGTGGCCTTCATACTCTCCCGCACTGTTGGCCTGTCTGCCGTATGGTACGCCTTCCCCATATCTGAGCTTGGCTCCATAACCTTTGTCGGCATAAACCTCTACAGGATATACCAGAACAAGATAAAGCCCCTGGGCGACTGACGATAATAGAAAAGACGGTGCGTGCCGTCTTTTAGCCGGGAAACGGGCCGGAACTGACCCGCTGCGGCGGGCCTCCGGGCGGCAAAACCCGCAAAGTACGAAAACCTCTGGGTTTTCATCCGTTCTGACGCACATGTCGTCAGAGCCGGATTGAACATAAGGGGCCGCGGCCCCTTATCAACCCCGTGGTTGTTCGACAGACTGAAAAGGCGGCGCATGCCGTCTTTTTTGTTTGCCTTTAATCTTTTTCTACGCTGTAATGCCTGAGCACAAAGGACGAAAACAGCGCCGCCGTGGACATTTCTGAGCGATTTCTCCGTATAACCAGATACAGGTCCCGCTGCATGGCCTTATCTCCCAGATTAAAGCACAGCAGCCTTCCTGATGAAAGCTCATCGCTTATGGCGTGTATGCTGATTATAGCTATTCCCAGTCCCCCCGCCACGGACTTCTTGACCGCCTCACTGTAGTTCATTTCGGCAACGGTATTGAGCTCACCCGGTTCTATGCCCTCGCTGCGCAGCAGCTGCTCGTATTCCATTCTGGTGCCGCTGCCCAGTTCCCTGGCGATGAAAGGCTCCTTTTTCAGAAGCTCCCGCGGGAAGTTGCCGTTGAACCCCCTGAAGTGCTCGCTATTTGCGGTTATTATCACCAGCTCGTCCTTCAGAAAGCTGGTAAACTCGCAATTGGTGTTCTCCACTCTGGCGCCCGTAAGGGCTATATCCGCCTTGCCGCGCCTTACCTCCTCCACAGCCTGCAGGCTGTTGGTGTTGTGCAGCTGGTAGGATACTCCCGGATACTCCCGGCTGAATTCCGAGAGCAGCTCCGGCAGGCAGTACTGTGCAGGCACAGATGAGGCCGCTATGGTGATGCTGCCCGTATAGCGTGAATCCTCCCTTGAAAGTTCCTCCAGCGCCTTCTGTCTGAGACTCATTATGCCCTGTGCGTAGCCTAAAAGCGTCGCTCCCTTATCCGTAGGCAGTATGCTCTTGCTGGTGCGTATGAGCAGCTCGCACCCCAATTCCTTTTCGAGGGTGGAAATATGTGCGCTCACGGTGGGCTGGGATACCCCCAGCACCCTTGCCGCCTTGGAAAAGCTGCCTTGCCTTACCACCATGCAAAACGCCTCAAGCTGTTTGATATCCATATAAGTATGCTCCAATAAAATATTATTTTTAAGAACCAAAACTTAAAAGTATCTTTCTATAGTTATTATAGCAAAAGGTCTAAACACATAAAAGCCCCGGCGAAAAAATATCCCCTGTCCGCATGGGCAGGGGGTATTCATCGGCGGTTCACCGCCTAAATCGTGGGGGCAAATTTATTTGAGGTTACTTTGCGTCTACCTCGGCCATGTGCTCGCAGAGGTTGACCAGCTTGTTGGAATAACCCCACTCGTTGTCGTACCAGGCAACCAGCTTTACGAAGTGGTCGTTCAGGGCAATGCCTGCGTCTGCATCGAAGATGCAGGTATGGGGATCATGATAGAAGTCGGAGGATACTACCTTGTCCTCGGTGTAATCTATGATGCCCTTGAAACGGTCGCTCTCGGAAGCAGCCTTCATGGCGGCCTTGATCTCATCGTAGGTAGCGGCCTTCTCCAGGCGGCAGGTAAGGTCTACAACGGATACGTCGGGAGTAGGTACGCGCATGGACATGCCGGTGAGCTTGCCGTTGAGGGCAGGAATGACCTTGCCCACGGCCTTGGCAGCGCCGGTGGAGCTGGGGATAATATTGTGTGCCGCCGCACGGCCGCCGCGCCAATCCTTCTTGGAGGCGCCGTCTACGGTCTTCTGGGTGGCGGTGATAGAATGAACGGTAGTCATGAGGCCCTCTACGATGCCGAAGTTGTCGTTGATTACCTTGGCAAGAGGAGCCAGACAGTTGGTGGTGCAGGATGCGTTGGAAACAACCGTCATGTCCTTGGTGTAGGTGTCATGGTTTACGCCCATTACGAACATGGGGGCGTCCTTGCTGGGGGCGGAGATGACGACCTTCTTCGCGCCTGCCTTCAGGTGCTCGGAAGCGCGCTCGATGGTGGTGTTGATACCGCTGCACTCAAGGATATACTCTGCGCCGCACTCGGTCCAGGGGATATCCGCCGCGTTCATGCAGGAGTATACGGAAATGGACTTGCCGTTTACCACCAGCTTGTCTCCCTGTACGTCTATGGTGCCCTTAAAACGGCCATGGACGGTATCATACTTGAGCATATAGCCCATATAATCCAGTGCTATGAAGGGATCGTTGATGCCCACTACTTCTACGTTATCGTTTTCAACAGCGGCGCGGAAAGCCAGACTGCCGATACGGCCGAAACCGTTAATGCCCACTTTTACTGACATTGTAATATTTCCTCCGTTTAAATTTTTAAATTTATAAAATCGGCTTATTGGGCCGATAGTTGACAATAAATTAACCAACGCTTATTATAATATTCTATTTTTTTGAGGTTTGCAAGAGGATTTTAGCGAAACTGCATTTTCTACTGGCGAGCCTCCTCTCTATAATTTAAGCTTATATCAAAGCCGCACTTTTCTCTTATGCACATCTCCTCGAAGTATCTGTTTTCCATAGGCACCCATTCCCGCATAAAGCGCCTATGCATGTCAGGACCGTTCCTTTGAAGAATGCGCCTGCTCTGCTCCTTGGGATCTACCGATACAAATACCGCTATATCATAGTATTCTCCCAAATATGGGTGCAGGCTATAACTGCCTTCTATGACTGTCAGCGAGGTAAATTTTACCGTAAATGCAGCGGACAGTTCGCCTGTCCTGCAAAAATATTTGCGGCATTCCGCGTCCCTGTGCAGTCTTGCGGGTTCCGCCACTTCTTTCCGAAATCTCTCCCTGTCAAAGTTGCCGCCGGTTTCGTTAAGACGTTGTTCAGTGCGTTGGTAAGGTTGGAGGAAATAATCGTCACAGTGGAAAACCCTGGCGGAGAACTCCTCCCGGAGCTCCTCCGCCAGGGTGGTTTTTCCCGAAGCGCTGTTGCCGTCTATGGCCACGACAACAGCTCCCTTTTCGTTTAAAAGCCTGCGTATCTCGGCTTTGAGGTCGTTTTTATCCATATGTTCCCGTTATTGTTATTTAAGGTTCTCGGGGTTGAGGCAATCCAGCTCGGGCAGTACAAACCGGCCGTCCTTGCGGATCAGCACGTCGTCGAAGTACATCTCGCCGCCGCCGTATTCGGGTGTCTGTATGCACACAAGATCCCAGTGTATGCAGGACTTATTGCCGTTGTTGCAGTCGTCGTAGCAGCAGCCCGGGGTAAAGTGGAAGGATCCGGATATTTTCTCGTCGAAGAGGGTGTCCTTCATGGGGAAGGTGACAAAGGGGTTCACGCCTATAGCGAATTCGCCCACGCCCCGCGCGCCCGCGTCCCTGTCAAATACGGCCTTTATGCGCTCGTTGTCGTTGGAGGTAGCCTCAACTATGCGGCCGTTTTTGAAGGTCAAGCTGACGTTCTCATATGTAAAGCCGTCCATTATGGAGGGGGTGTTGTAGGTTATTGTTCCCTCTACGCTGCCGTCTACAGGAGCGGTATATATCTCGCCGTCCGGAATGTTCATCTGGCCGGAGCACTTGATGGCGGGCAATCCCTTTATGGAGAAGCAGAGGTCTGTGCCGGGACCGACGATATGCACCCTGTCGGTCTTTTCCATGAGCTCCTTCAGTGGCTCCATCGCCCTGTCCATCTTGGAATAGTCAAGGTTGCACACGTTAAAATAGAAATCCTCAAAGGCCTCGGTGCTCATGCCTGCCATCTGGGCAAAATTGGGATTGGGATAGCGCAGCACGCACCACTTGGTATTGGGTATGCGAATATTGTTCAGCGGTCTGCCGTATACGGCGCTTATGAGGGCCAGCTTATCCCCCGGCACGTCGGACATCTCGTTAGTGTTGAGCTTCGCGCCAATGCCGATATACGCGTCCATGTTGCGCATCAGCTCACAGTCTATCCTGGCCATTAGCTCCTGCTGCTCCTTTGTTGCGCCAAGTGCCAGCTCCCGGCTGACCTCGGGCTTCTTTGTCCATACAAAGGGCAGGCCGCCCACCGCGTAGGTCTCCTTGACCAGCGCCTTTACCAGCTCCGTACATTCGCCGTTGCCCTCGATAAGTATCTTTTCGCCGGGCTTTATGGCGCAGGAAAAGCCTATAAGGTTTTTTGCAAGTGTCTTGATCCTTGGGTCCGTCATCTTTCTTTACCTTCCTCTCAAATACATTTGAACAGCTTAGTTTTGCTTTTCTTTGATTATATAAAGGGGCCTGCCCTTTACCTCGTCGTAAATACGCTGCGTATAAGCCCCCTGCACGCCCATAGCGCATAGTATCACACCGTCCAGCAGTACTAACCCGCACACTGCCCAGAGCCACCCCGGAACGCCTGTTACGGCGGAACAGACTATGGTAGCCATAAGCCCAAGCAAGGCTATGCAGACCACTGCCATGCCCGTCCAGCCTATAAGCGTCAGCGGCTTTGAGGAAAAGCCGAATATGCCGTCCGCGGCAAGCCTGAGCATCTTCTTAAGAGTGTACTTCGTCTTGCCGGCACACCTCTCCTCACGGACGTACTCCACAGGAACAGCGTTATAGCCCAGCCACGCGCTCATTCCCCTAAGGAACCTGTTGTGCTCCCTGAGCACCTTGAATTCATCCGCAACGGCCTTGTCGAGAAGCCGGAAATCGCCTGTATCCAAGGGTATCGGATACGCGCTCATGAAGTTCAGCAGCCTGTAATAGCACCATGCGGTAAACTTCTTTGCGGCAGTCTCTCCCTTGCGGTGCATTCGCTTGCCGTAGGCTATATCGGCGCCCTGCTCCCACGCCTTCACCATATCGGCAATGACCTCCGGAGGGTCCTGCAAATCAGCGTCCATGATTATCACCGCGTCGCCCTTCGCTTCGTCCATGCCGGCGGTAACCGCCAGCTGATGGCCGAAATTCCTTGAGAATCGCAGCGCCTTAACCTCTTCGTGCTCCCTGGCAAGGCGGGATATTATTTCCCATGTCCTGTCCCTGCTGCCGTCGTCTATGTAGATTATCTCAAAGGGATAGCCTATGGAGCTCATGGCCCTGTACGTCCTCTCAAAGGACTGCTCCATTGCCTCTTCCTCGTTGAATGCCGGTACAACCAGCGATAAAAGCTTTTCCATTTTCTTTCCTTTCGGCCTGTTTTTGGCATATATTACCTGTTTGTTATTATACCCCAAGCACCAGCTATCTACAATTCTAATATGCATTTTCTAAAAACCGGCTTTGACACTATTGAAACATACTTTTTTAGGGATATAATATTTAGTGTTGAAGTTTTATACACTTTTTTGAAAAGGAGATAATAGAATGGCACTTGTAACGAGTACTGAAATGTTTAAAAAGGCCTACAATGGCGGTTACGCCATCGGCGCCTTTAACGTCAACAACATGGAGATCATTCAGGGCATCACCGAGGCCGCTATTGAAAAGCGCGCTCCTCTGATCCTTCAGGTCTCCAAGGGCGCACGCGCCTACGCCAAGCACGTATACCTGATGAAGCTCATCGAGGCCGCTATTGAAGACGCCGAGCAGTCTGCGGGCTTTGACCTTCCCATTGTCGTGCATCTCGACCACGGCGATACCTTCGAGCTTTGCAAGAGCTGCATAGACGGCGGCTTTACCTCCGTCATGATAGACGGTTCCTCCAAATCCTTCGAGGACAACATCGCCCTGACCCGCCAGGTAGTCGAGTATGCCCATGATCACGGCGTAGTGGTAGAGGGCGAGCTTGGCACCCTTGCAGGCGTTGAGGACGAGGTAAAGGTATCCGCCGAGGATTCCTCCTACACCCGTCCCGACGAGGTGGAGGAATTCGTCAACCGCACCGGCGTAGACTCTCTGGCCATAGCCATCGGCACCAGCCACGGCGCATACAAGTTCACCGCCGCCCAGTGTACCCGCAACGAAAAGGGCATACTGGTACCCCCTCCACTCCGCTTCGATATACTGGACGAAGTGGCAAAGCGTCTGCCCGGCTTCCCCATCGTGCTTCATGGTTCTTCCTCTGTGCCTCAGGAATTCGTTAAGATAATCAACGAAAACGGCGGCAAGATGCCCGATGCAGTGGGCATCCCCGAGGAGCAGCTCCGCAAAGCGGCCGAGGGCGCGGTCTGCAAGATCAATATCGACTCCGACCTGCGCCTTGCCATGACCGCCTGCATTCGCCAGTACTTCAACGAGCACCCGGATCACTTTGATCCCCGCCAGTATCTGAAGCCCGCCCGTGCCGCCATCAAGTCCATGGTAGAGCACAAGCTGGTAGACGTTCTGGGCTGCGACGGAAAGGCTTAAAGAGCGTAGCCATGCAGGAGGAATACACCAACGTCATAACCCTTACCGATTCCGACGGCAGCGATGTGGACTTTGAGGTGCTGGATATAGTGCCCTACAAGGAGCATGAGTACGTAGTCATGCTGCCGGTCGATGACGAATCAGACTCGCCCGAGGCGGTCATCTTAGAGCTTCTGGAGGCCGAGGAGGACAACGAGGAGGACATGCTTCAGGGCGTGGACGACGAGGAAATACTCAACGCCGTTTTCAACCTCTTCATGGAAAAGAACGCCGGCGAGTTCCAGTTTGAGCAGTAAAGCCTGATATAACACCAAAGCCCCCGCATTGCGGGGGCTTTTTCGTCCGCTTATTTATTTACCTTATCCCTAAGAAATGCAGTATGCTCTGCCAAACCGTCATATCGCCGGTCTTGGGGGGTATGACTATCACGGGGACGGGGGTGGTGGTGGGGTAGTAGTACCCGCCGCCATTACCGCCGCCGCTGGGCTGCTGCTGTATTGCCCGCCACTGTGCGGTAACGATAATTTTATCTTCATATCTATTACTCACATCCGGCGTAACTTCAACGTCAATATAGTATCCCGTATTCGTATTAGTAAAGGTCTTGCTGTCACCGGGCTGATACAATGCGGTATCACCTTCCGGCTTTGTTATCTTCCACCCTGCAAACTCCTTATTGGCAGGGGCGGTAAAGGTGCAGGCGGGGAAGATGAGAGTATTATTCGCGTCAAGGTTTGCGCCGGGCATTACTCCTCTGCCATCGCCGGGTAGGAACTCGACTTGGGGAGCAGTCCACTTGGCGTAGTAGGTGCCGCCGGCTTCTTCAACCGTGGTTACGAGATTGCCACTGAAATCTGCATTTGTATACCACCCCTCGAAATTATAGCCCGGCCTTTCCGGCGTGGCAAGCTGGTTTGCGCTGAACTGAGTCACAGTCGGGAAGATACCGCCGTTAGTGATAGCAACGGTAACTAAATCTTTATCATTTCCTACCTCCGCATTTTTTACCGGTATGTTTTCTGTTGCTTTCTGCACATATACAAGTGCGGAGCCACTATACGACTTTCCGCCCCACGATACGAACATCCTAAATGCATCATCACCGACCTTGACAGCTGGGCAGGCGGTCAAGTCAACAACGGTACTACAGCCGGTTACGAGAGACGTATAACTACCGCCCAGGGTTTCCAGCGTGGCAGGCAGCCTCAGCACCTTCAATTTATTGCAGTTGAAGAATACGGCATTCTGCGGAGCTCTATTGCCGGCTCCGCCAATTTCTGTTATCTTGTTCAAATCGACTGATATCAGCTCTGAGCAATTTCCGAATGTGCTGTACGACAATCTTGTAAGAGAATCAGGCAGCCTTACGGTAGTGAGCTTTGTGCCGTAAAATACGCCATCGCCCATACAGTTTACTGTGTTCGGTATCGCAACGTAAGTGATAGCTGTGTTCCTGAAAGCGTCCTTATCGATAGCTTCCAGCGAACTGTTGACGAATTTGATTTCCTTCAGGTTTGTGCAGTCGGAAAAGGCGTAAGCGCCTATGCTCTTTATTTTGGAGCCGAAGATAACGGTTTCCAATTTTTTATTTCCTGTAAACGCACAATCGGGGAACTGGTGATTAATGTCCTTCGTGTTGTTTTTCCACGGATGAATCCAGTTGCTCGCGTTTTTGCCATCACCCTGATTATCAATAAAATCTGCATCCGTCAGGTCAAGTGTGGTAAGTGCGATAAAGTTGTTCTTTATATAAGTGATGTCGTCAATGGTCAGCATTACGCCATCGGCAGTTTTGAGGACGAGCGTTGTGACCTTATCCAACCCCACAGGATTATTACCAAGTGTGGTTTCTAGAGCGCCTTTGCCGCCTTCTCCAGCTTTATTTATTACTACTGTTTTTCCCGTTTCACCCTCCGCCAGCGCCGGAACCATCGCCAGCACCATGATAAGTGCCAGCATAATTGCAAGTAATTTTTTCATTTGTTTATCTTTCTCCCTTTCTTTTTGTTTTTCAGGTAAAATGAATCTGGATAACAAAAAATACCGCCATGGTCATCCCATAACGGTATTAAATGAACTTATTTATTTTAAGGGTCGCTAAAAGAGCATAACTATGCCTGCCTGCCTGCCTGCCTGCCTGCCTGCCTGCCTGAATTATAGACTGCGTACTCATGGCAATGTCAACCCTTTTTTGTAAAATTAAACGGATAATTATATTCCGTGTTGTATACATTTTATCACAGTCAAGTTTATTTGTCATTACCAAAAATGCGCAAAATCTGCAAATTATGTAGTTTCGGGCATAAAAAAGCCCCCTCTTCCTTTCGGCGGTCGGGGGCTTGCTGTTATCTCGATTTTACTCGATTATCTGTGAAACGACGCCGGAGGCGACGGTGCGGCCGCCCTCGCGGATAGCGAAGCGGAGACCTTCGTCCATAGCGATGGGGGTGATCAGGTCGCACTCCATGGTGATGTGGTCGCCGGGCATGACCATCTCAACGCCCTCGGGCAGCTTGATGGAGCCGGTAACGTCGGTGGTGCGGAAATAGAACTGAGGACGGTAGCCGGAGAAGAAGGGAGTATGGCGG
>SFEL01000021.1 GCA_004557245.1 Clostridiales bacterium | reverse complement strand
GGGGGGTGTGCGTCAGAACGGATGAAAACCCAGAGGTTTTCGTACTTTGCGGGTTTTGCCGCCCGGAGGCCCGCCGCAGCGGGTCAGTTCCGGCCCGTTGCCCGGGGCGGAACCTCATTTTTTTTGCAAGGCAAAACCCGTAAAACTCAAAAAAGTGGCGGTTAGCCACTTTTTTGACACTCTGAATATAGCTTATTTCTTTTTTCCCTCTTTTTTTCCGTCACATTTCCCGCTGTAGGGGCAGCCCGTGCAGCCGCACCCGCATCCGCCCCTTTTGCGGTTCTTTATCCATTTATATATACAGAATCCGGTCCATCCCATTATGAGTGCTGCCAGAATATACCAAACGCCGTTTTCCATATATCCTTACCTCCGTCAGACCATGAACAGCCCACATACAGTATATACTACAAACGACATAACGTATGCTATAAGTATCTGGTAGCACACGGCAAAGGCAGTCCACTTGCGGCTGCCCAACTCCCGCCTTATAGTGGCTACCGCCGCCATGCACGGGGTATACAGCAGCACGAATACCAGAAAAGCGTATGCGGAGCGGGGTGTGAATATTCCCGAAAGCGCGCTCTGCACGGCTCCGCCCCCTGCACTGAGGGAGAAGCCGCAGAACATGGCGAGACTGGATACCACCGCCTCCTTGGCGATCATGCCTGTAAGCAGCGCTACCGCCGCCTGCCAGCAGCCGTATCCCATTGGCCTGAATACAGGAGCTATGAAACTGCCCAGCCGGCCCAATATGCTGGTTTCCGCGCTCTGCACCATGCCGAAGGACAGGTCAAAGCTCTGAAGGAACCACAGCACAACGCTCATTGCGAATATTATGGTACCCGCCTTCTCTATGAAGTGGCTTACGCGCTCCCATACGTGGGTAAATACATTCTTCGCAGCAGGCAGTCTGTACGTGGGCAGCTCTATCATAAACGCTGCATCGTTATCCTTAAAGATGGTCTTGCGGAACAGATAACCTGACAGTATTCCAACTATTATGCCGATAAGATACAGGCTGAGTATTACCAGCGCCCTGCCCTTTGCAAAGAAGGCCCCCGCCATAAGGCCGTAAACCGGCAGCTTTGCAGAGCAGCTCATAAATGGCAGCAGCAGTATCGTCATGCGCTTGTCCTTATCGTTCTCCATGGTACGTGCGCCCATAGCGGCAGGAACAGTGCAGCCGAAGCCCATCAGCAGGGGTATGAAGCTCTTTCCGGAAAGTCCGAAGCGGCGCATTGGCTTATCCATGATAAATGCTATACGGCTCATGTAGCCGCTGTCATCCAATATGGAAAGGAAGAAAAACAGTATGGCTATCTGGGGCAGAAATGTCAGCACGCCCCCCACGCCTGTGATTATCCCGTCGCATATGAGACTGGTCAGCCACCCCATGGCGCCGGCATTTTCAAGCGCGGCTCTCACATAAGGCGTCAGGACGTCATCTATAAGCATACTCACAAGGTCCGAGAGCCACGCGCCCACAGTACCGAAGGTAAGCGCAAATATCAAAAGCATTATGCCTATGAATATTGGAAGGGCAAGATACTTGTTGGTGAGCACCCTGTCTATCTTGTCCGATGTTGTAAGCTGGTCTATTGGGTGGCCCCTGCGAAGAGACGCAGCGCACACCCGGGTAACATACTTATATCGTGCATCGGCTATCATGCTCTCGCTGTCGCCAAGAGGTGCGGAATCCGAATATTCCTTTACTATCTTATCCACCCTCTGCTGCACGTCCTCTGGCAGGGCAAGCTCTTTTACGGTTTCGCCGTCGCCCTCCATGAGCTTCATCTCCGCCCAATGGAGAGGCAGGCCGGCCTGCTCCGCGTATTTGCCCACAAGATCGCCTATTTGGTGATGCAGCGCGTGGGTATAGCCGTTGTATATGTCGTCCGGCTCTATATTAAAGCCTTCGTGAAACTCGGCGTGGGCGGCGTTGATGACGCCCTGTATTCCGTTTATAAGCTTCTCCACCCCTTGGCCGCTGCGGGCTGATATGGGTACAACAGGCACGCCAAGCTCCAACGAGAGCTTATGCACGTCTATCTCGTCGCCCCTCTTTTCCACCTCGTCCATCATATTCAGTGCAATTATCATAGGCCGCTCCAGTTCCATGAGCTGAACCGTAAGATAGAGATTGCGCTCGAGGTTTGTTGCATCGACTATGTTTATTATCGCGTCAGGCTTTTCTACCGTAATGTACTTCCGTGCCACAATCTCCTCCATAGAATACGGGGAAAGGGAATATATGCCCGGCAGATCTACCAGCGTCATATCGTGGCCGTAGGTATAGAGGCCTGTATCCTTTACCTTGCCTTCCTTCTTCTCAACCGTTACGCCGGGCCAGTTGCCTACGTATTCCCGGCTGCCCGTCATGGCGTTGAAAAGCGTAGTCTTGCCGCTGTTTGGGTTGCCCACAAGGGCTAAGCGCACCTTTTCCTTGCCGTCATGTCCTTCCTGCGTCCCGTTTTTTTCGCAGATGGGACATACTCCCTCCTCGCGGCAGCCTGAGCAGCTTCCGGGCTTACATCTGCCCTTTAGCATTATTTCAGTTATCATTGCTGCACGGCGGTGATAAGGCGCATCCTCGTCCGCACTGTGGGTAAGGCTGCCCTTCGCCTTGAGCTCCAGGTTTCTGGCGGAAAGTACGGCCCTCTCCCTGAGCTCTTTCGCTTCACCGTCGGTAAGCAGCTCTATGCGCTGTGCGTCCTCGCGGCGGAGCGACAGGCTGTAGCCCCTCATCGCTATCTCTATTGGGTCCCCCATAGGCGCGGCTTTTATTATCTTTATCTCGGTGCCGGGAGTGATGCCCATATCAACTATTCTTCTGCGGCGGCAGCCATCGCCGTTCACTAAGCGCACGTAACCCCTCTGCCCTATAGAAAGGTCTGCAAGTGTCCTGCCTTTTTCGCTCATCTGAGATTCCTTGTCCCTTCTCAGTTAGTCTTATCTAACTCATTCGTTATAATGTTACTACCCACTTATGCATTTGTCAACAATTAAGAATTACTGTTGTAAAACCCTTTTTTTATTTGGCCCTTTGCCTTGCAACGGGCTCGGTTTGGCCTTATAATCGTACAAGGCCCAGTGCCGCAACGCATCTTCAAGGAGTTTGATTTTATTATGATGGAAAAGGTTTACCAACAGGCTTCCACCGCCATAGACGAGCTCTTCGCCGCGGCGGATACCCTAAAAAGAGGCGATATACTGGTAATAGGCTGCTCCACCAGCGAGATAGTGGGTAAGCGCATAGGCTCCGGCTCCTCCGTTGAAGCCGCGAAAGCGGTAATGGACGCCGTGCTGCCCAAGATAAAGGCAAGGGGGCTGTACCTTGCGGTACAGTGCTGCGAGCATCTGAACCGCTGTCTGGTGGTAGAGCGGGAGTGTATGGAAAAGTACGACCTTCAGCAGGTGTGGGTAAAGCCCCAGCTGCACGCTGGGGGCGCGTTTTCCATGGAGGCTGTTGCCCGCTTTGACGACCACGTTATGGTAGAGGATCTTCGCGGCAAGGCTTCCGCAGGCATGGACATAGGCGGTACACTTATAGGTATGCATATGCACCCAGTAGTAGTACCCGTACACGCCGCCACCCGACACATAGGCGAAGCCAATCTGGTCATGGCCCGTACCCGCCCCAAGTATGTAGGCGGCCCCAGGGCTGTATACGATGATCCCACCGTGCGTTAGGAGCTCGTTTTTTCCGTATTACAGGGAAAATCTTTCAAAAATCAGTTGTAAAAAACTTTTGTGTGCGTTATAATTATTTCTGGTTATCCGGGTTATCGGGTCTGTGGTTGAAAGTCGATGCCAGTCGCAGGCAAAACGATCCACATAAGCGGGTACAAAGCTGCCCGTGAGCATGGTGCGGCTTAGATGTAAGTCCGTCCGGGGCAATCCCCGAGAGAAGCAGTAGTGGGCGGCGTAATTGCTTAGTAGCGAACCTTCCAGACGGCGAGTGTGGGGGCAAAGACCAGGTCAGCCGAAGCCACGGGTCACTAAAAAAAATATACAAGGGGATTGTAAACAAGATGTTCGAAGACAAGACTTTGGTATGCAAGGATTGCGGTGCTGAATTCATTTTCTCTGCGGGTGAACAGGAGTTCTACGCTGAGAAGGGCTTCCAGAATGAGCCTATACGCTGCAAGGCATGCAGGAACGCTCGCAAGAGCCAGCGCAACGGCGAAAAGGAAATGTATGACGCGGTATGCGCGCAGTGCGGCGCTCCCACCAAGATTCCCTTCGTTCCCAAGAACGACAGGCCCATCTATTGCAGCGCTTGCTTCCAGGCTCGCAGGGCAAACCACTAAAAATCGCATCGCTTTCCCATGCAAGGGCTAATATCCCCTATTACCGCTAAGCGGATATATCGGTGAATTAGAAAAAGCAAAAATAGGCTTCACAGAAAACCCTGTGAGGTCTTTTTTTCATGCTTTATTATTTTGTATCCTTCCCTTTTGTTTTTCTTGACAGCTGCCGGTATTATGTTATAATTAGATTAAGAATGATTCTTATAGTTAGGTGATGTTGAATTTATGATAAGATCTAAGCAGCGAGATATGATACTGGATACCCTCAAGGCCTACCCTATCCATCCTACAGCTGAAGAACTTTATACTGTGCTAAAAGATACGGTAGGAGTTACAGTAAGCCTTGCCACGGTGTACCGCAACCTTGGCCAGCTTGCGGACGCAGGCATGATACTCCGCATACCGGTACCCAATTCCCCTGACAGATTTGACGGCACCCTATCCCCGCATCATCACATGCGTTGCGAGAAATGTGGCCGCGTTACCGACATACCCGCAGGCGCGGTGCCCGAGATCTGCTCCTGCGCCGCCAAGGCTACCGGCCTTCGCATCACGGGCTGCGGCATACTCTTTCACGGCATATGCCGCGACTGTGAACAAAACTGAAGCGCGATACCGCGCTTTTTTGCTTTACATCATCTGTATCATCTCGGACTTCAGCAGCTTGATTATGTGCTTTTCCAGCCGGCTTATGTAGCTTTGGGATATTCCCATCATGTCTGCAACCTGCTTCTGGGTGTACTCCCTGTTGCCATATAGACCGAAGCGCAGCTCCATTATCTTCTTTTCTCTCGGAGTGAGCTTCTTCATGGCGAGAGACAGCAGCTCCTTATCCACCTCGTCCTCTATGCCCCGGTATATGGCATCTGCGTCTGTTCCGAGTATATCCGAAAGCAGCAGTTCGTTGCCGTCCCAGTCAACATTCAGGGGCTCGTCGAGGGATACCTCAAGCTTCAGCTTGCAGCTCCTTCTCAGGTACATCAGTATCTCGTTTTCTATGCAGCGGGAAGCGTATGTGGCAAGCTTTATGCGCTTCTCTGCGTCAAAGGTGTTTACCGCCTTGATAAGGCCTATTGTACCTATGGATATAAGGTCCTCAACGCATACGCCGGTGTTCTCAAACTTTCGGGCTATGTACACTACAAGCCTGAGGTTGCGCTCGATGAGCGTCTGTTTGACGTCCTCATCTCCGGCGCGGAGCTGCTCCATTATCTTTGCTTCCTCCTCCCTGCTCAGGGGCGGCGGCAGCGCCTCACCGCTGTTTATGTAGTATATATCCCCTCCAAGGGCAGCATACAGCCTTGCGAGCACATCTTTCACTATGCTAAGCATGGTATTTCCCCTCCAGCCTCGTTATTTTCAACTCATCGCAGAGCGCCGCGGGCGGTATAAGCGCGGCCTTGAGCGGCCTTTTTGACACTGCCACAAGTATATCCATATCGCTGCCGTCCAGCCGTGCGCTATCCGGCCTGAATGCATACAGCACGCTTCTTTCGCTCACCGTGCCCACTGGTATAGGTATATCTCCCGTCTCAGGCAGCCATGCCACGGCTACCGGGCGGCCGCTCACAGGATCGTACAGGCTGTTGCCGCTGTCAACCATGGCGTCAAGCTCATATTCCTTATCTCCCCGCTTCAATAAGAGGGTATGCCGGTTTTGGTTATCCAGCCTTTTGCCCCGCACCCTTCTGGCAATGCCTGGCATTATCGACGCCGCAAACGCTATGAGCAGCATCAGCCTTAACGATATGCCGTCTCCGAGGCTTTTTACATTGCCAAAGGCGCATATCATCAGGAACCCGAGCCCGCCTATCGTCAGCGACGCCGCCAATATCGCCGTGAGGCCGGTAATGTAGCCGCGCAGGCCCTCATACGGAAATACCAGCGCCATGGCAAGGCACAGGATAATTTTACACGGGAGCATCGAAAGCACCGGCACATACATTGCGGCAGCTCCGTATACCGCGCCGCCCAATGAGAACAGCAGCACCCGCCCCAGCCTGATGCTTCTTCCGCATACCGCCCCCGCCAGCACGCATATTACGGCATTCATCAGCAGGTTATCCAGCAGAAACACCTCTATGTACATCTCAGTCACCCCCGGCGCAAGCAAATGATACCACAGGGCGGCAGTCGCAAATTGTAGAAGCGGTGATAAATATATATGCGAATATTGGTGGAAATATCACGTATAAAAAAACCGCCCCGGCAGGAGCGGTTTTCGCGATATTGGAATTTTTTAGAGCAGCGTCACGCCAGCCTTTTCGAAGCAGTCTATGGTATCCTGATCCCATACGGAGGACTGCACCTCGCCGATGTGAGCCTTACCCAGCAGCAGCATGCAGAGACGGGACTGGCCGATACCACCGCCGATGGTAAGGGGCAGCTCACCGTTGAGCAGCATCTTATGGAATGGCAGCTGACGCCTGTCATCACAGCCAGCCTTGGTAAGCTGCTCGTCCATGCTCTTGGCGTCTACGCGGATACCCATCGAAGATATCTCCATTGCGCAATCCAGCACGTCGTCATAGAACAGTATATCGCCATTGAGTTTCCAGTCGTCATAGTCGGGGGAGCGGCCATCGTGCTTTTCGCCGTTTGAAAGCAGATCTCCTATCTGCATTATAAATACCGTCCTGTGTTCCTTGGTTATGGCATTCTCCCTCTCCTTGGGGGTCTTGTCGGGGTACATATCAAGCAGCTCCTGAGTGGTTATAAAGAACACGTCGCGGCTCAGCTCTGTCGTAATAAAGTTATAGCGGGCCTTGAGTACATCCAGCGTGTTGCATACGCAGCCAACTATGGCAGTAACAGTGTTCTTGAGGGTAGTAAGGTTGCGGGTATCAGGGGTTATGACCTTCTCCCAGTCCCACTGATCCACGTATACGGAGTGCAGGTTGTCCAACTCTTCATCGCGGCGTATGGCGTTCATATCGGTATAGAGGCCGTTGCCTGGGTGGAAGTCGTAGCGATAAAGCGCCATGCGTTTCCACTTTGCGAGAGACTGCACTACCTGCGCATCCTTGCCGGTAAACGGGATATCGAAGCCTACCGGGCGCTCATAGCCGTTCAGGTTGTCGTTGAGGCCTGTCTCAGGCTGTACGAACAGAGGTGCGGATACGCGTTTGAGGTGCAGTGCCCGCGCAAGGCTGTCCTGAAATTCACGCTTTATGAAGCTTATAGCGTCCTGAGTTTCATAAAGTGACAGCGTGGGCTTATAGCCCTGTGGGATAAAGGATTTGGTCATGGTTTTTCTTTCCTTTCTGAAAAATAAAAATATAAACAAAACGGGAAAACGATCCTTGCGCTTCCCCGTCTTATTACTTAAAAAAGTGTACGCCGGGCTAAGCGCCCGCGTCTTTTTGATTTAATCGTTTCTTCTCAAAAATGCAGGCACGTTAAGGTTATTAGTATTATTATTATTTCCCTTGGCCTTGTCCGCCTTGGGCAGGTCGTCCATGGTAAAGTGAGGGGTTACTTCCTCTCCGTCCGGAAGAGGGGAACCGTACTGAGGAGTTCTGGTACGCTCACGCTCCCAGAATTTCACGTTTGCGCCATTCCAGCTGCTTTCCTGATCCTTCACGTCGCGTATGGTCGGCCTTCTGGGGGGCTGGCTGTTCTGTACGGCGTTTACGGCAGCCGTGGGATGCTGGCTCTGCTGAGACCTTGCGCCGGGTGCATCGAAGCCGGTAGCTATTACGGTTATACGTACACCGTCGCCCATATCCTCGTCGATGCCTGCACCCATGATGATGTTTGCCTCGGGATCCGCGTACTCCTGAATGATAGAGGCCGCTTCGGAAAGTTCCTGTATGCCCAGATCCGCGCCGCCGGTGATGTTTAGCAGCACGCCCTTTGCGCCGTTTATTGTAGTTTCAAGCAGCGGGCTTACCACAGCCTGCCTTGCAGCCTCGGCGGCGCGCTTGTCGCCGGTGGCCATGCCTATGCCCATGTGGGCCATTCCACGCTCACGCATTATGGTACGCACATCAGCAAAGTCAAGGTTCACCATAGCAGGTACAGCTATAAGGTCGCTTATTCCCTGCACGCCCTGACGCAGCACATCGTCAGCGATCCTGAATGCTTCGGTAAGGCTTACCTTGCCTACTGAATCCAGCAGCCTGTCGTTAGGTATGGATATAAGAGTATCTACGTTTGCCTTAAGGTTGGTTATGCCGTTTACGGCATTGTTCATGCGCACCCGTCCCTCAAAGGAGAAGGGCTTTGTGACTACGCCAACTGTAAGTATGCCAAGCTCTTTTGCGCACTCCGCTACTACGGGGGCTGCACCGGTGCCGGTGCCGCCGCCCATACCTGCGGTTATAAATACCAGATCCGCTCCCTTGAGAGCCTCGGATATGGCTTCCTTGCTTTCTTCAGCCGCCTTGCGCCCTACTTCGGGATCAGCACCCGCGCCCAATCCTTTAGTGACCTTTTCGCCTATCTGTATCTTCTGGTTCGCATGGGACAGGTACAGCGCCTGTTTATCTGTATTTACGGAAATGAACTCAACGCCGCGTATGCCGTACTGTATCATACGGTTGACAGCGTTATTGCCCGCGCCGCCTACACCGACTACCTTAAGCTGCGCAAGGTTGCCTCTTTCCATATCGAGTTCAAGACCAATAGGCATATCATTTCCTCCTGATAATTTATCTTACGTTACCAAACAGTTCTCTGATCTTTTTGATGAATCTGCTCTCGCTTACCATTCCTACCAGCCTGTCCACGCTGTCTTCTTCCTCAGCATGCATCACGAAATCCATTACCGAAAAAGCGCTGGCGTAATTTGGGGAGGAAAGTCTGGGCATCCACGGCATTCTTACCTTTAAAGGCACACCCATGAGCTTTTCCATGTATTCGCAGCTGCCCCGCATAAGGGCTATGCCGCCGCCGGTTATGTATACAGGGGGCTTTTCCTCAAGCCTTACTCCCATATCCTTGAGCATGCGCACAAGATAACCGGCAAGCTGCTTTGTGCGTTCCTCAATTATGAACTGTATCACTGCGTGATCGACGTGCATGGGGCTTTTCCCCTCCATGCGTACTATATCTATGCTGTCCTGATAGTCCAGCGAATAGACGTATCTGCGTTTTACGTTCTCCGCAGACTGGGTGGATATCCGAAGCCCATAGGCCAGATCGTTTGCAAAGCTCACGCCGCCTATTCCCAGCGTCTCGCAGGCTATAAGGGCGGATCCCCGTATGAAGCTTACGTCGGTCTGCCGCGCCCCCACGTCTATGAGCACCGCGCAGTCCGTCCTCTCCTCCTCGGGTATCACAAACAGTGAAGCCGAAAGCGGAACGCTTATATACATATCAGCTTCGAGATTCGTCCTGCTCAGTGCATCGGACACCGCTGCTCTGAACCCGTTCTGCATGTACACGTGGGATACCACGGCGCTGACCTCTTTTGCTGCCTGCCCAAGGGGCGGATCGGCGGTAACCGTTTCGCCTATTTTGAATTCCACCGGAGTGGAGTGCATCAGCTCGTACCCTTCAGGCTGCTCGAATGCGAGCGAGTCGTTTATCAGGTCGTCTATAGTGTCGCCGTTTATCCTTCCCGTGCGTGACTTTACCCCGGCAGATCCCTCATGCAGCACCAGCTTTGAAAAGCTTGCGGGTACGCCTACGGAAAGATCCCTTATGCGTACCTTTGCCTCACCCTCTGCCATTGCGATGGCGTCCACCACCGCGCTGGAGAAAAGCTGTTCGTCTATAAATCGTCCGTTCTCAAAGCCCGGATATTCCTTTACGCCCGCACCCCGGACGGTTATGCTGTCCCTTCCCTGTGCGCTGCATATGAGGCATATCACCTTGGAGCTTCCAATATCGAGTATGGCGGTATTCTGTTTCATTTTTCCTCCATAGCGCCCCTACTCTCCATATGCCATGAGAATATACTTCCACCTAATAGTTGGTCTAAGCATACCACACCACTATATTTTGTGCAATAGGATACAAATATTTTTACACTTTGTAACTGCTGGAAGTTACGGTACAGGACTGGGCTCGGGCTGCTTTGCTTCGCCGTCCTCGGCTTTATCCGGCGCCATTTCGCCTCCTTCGCCGTCATCTCCGCCCTCCTGTCCCTCTGTCTCCGGCTGGTACACCTCTGGCGGAGAATATACCGGATCGCCAAGCACGCCAAGGTCTATTGTTCCGCCCTCAAGGCCCATGGAAAGCACCTTGCTCAGCACGGGCGGCAGGTTTTCCAGCTTTCCCGTAAGGTTTTCGGGCTGTCCTATGTTGACCGTATAGCCGTATGTTGTAGTCATGCCTATCTTCAGGGGCTGCGACATATCTATGCTCTCTATTATGTCCAGCATTCCCTGATTGGAAAGCACTGTAATTATCTCAAGCAGCGTTTCGCTGTTGAATTCCGCATAGTCGCCGATCTTCTGGCCCACGGCGTAGCCGCCGGAGCTTACGCCGTAAACCGCTACCAGCCCGTTGTCGTTTGTCTGCTCTATCTCCATAACGCTGCCCTCCAGGTCTATCAGAGCATATGACCCCACGCCTACGATCGCGGCCACAGGCTTGCGTTCCTCTATGGTGATAATGAGCTTGTCCGGATACGCTCTTTTTATGTATGCCGAGCGTATATAGGGGCTGCTGAGCAGCCTGCTGCGGGCTTCTCCGAGATTGGCAAAGAGCATATGCTCGCCTATGTTAAGTCCGGATATGGTGAGTACCTCTCCCCGCTCCAGCTTTTCGTTGCCCACGACCTCTATGCGGTCTATTACGAGCGCAAAATAGAAGCCTATGGCTATGCCTGCCAATACGAGGCCGAGCAGCAGCAGGTATACTCCCCTGTGCTCTTTCTTCTTGACATTTTGCGGCTCTTCTTCTCCAAATACGTGCAGTTCTTTTCGGGGCTCTCTTGTAGAGCGTCCGCCATAGCGCTGCTTTACCTGCTCTATGTCGACATAAGACACATGGCTGCGGGGCGGCTTTTTGCCGTCCATGCGTCCTTCGTTTTTTACTACTCTGGTTTTTCCCTTATTGCGTACCATCTTCCCTCTTTATGCAGGCTCCGAGTGAATTCAGCGTCTCATCCAGCCGCTGATATCCTCTATCGATGTATTCCGTGTTCTCCACTGCCGTCATCCCCTCAGCACCCAGCCCGGCTATGGTAAGCGCCGCTCCTCCGCGAAGGTCCTTTGCGTATACCACGGCTCCCGAGAGCTTCTCCACGCCCCGTACTATTGCGGTCCTGTCCTTTTGGGTTATATTTGCGCCCATTTTTATAAGCTCCGCGCAATGGCGGAAGCGGTTTTCGAAAAGGTTTTCCACTATTACGCTGGTGCCGTCCGCCACGGTACACAGGGCGAATATCTGCGCCTGCATATCCGTCGGAAAGCCCGGATAAGGCAGCGTTTCTATTAGTTTTATCTCTTTAGGCCGTCCCTTTGCCCGTATCTCCAGCGTATCCCTGCCGCAGCTTATATGACACCCCGCCTCGCGCAGCTTTGATATGAGGCTGCCTATGTGCTCCGGGCACACGTCTGTAAGCTCCGCTTCTCCTCCGGCCATCGCCACGGCGCACATGAGCGTTCCCGCAGCTATCCTGTCGGGCATTATTCTGTGCGCAGCTGCCGGCACTTCTTCCATTCCACCTTTTATGTATATGGTAGATGTGCCTGCGCCACGGATATCGCCGCCTATTGAGTTGAGGAAATTCTGCAGTTCCTCTATTTCCGGCTCCCGGGCGCTGTTGGTTATCACCGTATCGCCCGGGACGGCAGCCGCTGCCATCATTATGTTTTCCGTTGCGCCTACGCTGGGATAATCGAGGTGTATCTCGCCTCCGTGCATGTTGTGCCCGTCGCAAATTATGTAACCCCGCTCTTCCCTTATATCCGCCCCCAGCGCCGCAAGGCCTTTCAAATGAAGGTCTACCGGCCTATGGCCTATCTCGCAGCCCCCCGGGTAGGCGCACACCGCCTCGCCAAAGCGTGAAAGCAGTGGTCCCAGCATGAATATGGAGGAACGCAGCTCCTTTGAAAGGCGCTGCGGCATAGGACTGCTTCTGGCGTTTCTGCCGGAAATTTTCAGCGCGTCCCCATCATAATACGATTCCACGCCCAGCTCACGCAGGATGCTCAGCATATTGTGAACATCCCGTATTTCAGGGCAGTTGAAAAGCGTCATCTCTCCCCGGCTCATGACAGTCGCCGCCAGAACCGGCAGCGCGGCGTTTTTCGCTCCCTGGACCTTTACGCGTCCGCTCAGCCTATGTCCGCCCTCTATTATGAATTTGCCCATTGCGCCCCTCCCCTGCCGCCATTGCGGTACAATCCATACTATTCAGGAAGGATGGAATGGGTTAATTCTATATGCTTTCCGTATTTCTCGAAATATTGAGCAGTATGCCTGCCGCAGCCATAAATATTATGAGCGACGTGCCGCCGGCGCTTATAAAAGGCAGCGTCTGGCCGGTAGGAGGGACAGAACTGGTGGCCACGCCTATGTTTACTGCCACCTGTATGGCTATAACGCTGGTTATTCCGGCAGCCAGCAGGCTCCCGAACTTATCCTTGCAGCGGGCGGCTATGCGCATTCCCCGGCAAACGAGGAAAAAGTACGCGGCTATTACCAGCACACAACCTATGAAGCCAAGCTCCTCGCCTATTATGGCGAATATAAAGTCGCTCTCGCCGTATGTAAGAAACAGCAGCTTCTGAGTGGAAAAGTTAAGCCCCTTGCCGAAGAGGCCGCCGCTGCCCAATGCGTACAGGGACTGTATCAGCTGATAGCCGTTTCCCTGAGGATCCTTCCACGGGTTTGTGAATATTACCAGCCTGTTCCAGCGGTACGTTTCCATTGATGCCGCAAGAAAGAACACCGGCACCGCCAGCAGGCAGAGGCCAACCAGGTGCCGCATATCCGCCCCTCCAAGGAACAGCATTACAAAGCCTATCATCATGACCACCATCATCATGGACATGTTCTTCTGCAGCAGCAGCAGTATGCAGATGATGCACATTATGATGAGCATGGGTACAATGCCCCGGGTGAAGCTCTTCATCTGAGGTGCCCTACGGGTCATAAAGGAAGCCATGTACAGTATGAGCACGAACTTTGCAAGCTCTGAAGGCTGGAAGGTTATCACATCAAACAGGTTCAGCCACCGCTTTGCGCCGTTTATATCCTCGCCCCAGAACACCGTAGCAAGCATAAGCAGAAGCGTCACCATAAGTCCAACGTTCCTGAGCTTTTCAAGATAGTGATAGTCCACCCGTGACATCACTATCATAACGCCAAGCCCCATGGCCATGTACTTTGCCTGGTTCTTCAGATAGTACAATCCATCGTAATTCAGGCTCGCCTTGTTCTGTGCGTAATAATAGCTGGCTGAAAATACCATCACAAGCCCGAAGGCGCACAGCAGCAGCACGGTAACGTAGAGCAGGAAGTCCATCTGCCCATTCTTCTTTTTGGCCTTTAGCGTTTCCATGCCGCACCTCCCTTCGGGTTATTCTATGCTGGTTACAGCTTATTTACGATATCCTTGAATATCTCGCCTCTCTGTTCGTAGTTGTCGAACTGGCCCCAGCTTGCAGCCGCAGGTGAAAGCAGCACCGTGCTTCCCTTGCCCGCCATCTCTCCCGCTTTCTTTATCATACCTTCAAAGTTGCCGTACCACTCCACGAATTCGCCTTTGTAGCCTGTCTTTTCGGCGGCAGCCTTTATTGCGGGTATATTGATTCCGGAGGCTATAACACCCTTCACAGTGCTGCCGAACGCCTCAAAAAGCGGCGTGAAGTCGCTGTGCTTATCGTAATCGCCTACGCCCAGCATGAGCACGGTGGGCTGGGTCATGGCCTTCACGGCCTTTATGGTGGAATCCGGGTTTGTTCCCTTGGAGTCGTTTACGTAGCGAACGCCTTCCACCTCGCGAACGAACTCTATGCGGTGCTCAACGCCCCGAAAGGCGCGAAGTCCCCGGCACACCGCTTCTGCATCAAGGCCCATGCACATGGCAAGAGAGGCGGCGCACATGGCGTTTTCAAGGTTGTGATCGCCGGGTATCTGCAGTTCGCTCCGGTGTATAAGCCGCTGCTCATGGCCGTCCAGCCTCCATATCATATAGCCGTCCCGAAGGAGCATGCCGTTTTCCACGTCCTGCTCCTGCGAGAAATACAGCACGCGGGCCCTGGTAAGCTTTGCCATATCCCTCACTATGGGGTCGTCGTAATTCAGCACCGCAAAGTCCTGGGGAGTCTGGTTTTCAAAGCCCCTGCACTTTGCGGCTATGTAGTTCTCCATCTTATATTGGAACCTGTTAAGATGATCCTCAGTTATGTTCAGCATGCCAAAGGCGTTGGGACGGAAGCTCTTTATGCTTTCAAGCTGCAGTGCAGCCACTTCCGCTACTATGACGTCCCCATCTTTTACCTCCATTGCCCGCTCGGTTATGGGTATGCCAATATTGCCCAGCACGAACGTGCGCTTGCCCGCGGCTTTGAAAAGCTCGCCTGTCAGTGCAGTGGTGGTGGTCTTGCCGTTGGTGCCGCTTATGCATACGAACTTTGCGCCCCTGTGGCAATAGCGGTATCCCAGCTCTATTTCGCCTATCACTTCTATGCCCATATCCTGTGCTTTCCTGGCAAAAGGCTTGAATATAGGTATAACCGGGCTGAGCACCAACAGATCCACGCCGTCCAGCAGTGTCTCCGGCTCCTGCCCCATTGCGTTCACATACTCGATATCCTTGAGCGCTTCCTGGAGTCCGGATATCTCGCTCTTCATGTCGTTGATTATTACCTTGTAGCCGTTTTTATAGAGCAGTATTGCGCTGGCGATGCCGCTTTTGGCCATTCCGCAGATAAGAGCGGTCTTCTTTCCGTTTTGCATAATCCTGACTCCTTCCGAACACATATATTCGGCCTATATTTATTTTATAAATTATAGCACACGGCGGGTTCTTGCGCCCGCTCCATGCGCGATTCTGTTAAAAAAAGCCCCCCGGAGGTGTCAGGGTGCTTGAGGCAACGAGCCACGTCCTGCCTCAAACGCCCTGCGTCCGCCTGCCGTGCCAAGCGCCAAAGAACCACGGCTGAAATACGGAACCCTGCCACCGGGCGGCAAAATAAACGCTAACGCTTTCGCAAAAATGTGATCCCATTTTTGCCAGTTCCCTGCATATGCTTAATACATATGCTCTTTATTGGAATGCCAAAAGGCATACCAGGCAAAGCAATGTGGTAACTATCATGTATCCTGCAACGATCTTTGTTTCGGAATAACCGAGAAGCTCAAAGTGATGGTGCAGCGGGGCCATCTTGAATATGCGCTTCCTGCGCAGCTTGTAGGAGCCCACCTGAAGTATCACGCTGACGGCGCTGGCCACGAAGCATGCGCCCATTATGGGAAGCAGCAGCACTGCCCGGGAGAACACCGCCATAGCAGCTATTGCTCCGCCAAGGGCCAATGAGCCCGTATCGCCCATAAATACCTTTGCCGGAAAGCTGTTGAACCTGAGGAACCCCAGACAGCCGCCCGCTACCGCCGCCGCAAATACAGCCATAGAATTGAGTTCGGCTGCGTACTGCGTCTGCCGGGCCTGTCCCATGTCCACCGGAGCATCCATTATGGAAGCCATGTAGAGGAATATCACCGTCATGGCCATGGAATATACCAGGCTTACGCCGCTCGCCAGCCCGTCCAATCCATCGGTAAGGTTAACAGCATTGACTGTGCCGATTATCACGAATACTATGACGGGTATATAAAACGCGCCCAGCTCCCACTCAACCTTTGAGAAGGGAAGATAAATGCTGGTGCCTATGAAGGGACTGCGCTGTGCATATACGGCGATTATCAGGGCTATGAGGAACTGGGCGATTATCTTCTGATAAGCCCTGAGTCCGTCGGTATTGTGCTTCTTTACCTTGAGGAAGTCGTCCATGAAACCTACAAGGGCGAATGCCACTGTCATCAGCAGCGCCGGCATCACCAGCTCAGAGGCCGAGTATGCAAATATCATTGTGGCCGCCACAATGCCCAGTATGAAGGTTATGCCTCCCATGGTAGGGGTGCCCGCCTTCCTGAGGTGGGTCTGGGGGCCAAGTTTCCGCTCGCTCTGTCCGAATTTAAGCTTGTGCAGCAGGGGTATGAGCACCGGGCCCGATACCATAGTCACTGCCGCGCTCAGCAGCAGGGCGTATATTGCATACTTCATTTGCCAACTTCCTTCCGCGGGCCTTACAGGCCCAGTATCTCCGCCACTATTTCCTTTTCGTCAAAGTGGTGCTTGCCGCCGTTTATCTCCTGGTAGTTCTCGTGTCCTTTGCCTGCGAGTATTATAACGTCGTTTTTTCTGGCGTTCTTCAGGGCATACTCTATGGCTTCCCTGCGGTTTTCTATGACTACGTATTCACAGCCCGACTTTTTTACCCCGTCAACTATCGAGTTGATTATATCCATGGGGTTTTCCGTCCTGGGATTATCCGATGTTACTATGGCGAAGTCCGAGAACCGGCCCGCTATCTCGCCCATTATGGGGCGCTTTGCGTGATCTCTGTCGCCGCCGCAGCCAAATAGTGTAACTATCCTGCCGGTAGCGAAGCCTCTGACCGTCTTCAGCACGTTTTCCAGTGCATCGGGGGTATGCGCGTAGTCGAGGAGCACCGTAAACTCATTTTTGCCGGTGGGCAATGGCTCCAGCCTGCCGCTCACGCTCATCATATGCTCAAGGCCATACTTAATTGAGTCGAGGTTCCAGCCGAGGCTCAGGGCGACCGTCGCCGCGCCTATGGCGTTGAACACGCTGAAAAGGCCGGGGATAGGCACATTGAATCGGGAGGTGATGTTCTTATAGTTGAAGTCGAACTGTACCCCTCTGGTGGTTATGTCTATCTCGCTGGCGGTAACGTCCGCCTTTTCCCGTATGCCGAAGGTCATGACGGGTATATCAAGCCCCTCCATCATCCTATCGGCGTAGGGATCGTCCCTGTTTATCACCGCCATTCTGCTCTGCTTGAACAGCAGCTTTTTGGCATTGAAGTAGTTTTCAAAGGTCTTATGGTAGTCAAGATGGTCCTGGGTAAGGTTTGTAAACTCCCCCACATCGTACTCTATGCCGTGTACCCGCTTCTGATCCAGCGAATGGGAGGAAACCTCCATTATCACCACGTCCGCCTTCTCGTCCTTCATCTGGCGGAGTATGCGCTGGAGGTCAACGCTCTCGGGTGTGGTGCGCTCGGTGTCGATGATTATGTCGCCAATCATGTTGCGTATGGTGCCTATCAGGCCAACCTTCTTGCCCATGCGCTCTGCAATGGCTTTAAGCATGTATGTGGTGCTGGTTTTGCCATTTGTACCGGTAACGCCTATCATCTGCATTTCCCTTGAAGGATAGCCGTAATACGCCGCCGCCATTTCAGCCATTGCGATGCGGGTGTCTTCCACCAGTATCTGCGGAACGTCTATGTCCAGCTTCCGCTCTACCACCAGCGCAGCGGCGCCTGCATCCACAGCCTGCTGAGCGTATTTATGCCCGTCCGCGAAGGTACCCACTATACAGCAGAACACGTCGCCATTTTTCACCTTGCGTGAATTGTATATGAGTTCCTTTACCTCTACGTCACGGCCTATAAGTTCATGTCGCGTAGGTCTGGCTAATTCACTCAAAAGCATCGCATTTCCTCCACTGGCCTTGCGGCCTCAGTTCAAAATTTCTATCTTGGAAAACTCCACAAGCACTTCTGCTCCCACGGGGACTTCTTCCCCCGCAGCCGGAAACTGCCTTATTGCTGTACCGGTCTGATCCTCAGGCTCTATCCTGATCGCCAGTCCCTTGGCAGCAAGGGCGTCGTTTGCCGCGAGCCTGCCCATTCCTATTACATTTGGCACTATTGCGGTCTCGAGGCCGGTATCCTCCTGATCCACGTCCGTCACCGCCGTATACAGCAATACGTCCGTACCGCGCTGCACCACCTCGTTGGCGGCCGGCACCTGCGCCGTTACCATATCCTCTTCATTATCCTGAAATTCAGCGTACAGCCCTGCTTCCTTGAGCGACGCCTTTGCTTCCAGTATGGTCATGCCCGTAAGGTCGGGCACGCTCACGGTATCCGCGTTTTCGGTTGGCAGATAGCCGTAGTGGCGAAGCGTCTCCTCCATTACCTGCTTTACATAAGGCGCCGCCACAGTGCTGCCGAATATGGTTCCTACCTTTGGCTCATCTACCAGTATAAGGCAGACGTATTCGGGATCGTCGGCTGGGGCAAAGCCTATGAAGGAGGCTATGAGCTTGCCGCTGGCAATCTTTCCGTCCTCGTACTTCTGCGCGGTGCCGGTCTTTCCGCCCACCCGGTAACCGGGTATAGAGGCGTTTTTACCGCTGCCCTCGGATACTACGCTTTCCAGTATCTCCCTCACCTGGGTGCTGGTGCTTTCACCTATCACCCTGCGCACCATGGTGGGCTCATTTTTAAGTATCACCCTGCCGTCCTTGTTTACTATGCTGTCCACGACGTAAGGCTGCATCAGCTCGCCGCCGTTTACCGCCGCACATACCGCTGTGCAGAGCTGTATGGGCGTTACCGCAATGCTCTGGCCGAAGCCTATGCGGGCAAGGGTGTTCTCAGTGATGTATTTTTCATGGGTAACTATACCCGAGGTCTCGCCGCTGATCCCGCTTCCGGTAGAAGAACCGAACCCGAAAGCGTAGATGTAATCGTAAAAGGTGGACTTGCCCATGGATAGGGCCATCTGCATAAAAGCCGGGTTGCAGGAATTCTGCACCGCCTTTTTGAGCGTCTCATGGCCGTGGCCGCCGCTCTTCCAGCACTTTATCCTCTCGCCGTTCACCGTGTAGCTGCCGCCGCAATTATATTCATTGGCGGAAGTCACCTTGCCGCTGTCCAACGCCGCCGAAAGGGTAATTATCTTGAACGTGGAGCCCGGCTCATAGGCATCCGCAACTATGCGGTTCCGGGAAAGTGCGTTCAGCGTCGCCACGTCGCTTCTGGGCGGGTCGTTAGGGTCGAAGTCCGGCTGAGTTGACATGGCTATTATCCTGCCCGTCTTGCAGCTCATTATTATGCCCTGCGCCGTCTCGGCCTTGTTGACCTCAAGGGCTTCTTTCAGGGCCTTCTCAAGGAAGGATTCCACCACGCTGTCCGTAGTGAGTTTTATATCGTAACCGTCCTCCGGATCCAATATCTCCTGAGAGCCGTAAGCTATCGCCTGATGGTTGGCGTCCGTCTCGGTTATCATTCTGCCGTTTTCGCCGGCAAGGTATTTATTGTATTTCTGCTCGAGGCCCGCCTGACCTGTGCCGTCCACCGTGGTAAATCCCAGCAGCTGGGAAAACAGGCTTCCCTCAGGGTAATATCTCTTTGAGTCTATAGCGGTGTAAACGCCGCTGCCCAGCATTCTGGACTTTATCTCGTCCACCACCTCGCGCTCCACCTGACGTTTCAGTATAACTTCTTTATAATAAACGTCGTTGGAGTTCTTTTTGGTTGCCTGCTTCATCACGTATTCGCTGTCCAGCTCCAATATATCCGAAAGCTCACGCACTATTCGCGGCAGGTCTTCCTGCTTGCGGCTGAGCTGATAAGGGTTGAGCAGCACCTTGTATGCCGTTCCGCTCTGGGCAAGCACTACTCCGTTAGTATCGGTTATGGTACCGCGCGCAGCGCTCAGCGAAGTATCCTGCGTCTGCTGCTCCTGAGCCATTTCAGACAGCCTCTTGCCGTCAATTATCTGTATCCAGAACAGCCTTATTATCAAAAGTATGAAAATGAACGCTATTCCACCCAGGGCAACGAACAGTCTTTTTTTGCCGGATACCGTAGGTCCTGCCATCAGCCGCCTCCAATTGTTATTGCGGCGAGCTCACACTCCCCGCGTCCGTTCCATCTATTTTAACTATCTGAGACGCGGCGGGATAGCCGAGTCCTGCAGCAAGGGCAGCTTCCCGGGCTTCATCGAGGTTCACGGCAGAATTGAGCCTTACCTCAAGTCTGTCCAGCGTCCTTTTGTTCTCCTCGATTGTGTTCTTATATTGATTTACCACCGCGTACTGTTCCGTTATAGTGGCATAGCGCACCATTATGGCCAGTATCGCTATGGCGGACATCAGTATTCCGCAAGTCACAGCCAGTCTTTGCAGCGGGCTGTATCTGGGCTTTACCGCAGGCTGGACCACGGCTTCAGTCTGTGGGGTATCGGCCGCCGCAGGCATCCTGTGAGTATACACCCGCATAGTGGACGATCTCGCGTACACGTAGTCGTTATCCAGTTTTCTCGCCGCTACTGCCATGTTATTCAGTACTCCGTCAGGTTATTCTAAAGCTTTTTTATCGCCCTGAGCTTGCTGCTCCGTGACCTCGGATTGTATTCCAGCTCGTCCGCTCCGGGCACGATTGGTTTTTTCGTCAGTATTTCCGCCGTAGGCTTCTTACCGCAGGTGCAGATGGGCGCTTTGGGGTCGCATGTGCAGGGGTGCTCAAAAGCCTTAAAGGCCTGCTTGACTATCCTGTCCTCCAGCGAATGGAAGGTTATTACTGCCATGACCCCGCCGGGGTTCAGCAGATCGTGGGCTTCCCGTATGGCCTTGTCCAATTCTGCAAGCTCGCCGTTTACTTCTATTCTTATGGCCTGAAAGGTCCTTCGCGCCGGGTGAGGGCCCTCTCTGCGGTTCGCCGCGGGTATGGCGTATTTGATTATGTCCGCAAGCTTAGTGGTGCTGTTTATGGGCTCCCTTTCCCGCTCGCGCACTATGGCCGACGCCACCTTGGCAGCGTAACGTTCCTCGCCATAGTCTCTTATTATCCTTGTCAGCTCGCCATGGCTGTATCCGTTAACCACATCGTATGCGGAAAGGCTCGCCCTGTCGTCCATTCGCATATCCAGCGGCGCTTCCTCATGGTACGAGAAGCCCCGTTCCGGGGTGTCCAGCTGATAAGACGAAACCCCCAGATCCAGAAGTATGCCTTCCACGCCGGTGACGCCCTCATTTGCCAGCAGACTCTGCATATCGAAGAAGTTGCCGCGTATGGCCTTGAATTTATCTCCGAAGGGCTTCAGCCTTTCGCTTGCTGCGGCTATAGCCTCGCCGTCGCGGTCTATTCCGTACAGCCTGCCATCAGTTAGCCGCTTGAGTATTCCCTCGGAATGTCCTCCGCCGCCCAGCGTTCCGTCCACGAATACCCCGCCGCGCTCTGGCGCGAGAAGCTCCAGCACCTCTCCGAGCATTATGGGTATATGATGGAATTCCGTCATATGCCAAGCCCCGCAAGATAATTGAGAGAATCCGCCATGGACTCTTCCCCGGCGTTATCCATCCTTTCCAGCTGCTCTTCCCATTTCTCGGCGCCCCATATTTCTATGCGGCTGCCCATGCCCACCAGCATAGCGTCGGAATTTATACCGGCGTACTCCCGGAGGGAGTTTGGGATAAGTATGCGTCCCTGCTTGTCCAGCTCACATTCGCATGCATTGGCGAACAGCCTTCGCATAGCGTTCTGCGCCTTCACATCGGACACGGCGACCTTCTTGAAGCGCTCCAGTATATCGTTCCAGAGTTCTACGGGCATACCATAAAGACACCTGCTGTCAGCATTGCCCATCATGTCGCGGGTAATGATGACGGTGTCTCCGAGATCGTCGCGCCATTTGGCGGGAATAAAAACCCTGCCCTTGGCGTCCACGCTATGTCCGAAAGAACTTATCAGCAACGCGGAAGCCTCCTCCTCAATATATTCTCACAGATATTGAGTTAAGCTTATTATAGCAACTTCTCCACCACTTTGCAACACTTTAAACCACTTTTATGTTCTTTTAATGGCTATTTACCTTTATTTTTCGCCACGTTTTGCCGCTTGAGCAGCTTTGCAAATAGTCAAAATATATGAAAACCTCCAAAAAACAAAAAAGCGGCAAAATGATATGCACCCCGAAAGTTAGACACTTTCGGAGGTGCATATTTTTAATGAGCAAAAAGGGACAAAAATACAAAAGATACTCGGCAGAATTCAAAA
>SFEL01000006.1 GCA_004557245.1 Clostridiales bacterium | reverse complement strand
CTCTTGAGTTTAAATCCTGATGTCACTTCCGTGACCTCATTTCCTTACTTGAATTCTGGCCTCGATGATCTCTCATCTCTTGACCTCTGCGATATCCTTTTTTGGCAATATCGCTCGGTCGCTTTCAAAAAAATCGCGTTTCTTCGTCTCTTGCACTATATAGTTTTCAAGGTGCGCTTGCCGCCTCAGTGGTTTTCGTCTCACGCGACAGCTTGTATATCTTAGCAAACCTTTTCCCCTTTGTCAACGCTTTTTATAAAAAAAGTTTGACTTTTTTGTCGGATTTTTTTGAGTGCTAAATTTTTCGCCTGTTTTACTGAACATTTGCACATACGTGATTTACGAGTTATAATTATGCTAATCTGTTTTACGGAGGCACTCGATGTCCGAACGGCCTGTGGGGGTATTTGACTCCGGTCTCGGCGGCGCCAGCGTGCTGCGTGAGGCTCTTCGTCTTCTCCCCAATGAAAACTACATATACTACGGCGACAGCGGAAATGCTCCTTATGGAGATAAAAGCGACGACGATATAACCACGCTCACAATGGCCTGCATAGGCAAGCTGATGGCTATGAATGTGAAGGCCATACTGATCGCCTGCAACACCGCAACCGCGGCTTCCGTATCCAAGGTACGGCAGCTCATGAATCAATACTCCATGCCCATCATAAGCATAGAACCCGCCATAAAGCCTGCCTGCGCTCTTCCCGGAACCGGCAAGGTATTCATGATGGCCACTCTGGCCACCACCCGTCTCAACAGGTACCTCGCACTTCAGGCGCGCATGCCGGATCCGAGCCGGGTGATCAACATACCATGCCCCGGCATAGTTGAGCGGGTGGAATCCGGCATATTCGACGAAGACGCCTATGACGACCTTTTCGACAAATACTTTGCCCCATACATGGGTACCGCAGTGGACGCCATCGTGCTTGGCTGCACTCATTATCCGTTTATAAAGGGCGCCTTTGCCCGCAACGCAAAAAGGTATCTCAGGGGCAACTGTACTTTGATAGACGGCAGCGTAGGTACCGTCCGCCAGCTGGGCCGCATATTGGACAGATACAAGCTACGGAATCCTATCGGCACCGGACGCGTTGAATTTCATACCAGCGGCAACGAAGCAGTGCTGAAGCCCATATTCGAAAAGCTGCTTAAGCAGGATATATGACAATAATATATTTTACAGCAAAGGAATGATCGATTCGAATGTTAGAGTACAAGTATGACACCCAGCTACTCATCGAGGGCGAGAATCTGGACGAAGACGTAATCAGCGATTACTTTACCAAAAACCTCAAGGGCGACTGCCTGCTGGCGGTCGGCGGCGGCCCGCTTGTAAAGATACACTTCCATACCAACGAGCCTTGGAAGGTGCTTGAATACTGTTCTACCCTCGGCGAGATATACGACATAGTGGTAGAGGACATGGACAGGCAGTCCCGGGGACTCAAGGGCTGAAGAAAGTAAAGCAAAAGCTACCTCGCGAACTTATACCATTTCCCGTCCTCGCCCTTTGCGAGAGCCGCGTAATAGTTGTCACCCCGGTTAAAACATATTCTCTCGCTGTCGGGCTTCAGCGGTATCACAAACTCGTTTTTCGCGCCGGCTGAATTGTTTATGCCGAAGGTGGAATAGAAATCTACCATCACAGCATGATCGTCATAGCTAACGTTTATCTTTCTCAAATACCCGGCGCTGCTGAACACGCCAGCGTGTACCGTCATTTCGCTGCCATCGGCGGACACCGAGAAGTCCTCTATCATTACGTCGTCCCGCTTGCCGCCGAGGCATAGGAAGCCCATGGCTGCTGTGAGAATCACGATCATCACTACGAAAATGACCTTCCGGTTTTTCGGCGTAGGCTTTTTCCCCGGGCCATTGTCGCCATTCAGGTAGCGCACTATGCCATATATGATTATTATAATGCTTGCAGCTATGCCAAAGCCGCTGGCAGCTCCGCCTTTAATGAATCCCGCATAACGCATAGCATTCAGCATCATAAGCAGTACGCCCGCGATCATCGTTCCGAGCCCGAGTTTTTCGCCCGGAAGAGGCTTTTCGTCTTTCTTCTCCTTTTTTTCGCTTTGAATATTATTCGTATAATTATCCAATTTTTATCTCCTTCATGGGTCTTGTCGCGTCTATGGGGCCACCACCCAGACATTCCTCTCCATCGTAAAACACCACCCACTGGCCGGGAGTGACAGCCCTCTGTGGTTCCGCAAAGTCCACTGTGCAGCCGTCGCCGTGCATCGTAACCTTTACCTTCTGGTCGCTCTGGCGGTAGCGGAACTTTGCCGTACACTCAAATTCCCGCGCTGGCGGTTCGCCCCCTATGAAGCTTACTTTATTTGCCTCAAGGCCCAGCGAAAACAGCTCCTCGTGTTCTCCCTGCTGGACTATGAGCAGGTTTTTCTCCATGTCCTTACCTATAACGAACCAGCTTTCTCCGCTGCCCTCCTTCTGACCGCCTATGCCGAGGCCGCGGCGTTGTCCAAGGGTATAGTACATCAGCCCGTCATGCCTGCCTATCACCCTTCCGGATAAGTCTATCATATCCCCCGGTTTTGCGGGTAAATACTGCATAAGGAACTTTTTGAAGTTGCGCTCACCTATGAAGCATATGCCTGTGGAATCCTTCTTGTCAGCCGTTGCAAGACCCGCCTCCGCCGCAAGGCGCCTGAGGTCGCCCTTCTGCATTTCTCCTATGGGAAACATGGCCCGGCTCAGCTGACGCTGATTCAACCCGGCAAGAAAATAGGTCTGATCCTTCCCCATATCATAAGCGCGCAGAAGCCGCGTGCGCCCCGTAGACCTGTCCACACGGGCATAGTGTCCTGTAGCTATGGCCGCGGCGTCAAGCCCCATGGCAAAATCCAGAAACGCTTTGAACTTTATCTCGCAGTTGCACAGTACGTCCGGGTTGGGGGTTCGTCCCATTGAGTACTCTTCAAGGAAGTAGGAAAACACCCTGTCCATATACTCTTTTGTGAAATTCACGGTATAATACGGTATTCCTACCCTATCCGCCACCCTGCGCACGTCTTCATAGTCGGCCGCAGCACTGCATACGCCGTTTTCGTCCTTTTCCTCCCAGTTTTTCATGAATACGCCAATAACGTCGTATCCTTGCTTTTTAAGCAGCAGCGCCGCCACGGAGGAATCCACTCCGCCGGACATGCCGAGGACTATCTTGCCTGATCCAAATTCCTTTTCCATCGATAAATCAAATCTTTCTACTCGTTAACAAGTATGCCGGGATTACGCATTAGACTGTTGCCAAGGTATATCTTATCTATGCTGCCCAGCTTTTTGCCGTCCTCCAGCATCCATACCCGGCCTATGTCCTCTATCTCGGTCAGGGTGTTCACTATGCTGTATATGAATGCCCTCTCGCGATTCTCCCGGGGTATTCCGGTATCGTCCTCGCTGTTTATGTATGCCCTGAGCTTGTCCGTAAAGCCAGCCTTCCAGTCTATGACTATTGTATTATCAGTCTTATATACGCCGGATATGTCATCGGCTGTAAAGCCTCCGCACATCCCGCCGAGATCCGCCGAGCCAGAAAGCAGCTCTGTAAGTATCGCCATGGGATCATATGACTCTTCGCTGGACACCGCCCTCGACGCCCTGTAAAGCAGGCTGCCGTCCCTGTTGGGGTAATCTATATTGACTATTCTGCCTATGCGGCCTGAAAAGTCCTCCCGGGTAAAATAGCCATCAGGAGCAAGCTCGGTAATCTTTCCGTCTTCGTCGATCATGGTGATCGACACACCGATAAGATCCGGTATATATCCCGTCAGCGTAAGCGTAAGAGCGCCGCTCAGTATATCTTCGTCATATTTTTCCTTCGGCTTTTCCAGCACTATCTCGGCCACCATCGGTTCGCCCTGCATAAGGCCCTGGTCCTCCGGCTTTTCTATCTCCGGCGCCGTCTCGCTGGGGTGAGGGGACTCTCCGTCTTCGAAATTCCCATTGCCGCCATAGTTATAGTTTTTTTCCGGTACCAGCCGAATGGGGCTATGCAGCTGCAGATCGGCGGGCAGAACGGCTTCAAGGCCTTCAGCTCCGTCGAGCAGCTTATTCAAAATCTGATACGATATCCTGACGCTGGTTTCAGTGCTGTCATAATTAAGGGTTACGTTCTTTGCTATGAGCAGCGTATTGCTGCTGTCTGTAAAGTACAGCGTGGCAATGCGCGTTTCATATACGCCGGCTCCTGTCTCATTATCCGTACCCTGAGCTATATCGGTATACTGCTGCTGTAATTCCACAATATACGCGTCCAGCGTATTGCTTATAGGCTTCACCGCTCCCATCGCCCTTCCGTAGTAGGCAGGGGCCATGCCGTTCAGATAAAGGTTTATGGAGGCTATATTCTCGCAGGCATACACGGTGGCGGCTATGGCAGCCTGAGCTGTCGCCCATGTCCGCGCATCCGGCGTGTAAGACGCGAGAAGGTATACGTTGCAGGCCTCATAGGAGGTCTCTACACGCTGGAGCAGCATATCGCCCGGCACCGACTGGTTCAGCACAGTGGTCACAGGACCGTCTATGAGCGCGCATATCGCCGCTTCCGCCCGGCTCATTCCCTTGCCGCACCGCACCTCCCGTTCTTCAATGGAAAGGTGCAGTCCGTCGTCGGATACAAAATACAGCTGTGCGGTAAATGTATCCTCATCACCCTCGCGCTTTGGCACGTAATCGCTAAGCGTCATCTCCGGAACATCGGCACTGCCGCCTGAGCAGCCTGAAAAGGCCCCTATGCATATAACCGGCACCAGAAGGAGACATATGATTTTTTTAGCTAATACCGTCATGGTCAGCTCTCCATCAACGCCTGCAGCGAACTGTAATACACTTTATAAAGGTCGCCCTCCTTTTCAAGGTGTATCCTCGCTTTGATTATATTCTTCATCGTACCTCCGGGAGCGGCTATCCGCACATCCGCCGTCACGTAGGTTCTGTCTCCATCATTGACCGTTCCGGTCATCTCGTAGGATTCCAGCCTGCCCAGCGCCTCCATCTCCGCCTCAAAGTCGGCGTAAGCAGGTTTAGTTATACCGTAGTAATCGCTTTCGGCAACCAGCGCATACGCCATATCGTATTGTCCGTTTGCTATTCTTTCAAACAGGCAGCCCACCACCTTTTCCGGCGTCACTACCACGCTTTCATCGAAGCCCATAGGCTCCATTATCTCCCCCTGGCGTTTTTCAAAGCCGAAAGTCTCATATGGCATCCTGCTGCCAGTGCCCGAGCCTTCATTATCCACCATTATCTGCACCCTGGAGCCCTCGTCGCTGCCCGCAATAGTATTAACTATGGACAATACGCCCAGCCTGCGCCTAAGGTACATCTCTCTCGTCGCCTCGTCTGCCGCCTGCTGATAGTCTTCAGGGCTTTGATAATCTTCTTCCTTCAATGAAGCGATCATACTGTCGTCCAGCACCTCTTTGGAAAGGGTAACGTAAAGTATGCCTTTTTCATAATATGTATTCTCTATGGAAGTACCGCTCGGGAACAGCGCGCTGACGTTTGACGCGAGCGGCGGCACGCCTTCTATTAGCGCGCGTATCACCGCTGTCTCTGTGCGCTCGCCTGCCCGCACCGTCACGCTGCTCTCCACTCCTGCAAGGTATTCCTCATTGGTGAGCCTGTAGTAAAGTTTCACAGCCACAGTTTTTTCCACGCCATCCTCCGGATCCACATCCGGTAATTCCGCGTGCTCCTCGTCCTGAACTATCATCTTGCCGAAGCAGCCCGTCATGCAGCAGACGGCAAGAAGCATCGACAGAGTAAGCGATATTATCCTGATAATTCTACTGGCCATCACTTGCCCTCGCTTTCCTGCCTTATGGGAATACGTACTGTAAAGCAGCTGCCTTCGCCAAGCTTGCTCTTTACTTCTATCTTGCCGTGATGTTGGGTCACAAGCTTTTCGGTTATGGAAAGGCCCAGGCCGGTGCCGCCGGTGCTTCTGGAGCGTGCCTTATCCACCCTGTAGAACCTCTCGAACAGGTGCTCTATGGACTCCTCAGGTATGCCTATGCCGGTGTCCTTCACTTCCAATACGGCATAATTGTCCTCCCGGGCCACGCGCACGCTCACGGTGCCTTCATCGGTATATTTTATGGCGTTTTCCACAAGGTTCACCGCCACCTGCTCAAGGCGCATCCGATCGCCATCCATGGTGACAGTACTGAGATCCGTCACAAGCTTTATATTCTTGTTTCTGGCAAGGCTGTCAAGGCGGGTACATACGTTTCCAACCAGCTTGTCAAGGTCCAGCTTTTCAAGGTTGAGCTGCCCATCCGACGTATCCTCCTGCACGAGACGCAGAAGCTCCGTAACTATCCTCGTAAGCCTGTCCACCTCATGGTTAACGTCCCCGAAGAACTCCTTCATCATGGCGGGATCCGGGTTATCCTGATACAGTACATTTTCAGAAAGCAGCTTCATCGTAGCAAGAGGCGTCTTCAGCTCATGGGAGGCATTGGCCACGAATTCGTCGCGCACCCTGTCGTGATCCTCTATGCGCTCACTCATGCGGTTGAAGGCGCGGCCAAGCTCGGCTATCTCGCCGCTGCCCTTTTCGTCCACTCTCACATAGCCCTGTGTTCCCATGCGGCGTATGGCCGAAGTAAGCTCCACTATAGGCTTGGTTATCCATCCGGAAAGCAGGAATATTGCGATTATTATGATTATTACCACAGCCACGAATATGACGGTTATCTGCCTTGTCACTTCGTTCAGGCTGTCCACCACGTCCTGAATGGAGGCAGAAAACAGCACGGCTCCATCCCTGTGGCCGCTGATGGTCAGCGGCACCGTGTAGTACACTGCCCAGATACTCTGGTCGTCTTGGGTGAAAACCCCTTCATCGCCGCCCCGAAGTATATGGTGGAAGCCGTAAGCGGAATCCTTGCCTTCCCGAAGCACCTCACGCACCTCGCGGTACGGCAAAAGGAACCCGTTTTCCCGGGAGGCGGAATCCATCTGCACTACTGCGTCCGAATCCAGCACCAGCACTCTTCCCCCCATGGAATAGGCCCTGTCTTCTATATATGTGAACAGCTCGTCCACATCGGCCCCGCTCATATAAGGAGCTACCTCCAGCGCAAGGCGTGCGGTCTCCTGCAATTGGTCCTGGGTGCGCTGCGATACGAGAAATTCTTCCAGCAGGCCGGATACCAGGCTGCTTATGGCCACCAGCACAAGCACAGTTACCAGCAGGTATATACCCACCATTCGCCAACGCAGTGAGCCGAAAAAGTCTGTTGCCTTACGCTTATTCTGCAAAGTAATAGCCAACTCCCCACTTTGTCATGATGTGCTTCGGGTTCGCAGGATCCTTCTCGATCTTTTCCCTGAGCCGCCTTATGTGTACGTCTACCGTCCTGAAATCCCCGATATAGTCGAAGCCCCATATGGTCTCAAGCAGCTCGTCCCGGCTGTAAATCTTGCCTATGTTGGACATGAACAGGTTCAGCAGGTCGAATTCCTTTACCGTAAGGTTCACAGGCTCCCCATGGCTTATAACGCTGCGGGTATTTATGTTTATTGTGATGTCCCCGGCGGTGATCTCCATCTTGGGAGCCTCCTTGCCGGCGCCCGCCCTGCGAAGTATGGTCTTTATTCGGGCCTTTACCTCGAGTATGTTGAACGGCTTTGTCATGTAGTCGTCCGCGCCGTATTCGAGGCCCAGTATCTTATCCATATCCTCGCCCTTTGCGGTGAGCATGATTATTGGCACGTCGCTCTTCTCCCTCACCGCCTGGCATACTTCTATGCCGCTCATCTTGGGCAGCATAACGTCCAACAGTATAAGATCGAAATTGCCGTTCTGTATCTTTTCAAGGGCCTGTTCGCCGTCTCCGGCGGAATCCGTCTCGTATCCGTCGGATTCCAGCGCAAACTTGAGCCCCTTTACTATCAGCGGCTCGTCGTCCACAAGAAGAATTCTCTTTGCCATATAAAGCCCTCCTGTTTATCTGCTAATGGGCATAGTATCCCTATGGTAAAAATTATATCATATTATTTATAATTTGAAACCGGTAAAACCCATATGTTTTGTGAACATTCCCTGTCATGTTGCGCCAAAAGAATCTTTTTTGCTGTACAAAGCTGGGGATGATTTGTTATACTATTATAGTTATTTATGGCGAGCAATGCCGTAATCCGGCGCAGAGCCGCAGTTTTTTCTGTACGAAAGGAATGTTCTACCCTTGAAGCGCGTTATTTCCGCAATGCTCATATTTATTACCGTCATAGGCTTGATGCCTGCCGCCCTTGCGGAGGCGGCGCCGGAAGCCCCTACTACAAAGCATATATGCCTTATGGACGCCAACACCGGCGCAGTGCTCTATGAAAAGGACGCCCGTTCCAAGGCGTACCCCGCCAGCACCACAAAGATAATGACCACCATACTTGCCCTTGAGCTGTGCGATGACCTCGAAGAAAAAGTAAATGTCGGCAGCAACTTTGACAAGCGCGGTTCGCTTATGAAATTCGTGAACAACGAAGAGCTGCGCATAATCGACCTCATATACGGCACCATGATGGTATCCGGCAACGATGCCGCCAGCGCCCTGGCCATTCACATATCGGGCAGCCAGGATGAGTTTTCAAAGCTAATGAACGCCAAGGCCGCCGAAATCGGCATGAACGATACCCACTTTGTAAAAGCCAACGGCCTGCACGACGATAACCACTACTCCACCGCCTACGATATGGCGCTGCTGGGCCGTTACGCTATGCAAAACCAGAAATTCCGTGAAATAGTAAGCGCGCAATACTGGGACGTCCCCCCTACGAACAAGGACAGCGACGGCTATCACCTTGAAAACGCAAACCGTCTTATTCACAAAGGTGAAAAGGATACTCAGAGCTACCTTTACCAGTACGCCACCGGCATAAAGACCGGCGATACGGATCAGGCAGGCCGCTGCATAGTGGCCTCCGCAAAGAAGGACGGCGTGGAGCTAATCTGCGTGCTCTTCGGCGACCCACAGGGCGACAAGTACCGCTATACCCGTTTTGAAAATGCCCCCAAATTCTTCGACTGGGGATTTGAGAATTACTCCTCCGTAAGCGTAAGCGAGCTTAACCTGCAGTCGAACTTCAACGTGCCCGTTGAGAACGGCACCTTCGAGGACGGCGGCGGGCTCACCGCCACGGCGGACATCTCCGGCAAGATAATCGCCGGCACCCGTGACTTCGTCAGCGGCGTTATCTCCTCTAAGGATACCATAACCGCAAACGTTACATACCGGGACGGGGCTGCGGCGCTGACCGCCCCCATAGCCGCAGGGGATGAGGTCGGCACTGTGACCTACACCTGCAACGGTGCGGCCATACTTACCGCCACCCTCACCGCCGACAACAGCGTAGACGAGATAGGCAACATGATAAGCGCAGACCCCTCTGAAAGCCCTCTGATATTCGATCCCGGCGCCGGCGATACTGGTTCGCCATGGCTGTTCTGGGTGCTGATAGCAGTAGCCATACTGGCGATATTAATGATAATACGCATATTAATCCTCAGAGGCAACCGTCGCCGCCGCAGAAGGAGGCGCGGCGCAGCGGCCCGCTCAAGGACGGCTGCTCCAATACGTTCACGCTCCCGCTCAAAGAGGTTCAGATAAGCGCGGCACAATTCCTGCGGGTATTTGAAGTCTCCGGGAGGTCTCCAAAACTTCAAAAGCAAGCCAACGGAACGGCCCGGATACTGCACTGTGCAGCATCCGGGCCGCTTAGCTTTATATCTTACACAGTTACGCCCTGAGGTCTGCATTCAGCCTTGCCTTGAGAGATCGTACTATGGCATTCATGGCGCCGCTTATGTCCTCATCGGTAAGGGTGCGGTCCTCTGCGCGGACGGTATAGGAGTAGGCCATGCTCTTCTTGCCCTCGGGTATGCCGGGGCCCCTGTACACGTCAAACAATTCTACGTTTTCGAGTATCACCTTTACGGGAGACTGCTGTATGACCTTTACCACCTCGGCTGAGGTGACATTCTCATCTACCACCACGGCTATATCGCGAGGTACGAGAGGATACTTGGGAAGCGCCTTGTAGGTCTTCTTCTCCACGCGCCTGTCAAATAGCTTCTTCATGTTGAGCTCCGCGGCATACGCTGCCTGAGGAACGCTGAAGGCCTTACGCACATCCGGATGAATCGTTCCCATTTCACCTATTACTTCGCCGTTCACAAGCACAGTAGCCTTCTGTCCGGGCTGGAAGTACTCTCCGCCGCCTGTTACAAACTCTGCCCTGTCCTCTATGCCGAGGCGGCGCAGTATGAATTCCACGCAGCCCTTGAGGGTAAAGAAGCTCTCAGCGCTGCCGCTCACTATGATGCCCAGCATCTTGCGCTCCTCGGGCAGGTCGGCATTATTGTCGAAATGTACGTTGCCCACCTCAAAGAACCTGCCGCAGCCGGTTTTGCGGTTGCAGTTGCGGGCCAAGGTATCCAGCATACCCGCCATGAGGGTGGTCCGCATGAGGCTCTGATCTTCGCCGAAGGGGTTCAATAGCTTCACCGCAAGGCGCTTCTCGTCGTCCACAGGTATGCGGAGAGCGTTAATCACGGCGGGGCCGGTAAAGTTGTAGTTGTACATCTCATAGCAGCCCATGGTGACGCACATATCCTTTACCTCGTCCTCGAATGCGGTTTCGGGGCTGAGGCGTCCGCGGAAGGTATCGCCCTTCATAAGGGTAGGCTCGATATTGTAATAGCCGTAGATGCGGCCGATCTCCTCGGCGATATCCCAATCGGATTCTATGCTGCTCTCGATATCAACCCTGTAGTGAGGAACGGTTACAACCAGCTTTTCGCCGCTAACCTTGGCGGGAATATTTATGGTATCCAGCATTTTCACCATTTCCTCGGGAGCAATGGCAGTATTCAGTATGGCGTTTACGTGCTTCCAGTCCACGTTTATCACGCGCTCCTTGGTATCCACGGCGCATACGTCTATGCTCTCGCCTATAACCTTGCCTGCGCCCAGCTCATCCACGAGCTCAATTGCCCTGTTTATGGCGTCCATGGCATTGACAGGCTCTACCCCCTTTATGAAGCGTACGGCGGCATCGGTCACGTGGCGCAGCTCACGGGTGGTATGGCGGATATTGCTGCCCTTGAAGGCCGCCGCCTCAAAGAGCACAGTCTTAGTATTCTCCGTTATTTCGGAGTTCTCTCCGCCCATTACGCCTGCTATGCCCACGCCCTTTATGGGATCGGCTATGAGCAGCACATCGGGAGAAACCTCCCGTTCCTTGCCGTCAAGGGTAATTACCTTCTCCCCTTCCTTGCCCCGGCGCACTATGATATGGCCGTCGGTTATACAGGAGAGATCGAACGCGTGCATGGGATGGCCGTACTCCACCATTACGTAATTTGTGATATCAACTATATTGTTTATGGGACGAAGGCCAACGCTGCGCAGGCGCTTCTGCAGCCACGCCGGTGAAGGCGCGATGTTGATGTCGGTAACGGCCCTCGCTATGTACCTCGGGCAGAGGTCTGTATCCAGCACTTCCACGGAGGCGTAATCCGCGCTGTTGCCGGCACCCTTTATCTCCTTGATCTCAGGCTCGCGGAACTTCTGGCCCAGAGCGGCGGCAGCCTCGCGGCAAATGCCTATTATGCTCTGGCAGTCCGCTCTGTTTGGGGTAAGCTCTATATCGAATACCAGATCGTCAAGGCCTACGGCCTCCTGAATGCTCTGTCCCAGAGGGTGCTCGCCCTGAAGCAGCATTATACCGTAGACCTCGGCGCCGGGATAATCCGCCTCGGTAAGGCCCAGCTCTTTGCCGGAGCACAGCATGCCCAGGCTTTCAACGCCGCGCATATTTGTGGGGTGTATCACTATATCGCCCGCAAGGTGTGCGCCGTCCAGCGCTACCGGCACCAGCGCGCCCTCGTACACGTTAGTAGCGCCGGTAACTATGCATATGTTTTCTTCCTTGCCCACGTTTATGGAGCAGATCTGGAGCTTATCTGCATTGGGGTGCTTGGACAGCGCCTCTATCCTGCCTACTACGACATTGGTGATGCCGGGCATCTCGTCTTCTATGTCGGCCACTTCAAAGCCGCGCCACATCATCAGCTCCACGAACTTCTCGGGAGTAACGTTAAAATCCACATATTCCTTTAACCATTTAAGCGGCAGTTTCATAGTAATTCGTACCTCCCTTTAGAACTGTTTGAGGAAACGGGCATCGTTCTCGTACTCGAGGCGGATATCCGTTATGCCGTATTTCAGGCTCGCTATGCGGTCCACGCCTACGCCGAAAGCTATTGCCTTCCACTCGTGGGGATCGAGGCCGCAGTTTTCAAGCTCATGTGGGTTGGTAACACCGCAGCCCAGTATCTCCAGCCAGCCTGTGCCCTTGCAGAGACGGCAGCCCTTTCCGCCGCAGAGGGTGCAGGAAATGTCCACCTCGGCCGAAGGCTCCGTAAACGGGAAGTAGCTGGGGCGGAAGCGCATCTTCACGTCCTCGCCGAATACGGTATGTATGAAGGTGAGCAGCGTGCCCTTGAGATCTGCCAAGGTCAGGTTTTTATCCACTACGAAGCCCTCCATCTGCATGAAAACGGGGCTGTGGCTTGCGTCCACTTCGTCTACGCGGAATACGCGGCCGGGCATTATGAGCCTGAAGGGAGGCTTGAGGTTCAGCAGCGCCCTCGCTTCCAGCGGGGAAGTATGGGTGCGCAGCACAACGCGGTCGTTTACATAGAAGGTATCCTGCATATCGCGGGCAGGGTGATCCAGAGGCAGGTTCAGCTTTGTGAAGTTATAATCGTCATACTCCACCTCGGGGCCTTCATATGTGGTAAAGCCCATGCCCACCAGAGCGTCGCGAATAGCGCGGTAGGTCTGAGTCATCGGGTGCAGATGGCCTTCGGGCTGGGCTATTTTCCCGGGCTCGGTAACGTCTATGGCTTCCCGCTCAAAGCGCAGTTCCTGCATCCTCGCGGCGATCTCCGCCTTGCGCTCGTTGAGCTCTTTTTCAAGCTCCTTCTTCACGGCGTTCACAGACTGGCCCACAGAGGCGCGCTCCTCCTTGCTGAGCTTGCCCATGGACTTGAGTATCTCCGTAAGGGAACCGCTCTTGCCAAAAACCGAAACGCTGAGGGATTCGATTTCGGATTCGTCCTTCGCGGCCTTCAGGCGCTCAAGTGTCTCCTGCCTGATCTTTTGAAGTGTCTCGTTCATCTTTCGCTTTCCTCCAAAAAAATATCGCGCCTTGTCCGAAGGGACGAAGGCGCGTTCGTGGTACCACCCTAATTTACCCCGCCATCACGGGGCCTTTAAAGCTGTATCGGGCACACCCGGCCCCGACTACGCACCCTTTCAGGCTTCACCGGAGCGGCTCCGGAGCGAACTCATGCAATGCGCCTTTGCAGGCCCCTCCCAGCTAACAGGGCCTTCTCTGCGGCGGAAAACGCTTTGCTTTTCTCCTTCAACGCCGTTTTATTTACCGAAGTATTTTACCACATTCGTTTTCATACTTCAAGCCGTGTATTCAAGCTATTTTACAAGCTTTTCCATGCGGACCGCAAGGCCGCCTATGTCCTCCTCCATGTCCTTTGCCCTATCGGGCTCCGCAGAGAGCAGCTCGGTGGCCGCAAATATCAGACGCTTGAGTGACGCGCGTATATCGGCCGCCTGCTGTCTGCGCTGCTTTGCCGCTTCCGTTACCTTTTTTGTAGCGGTAGCATACACTTCGCCGGTACCCAGATCGAATTCTTCGAACATCTCCGGCACCTCGATGCTGTAGCCCTTTTCCTGAAGCTTGCCCTTCAGTGCGTTTATGGCCTTATCTTCGCCGTGTACAAGGAATATCTTCTTTGGGGTCTCGGGTATCTCGGATACCCATTCCAGCAGCTCGCTCTGATCCGCATGGCCTGAGAAGCCTTCAATCTGCTTTATCGCCGCATTTATTATTACCTGTACGCCAAGTATCTTTACCTTCTTTGCGCCGTCGGTTATTATCCTGCCCAGCGTGCCTACCGCCTGATAGCCTACGAACACCACCGTCGCGTTTGCCTTATACAGGTTATTCTTAAGGTGATGCCGTATGCGGCCTGCCTCGCACATGCCGGATGCGGATATTATTATGTTGCAGCCCTCGAGATCGTTTATCTCCATGCTCTGCTCCACCGTCTCAGCAATGTGCAGGTTGCCAAACTCGAACAGGTCGCCGCTTCTGGTCAGCGCCTTAGTCTCGTCATCGTAGCAATCCGCGCCGCAGCCCGCGTATATGCGTGTGGCCTTTATGCCGAGAGGGCTGTCAATATATACCGGCACCTTCTCAAGGCCGGGTACGGTACCATTCACGAGAAAACGCTTGATATAGTACAAAAGCTCCTGGGTACGACCCACGGCAAATGCCGGTATGACTATATTGCCGCCACGGGCTATGCCTTCCCGCAGTATCTCCGCAAATTCCTGCTCCTTTTCGTCGTCGGTGCTGACTGTGTGCAGCCTGTCGCCATAGGTGCTCTCCAGCACGAGGTAGTCCGCGCCCTCCGGGCTTTCGGGATCTTTGATTATGGGCCTGTCGTCGCGGCCTATGTCGCCCGAGAATACTATGCGGGTCTTTTTGCCGCCCTCAGTCACCCATACCTCTATGGCGGCGGAGCCCAACAGATGTCCAACGTCCGTAAACCTTGCCTCCACGCCGGGGCATATCTGTATGATGCTGTCATACCTTACGCCCTTAAAGAGCTTGAGGGAGTTTTCGGCGTCCTGAGCGGTATAGAGAGGCTCTACAAGGGGCTTGCCTGCCCGCTCATTTTTGCGGTTCTGGTATTCAGCGTCCTGCTCCTGTATGTGGGCGCTGTCCGGCAGCATTATCCCGCAGAGCTTTGCTGTGGCCTCGGTAGAGAATATCGGGCCATTGAAGCCGCGCTTTACCAGCAGCGGCACCATGCCGGTATGGTCTATATGCGCGTGGGTTATGAGCAGCGCCTTTATATCCGAAGGTATAAAGGGAAAATCCCCCTCGCCGTAATCGGTATGCGCGTCTTCGCCCTGCCGCATTCCGCAGTCCACAAGTATGCTTCCGCCCTCGAAGGTTATCATGTGGCATGAACCCGTAACAGACCTGGCCGCACCGCAGAATCTTATCTTCATACTAATTCAGAACGCCTCCCGTTTACTAAGAAAATTATATCCGATAATCATTATGGCTGTATCAACGGTTCCATTATAGCATATTATTTATCCAATTGGGCGGGTTTGCCAAAAATTCAAAATGCGGTCGTCCGGCATATCCGGGGACCGCATGTAAAACACATTGTATTTATTACTTGCCGGCTCCGCAGCACTTCTTGTACTTCTTGCCGCTGCCGCAGGGACATGGATCGTTGCGGCCGGGCTCCGCCGTCTTTACGAACATCTTGGAGGTGCGGAACTCTTGGGTTATCTCCTTGCGGCGCTCGGGGGTAAGGATAGGCTCCCACTCCTTGAGGGTGTACAGCCACTCCGCCTTGCAGTCCAGCATATTGTAGTAAAGCTTTTCAAAGTCGATATCCAGAGTTACCTTGGAGCCGCTCTTGAGGCTGTCCAGCTTTATCTCCTTCTTGAGGCTGCTGTTGATGCCGTCCAAAAAGCCTACAAAGGTGACTTCGTCCATGTTGAATTCCTTGGCAAGATCGGAAAGCTTGCCCTCTACCGTATTGGTATAGTCACCAAGTATCTTTTTATAATTTTCGGTTTCCGCCGCGAAGTATTCCTTCCAGAACTTTCTCGCAACGCCGGGCTCCTGCTCCTGTACCTGGTCGCAGATTCCCTGCCATTCGCTGTAAAGGCTCATTTTGTTTCTCCCGTTTTATATTTATTTTTGTTCCTCATGTATGAAAGCACAAATCCCCATGTCCTGTCAAGAAATTCTTTTATTTTTCTTTTTTCTTGATCGCCCTGTATTTAGCTACCCAGCCCTCCTTGTTTTCCTGGCGGGTGCGTGCAATGGCGAGAGTGCCGGCAGGTATATCCTCGGTTATGACCGATCCTGCGGCGGTATATACATCGTCCCCTACGGTGACCGGCGCAACCAGCGCTGTCTGGCAACCAAGGAATACGTTATCGCCCACCTTGCAGCGGTGCTTTTCAAAACCATCATAATTTACGAACACCGTACCGCAGCCCATGTTCACATGGCTGCCCACGTCGGAATCGCCCACGTAGGTAAGGTGCGCCACGGAAGTCTTTTCGCCTATGGTGGAGTTCTTTATCTCGACGAAGTTGCCTATCTTGCAGTTTTTGCCTATGTGCGTATTGGGCCTGAGCCTTACATAGGGGCCTACCCTGGCGCCGTCGTCCACTACGGCATCTATGGCCACAACGGCCTGCATATCGCAATTATCGCCTACCACGGTATTATCAAAGCGGCAGCCATTGTATATCCTGCAGCCCTCGCCTATGACAGTCCTGCCGCTCATGTATACGTCGGGGTATATGACTGTGTCCATGCCTATTCGCACGTCCGCGTCGATATATGCCGATTCGGGATCTATAAATGTGACGCCCTTGCGCATGAGGGAAGCGTTTATCTCCCTGCGCAGTATAGCGTTGCAGCACCACAGATCCTCCCTGTCTGCTATCTCCATGCCCTCTATATAAGGTGCGTACACATCCACCACCGCCATGTTCTTCTTTCGGAGGCAGGATACGTAGCTCTCTATATCGCTCGCGTCCATCTTAAGGCACTCTCTCAGCACGCTTATTTCAAAGCAGTACGCCGGGGATATCAGCGTATCCTCGTCGTCCGAAAAGCATATGAGTCTGGAGGCTGAAAAGCCCTTTGCGGCCTCCACCAGCGCCGCCACAGTGCGGTCGGTTATAAGAGGCATATTTCCCGCCATCACCAGCACATAGCCGGTATCCGCGTTTACCGCGCTCACGCCGGCCCTGAGGGCGTCCACCCTGTTGCCCGGCACGTTCTGCTGATAAGCGTAGGTGCAGTCCTTGCCGAAATAATCCTTTACGCTTTCCCCGTCAAAGCCCAGCACAACTATGGGTCTCTCCGTGATATGCTGCTGAACGCTGCGCATTACCCAGCCCAGCATAGGCCTGCCGCACAGGTCATGCATTACCTTCTGCTTTTTGGACACCATTCTTTTCCCCTCGCCTGCTGCAAGCAGAATGGCGGTAGTAGCCTTTGCCATTGATATAAGCTCCTTCCTCTGAACAGATTTGTTTATAGTTTATTTAGATTTGACCGTTTCCGACAGCACACGGCCTATGGACTCGTGTATGACCAGATCCGCCCTTTTGTCATAAGGCGTTTCACTCTTATTTATGAGCACCAGCCTGTTCCCGCGGTAATAGTCAATAAGCCCTGCAGCCGGATAAACAGCCAGCGACGTGCCGCCAACTATGAGCATATCCGCCCGCATTATGTGAGTTATGGCACCCTGAAGCACATCGCCATCCAGGCCTTCCTCATAAAGCACTACGTCCGGCTTTATCACGCCGCCGCAGCTGCATCTCGGCACGGTATCCATATCCATTATATCCTCGGCGGAATAGAATTTGCCGCAATTCATGCAGTGGTTTCTGTATATGCTGCCGTGGAGCTCATATACGTTTTTGCTGCCGGCCCTGGTGTGCAGGCCGTCGATATTCTGGGTAACCACCGCTGTAAGCTTGCCCTCGCGCTCCAGCTGGGCAAGGGCCAGATGGGCGGCATTGGGCTGTACGTCTGTCACAAGCAGCGCGCTTCTGTAATACTGGAAGAAGCGCTCGGTGTGCCCCATGAAGAAGCTATGGCTCAGCAGCGTCTCAGGACGTTCGCCGAAACGGCGTATAGCGTCGTATATGCCGTTTTCGCTGCGAAAATCCGGTATTCCGGATTCCGTGCTCACCCCCGCGCCGCCAAAGAACACTATGCGGCCGGAGGATTCTGTCATATTCCGCAATGCTTTGATATAATCTTCCATCTTTCGCACTCCCATGCGCAAAAAGCTTCCCCTGCATAGCAGGGGAAGCAATTCTGCGATTCTACATTAAAAGCACCCAAAGCGCTATGAGCACTACGCCCGGCACGCCAAGCAGCCCGACCAGCAGCGCCGTAAGGGCGGTTATAGGCAGCGTAAAGCCGACCGCGCTGCCGATTATGTTTATAACCAGCAGCACGATAGCGCCCATAACGGCGTTTATCACCAGCTTGAAAAGTATCTTGAGGGGCCATGCGAAGATCTTGCATATGACCCACACCATAAGTATACCTATCCCAAACATGATGAGCGTTTCCAGCATTATATTTCTACTCCCTGTATTTACGCTCCTCTGCATAGCGCTTGAGGAGCAGCATGTATTTCCTTCTCGCAGCCTCCATCTCGAAAACCGCGTAATCCACAAGGTCGGTATCGGATACGCTCTTGAAGTACCTTTCGGCCTCCTGCCACTGTTCCATGGCACGGCGTATATCCTCTGTTTTGCCCTGTTCCCTTTTCTTTTCCTTCAAGCCCAGAAGCATATCGTCTTATCCTCCGTATATGTATTTTCCATATACGGAAAAGTATGCACATTTATCCGGGTTTATATAATCCCACACTTATCCATAAGCTTTACCACGTAATACACGAGGGCGGTATACAGCGGTATCATCACCGCCTGATTTATTAACCTCGCATATACGATCTGCCACGGGGACCCGTAGAGCCACATGAGCAGCAGCGTATTGAGCACCACACTGCAAACCGTCTGTCCTGAAAACACAGCTGCGAATATGCGCTTCAGCGTAGGCTTCTGGCCTTTTACGAAGAACATACCGGGGATCACCCCGAAAAGCGCCCCTATCACCGTGAACCATGGCATATAGGCCCCCTTGGGGAATATAAGCGCCTGCACAAGGTCTGTCAATGCCCCTACCGTTCCGCCGTACAGCGGCCCATACAACACCGCCGTCACTATTACCGGCAGCACGCCTAAGCCTATCTTCAGCGTATAATTGCCCAGCGGCATTGCCGGTATGCTGAGCAGCCCTCCCAGCACCACGCCCAGCGCCGTAAACAGCGCGCAAAAAGCGAGCCGCCTTGTCCTTGGGTCTACGTTTGCGTTGTTCCTTGTCTTTTCCATAGAACTTACCTCCTTTGATAGTTTTCACCACATAGAGGAGGCAGTTCTCCTTTATGCAGCAGCGGGATGCGGATGCCGCACCGTAAGCCATCTGGCTTTTCGTCCCCGGGACAACTCCCCGTCCCCGGAGCACTGAGTCCGAAGCAACTATCCTGCTCTGCCTCGGAACAACGCACGGCGTCCTACTCTGCGCCTTTTGACTATTCAATTGTTTTTTGCCTTTTGGCTTTATTATTCTACACCTAACGCGTCAGTATGTCCATATTCTGATTTACGACGCGATATGGTCGGCATCGAGGATATATGTGGCCCTTATCTTCTCGCCCATGGTATCGCTGTCGTTGAAATTTAAATACAGTATCTCCGGTGAATCGCCGGGGAATATGGCTGTGGTTGGCATATCCGCCACTCTGCGGTTCTTACCCTCAGCCAGATCATACACCCAAAGCGTATACGGATACTCATCGTTATTGGAGCTGCCCTCCTCGGCGTTCTCCTCGTCACCCGACAGCCTGTTCTCGAAGTAATACAGCCTCGAACCGTCCCTGGACCATACGAATTCCTGAGCGCCGAACTCGTTGGATACAGGTATGCTGCTGCCTGAATCCATTTCGTATATCCTGAGCTTTTCGCTGCCTGTGCTGGATGCCGCAGCCCCGCTCTCCGCGTTTATAGCCATATATTCCTTGTTGCCGGAAAGAGCAAACAGGCTTCCGTAGGTGAACTGCCTGCGCACGCCGCCGTCGCACTTTACCCTGTATATCATATCGCCGTTCTCCATGTCACCCTGTACGAAGTATATGCGCCCGTCTGCAAAGGCTATGCTGCCCTCATCCGCGCCGTTCTTTTCCACTATGGAATGGCGCTTGCTCTCATCGGGTACGTCAAAGTCGTACTGATGTATGGTCATGGAATCGGTGCCGCTTACGGCGTAAATCGTAGTTCCTATATCGTCCCACGTATATGCGCTTACCGAGTCCCCAAAGCCCACATCTGTAAGGTCGGTCAGCACTTCCTCCGCCTCCACGTCTATTATGTAAAGGTTGGTAGCTTCCGCCGCCCGCTCAAGGATCGCAAGCTTTCTGCCATCGGGAGAAAACTCCGCGCTCTCTATGGTTTCGAAGCCATAGTCCATGAATTCCTCAGATGTGCCGTCATCATTTCTTATGTACAGTCTTTCGCCGGTATAATCGCCCGAAGCGTCCTTTTCCTTTATACGTTTTGTATAAAGTGCGCCGCCTCCCGCGCGTTTCGGTATTTGTGTCAGATACCACCCGTCGGGTATGAGCACCTCTGCGCTCTCCACATTGCCATCCGTGCTGCGCAGAACATTTTGGGAATAAGCGGCTTTGTATACAAGCGTATCGTCATACTGGGGCAGCTTATGCTTATCCGCCTCTATTATGGTCCACTCCTCCTGGACGGCGGAGATGTTTTTATCGACTATGTCTTTAATAAACATCTCGGCTGCTATGTCTGAATCCATAACGCCTGATATAAGCAGCACGTCGCACTTATCTGCGTCCAGCGTAGGGGTAAGGCCGTCAACAGTCAGCTTGCCCTCGCAGTAGTCGTCATAGGCGTTCGCCGTGACCTGATACTTTGGATTTTCATTTTTCTTTTTCTTTTTTTCCGTCTCCGCTATGGGCTTGATCTCTATCTCCAGCACATTGCCGCTGGCGAAGGCCTTAAACGCAGGATCGGCGGAAAGCTGAAAATATATGCACGCCTTCTTCTCCTCCATGATTCTATGCACGAAAGCGCCTTGGACACAGCCCGCACATTCTGTTTCCGTCCGGGCAAAGTCAGCATACTCCAGGTCGTTGAACTCCACCGCCAGCCTTGAAGGGTAGCCCAGCCTGTATACCTTATACGCCGGTACCGTAGAAGCCTCCGCCTCCTCGCTGCTGCCGCTCATACGGCTGCCCACATAGAACTCCAGCCTTATGCGCACACCGTCGTCCTCGGAGGACACGGTGACAGATTTTGCGTTGGCGTTCTGAAGGGCGGCGCCGCCCGCAAGCTCCCCGTCCGTACAGTAGCCCTTGTAGGGATCCTCCTTTGCTTCGCAGCCTGCCGCAGATATTGCGGTCATTATAAGTATGAGCGCCATAAGCGCCGCGATTATACGATTCACGGGCTACCTCCATAAACGGTTTTATAAATCTTTAGTTGATTATACCACGGGCAGTATATTTCGGCTATGTGCCATATATAATTTAAAGTTTGTTTATAATTATCATTTGAAAAGTGTTTCATTCCCCATTGCAATTTGGTATAATTATCTTCGAATAGATATGCAAAGTCAACGGCGGCGGCTGCAATATGCCCCCTTGTCCCTTGACCACAACCTTGTAGGAGGATTTTTATATGATATGTAAGGTATGCGGCACCAACAACGAGGACTACCTCGAGTACTGCAAAAAGTGTTCCGCTCCCCTGCACGGCAGCGACAATGCCGATAACGGCGCAGAGGCTCCCGCCTCCCCCCGCAGCTTCGTTCGCTCCCCCGTTTGGGCAAAACCCGAATTCAACGCCAATACTATTTCAGAAAACGATATACCCGCGGACTTTTTGAACGGCAAAGCCGAGGAGACGGTTCAGCCTGCTCAGCCCGTTCAGCAGCCCCGTCAGTCCGCAGTACAGTCCGGCCCCGTCTGCCCCAAGTGCGGCGCACGGCTTATTGAAGGCCAGCGTTTCTGCAACTCCTGCGGCGCAAGGATAGGCGACGCCGTATCTGCCGCGGCAGTATCCGCCGCTTCTTCCGCCTGGTCCGGTTCATATTCCACCCCCCAGCAGCCATCCCAGAGCGGCATAAAATATGCCGATCCTATAGATGACAGAATGTTCTCTTATGACTACACGGAGACCGACGACAGACGCAGCAAGCGCGCCGGCGGCAATAAGAAGGCTGCTCCGGCACAGCGCCCCGCCTCCCGTACCGCTCCGCGCGCCTCCGCCTCCAGGAAGAGCACGCCCTCCCGCCGCAGGAGGAGCAGCCTCAACATAAAGCTTCTGGCCATGATACTTGGCGGCATACTGCTGCTTGGCGCCATCGCATTCGGCGTGATCAAGCTCGTAAGCGGCGGCATAGGCTCCGGCAAGTCCTCCATCACCGGCGAAGCAAAGATCGAGGAGACTACCACTGCCTCCGGCGATAAGGCTTACAACATCACCGTGTACGCCAAGAAGAAGAGCATAGTGCGCTTCGAGGGAGGCTCCATAGTAAAAGAGGAACCCATATCCGGCAAGTCCGTCACCTTTGGCATTCCCGAGCAGCTCTGGATCCCCAGCGAGCCTGTGGATCCCGATGAGCTCACCGCAGATGGCTACCTGGCGGTTACACCAAATATTACCGTCATAAATAAGAAGGGCGAAAGTGAACCCGTTACCTTTGCCAACCCCATACTTATAAGCATACCGGTCATAGACATGACTGTTACCAGCCCCAACACCGAGAATTTCTCGGTCAGCAATCCGGTGGTTGAGATAGCGGGCGTTGTGCAGGATACGACCGCCGGCATATACGTAAACGACGAGGCCGTTCCCGTCGATGAGACCGGCTCATTCACCTATACCTACACCATAACCGAGGCCGGCACCACCACCCTCAACATAGAGGCGCGCAAGAACGGCTACGCCATCAACCGCAAGACCTTCATCGTCGACTACAACACAGCCGGCGGCGCCACACCCACAGGCGGCGGCAATGCAGCAGCCACGCCTGCCAACGTGGGCGATGCAAAGTCCATCTACTATGCCAACACCGACGGAGTGAACGTCCGTGCCAACGCGGTCGATACCTCCGACGTACTTGGCCAGCTGGGCGGCGGCGATAAGGTCTACGTTATAAGCGCAGACAGCAATGGCTGGTATAAGATCGCCTACAATAACACCACGGCTTACGTATCCGGCAAGTACCTTACCAAGGTGAGCGACATCGCCTCCTATACCACCACCAACGCTACCGTAAACACCGACGGCCTCAACGCAAGGCTCGAACCCAGCACCAGTGGCACCGCTATGATGCAGCTGTCCAATGGCACCACGGTCGCCTTCGTTAAAGACATGGGCAGTGGCTGGAGCATGATAGAGTACAACGGCAAGATACTATTCGTATCCCAGCAGTACATCACCAAGAACTGATTTAAAGATTACTTCACATGGGGCGGCGGAAACGCCGCCCTGATCTTTACCCTGAAATGAGGAGCAGACAGCATGAAGCTTTGGGGAACCGTTCGTAAGAACAATGAAATAATACGACAGCACACGATCGAATACGCTGGGCTTACGCGCGGCATGGCAGACGAATGGGACGAGCTCATAGGCCCGCTCTGCCACGAGCTTGATCTATCCCGCCCCGTTATGCTCAAAAAGCATTTAAAGGAGCTGGAGGACTTCTCCCGCGTGGTATTCCGTGCGGACGACTTTATGGAGCCGGTGGATTTCGATAAGTTTGAAATAGAAATATTCTATCCAAAGAAAAAATAAAAGCCATTATTTTCCTTGTATTATGTGTATCCTGCCGGGCAGAATAAGCCCATCAAAGCAAAGGAGTTTTAAGGAGACATCATATGGATACACTGGCACTTATACTCGTCATCATAGGCGCGCTGAACTGGGGCCTGGTGGGCCTCTTCCAGTTTGACCTTGTGGCCAGCCTCTTTGGCGGCATGAGCGGCACCTTCGCCCGCATTATCTATACGCTTGTAGGCCTTGCAGGAGTATGGGGCATATCGCTGCTGTTCCGTCGTGACGGCATACGCCACCACGATGACAGTGCAGACTGACACTTACGCAAAATAAAAAGGCGCTTTATGCGCCTCTTTATTTTAGATAGGTACTCATGTACTCTTTTCTTATTTCTTCCGGCACCAGCCTGCCGCCTGTGGCCCATGGGATATGTATGGCGTTTTGCATCTTATCCTCAAGGCCGTGCCGCCCTATGTATTCCTCCCCTTCCCTTGAACAGAGCTTCATGGGGCCTTCAAACGCGGCGCAGGAGGAAGGCTCTATGAATATGCCCTCGGTATCCAGCAGCGCCCGCATATAATCGTACAGCTTATAATCCTCCACCGTCATTTCGCCCGCAAGCAGCGTCTTCATTACGCCGCCCACGAAACCTGAGGGCCTGCCTACCGCAAGTCCGTCGGCGTGAGTCAGCCCGGTAAGGCCCACGTCCTGCACGCATATCTTATTGTTCAGTCCGCTTGCCATGCCAAGCAGCATGCAGGGCGCCTGAGTAGGCTCTACGAAGAACACATGAGCGTTGTCCCCAAAGAGCAGCCTGAGCCCGAAAGCAATGCCCCCCGGCGCGCCGCCTACGCCGCAGGGTATGTAAGCTATCAGCGGCCTGTTTTCGTCTATCTCTATGCCCATATCCTCAAGCTGTGCCTTCAGCCGCTTAGCCGCTACGGCATAGCCCAGGAACAACGCGACGGAATTCTCGTCGTCCACAAAGTAGCTCATGGGATCGGCGTCGGACAGCTCCCTGCCACGCTTCACCGCCTCTGAATAGTCCGACTTATACTCCACTACCTTCACGCCTTTGCTTCGCAGCAGATCCTTCTTCCACTGCTTGGCATCGGCGGACATATGTACTATTACCTTATACCCTACCGCCGCACTCATTATTCCTATGGAAAGGCCAAGGTTGCCGGTGGAGCCCACCTGAACGGTGTACTGCGAAAACACCCCGCGGCATTCGTCGCCGGCCAGCTTCGCATAGTCATCGTCATATCCACTGAGAAGGCCCTTTTCGAGTGCGATCTCCTCGGTGTGCTTTAGTATCTCGTATATGCCTCCCCGTGCCTTTACGGAGCCTGCAATGGCGAGGTCGCTGTCCCGCTTGAGGAGCAGCCGGCCGCCTATGCCGCCGCCGTGTCCGTTGAGCCGCTGCCTCACATGCTCCACCTCGGTGAGAGGGGATTCTATAATGCCGCCGTTGCCTGCAGTTTCCGGGAAACAGCGCATTATGAAGGGTGCGAAGCGCCTGAGCCGCGCCTCGGCGTCGTCAATGTCCGCCATGGTAAGGCTGATGCCTTCAAATGCGGCGTCCCGGCACCGAAGGCCCGGATTAAACCAGATGACCTCCTCCGCCTTTGCAACGCGCTCGATTGCAGGATCTTTTTTTATAAGCTCGCTAAGCTGCATATAAAGCTCCTCTCTAAAAGAGTATTGTTTATTTACGATACCTCGTTGGCCCTTTCCCGTACATAGTCAAGTGCCTCCCAGAGCTGAGTGTCCTCCTTCTGGTGGTTCTTTACAAGTTCCGGTATGGCCATTCTGCGATACTGCTCCGGCAGCTCCATTAAAATATCGGGTGAAATCCCCACGCCGTTTATGTTGTTGCCGTTGGGGGTATAATAAGCGTCGGTAGTGATCTTGAGCCAGCCGCCGGTGGATTCCATGTATGACGTGGTCTGCACAACACCCTTGCCGTATGTGTTGGTCCCCACAACTACGCCTATCTCGTTTTCCTGTATGGCCGCCGCAAGTATCTCGCTGGCCGATGCGGAGTTCTCATTCACTATAACCGCTACAGGCACGCCTATGGCGCTGCCCTTGCCGTTATATACCGTTTCCTCGGTGGAATCCGTAGGACCAACGCTCACGATGCGCATGCCCTTGCCCAGCAGTATCTCGCCTACCCTTACGACTATATCCAGCGAACCGCCGGGATTGTTACGCAGGTCTATCACAAGCGACTTCATGTTGCGGCTCTTAAGGTCCTTTATTGCGTTCTCAAACTCGTCCGCACAGTTGCCGGTGAACATGCTCACATAAATGTATCCGGTTCTGTCGTTAAAGAGGGCTGAATCCACGTGCTTTACTGTTATGTTGCCGCCGGTGACCGTTATATCAAGCGTCTCGCTGCCCCGCAGTATGGAAAGCTGCACGCCATCAGCTTTCTTTGCGTCTATCAATGCCCTTAGATCGTCCAGATCCATATTCGCCACGTTGGTTCCGTTCACGGCGGTTATGATGTCGCCCACCTTTATGCCGGCGCTCTCTGACGTACTGCCCTGATAGACCTCAAGCACCTCGGAGCCCGTCTCGTTAGGCTGACCTACCAGCAGGCCTATGCCGTAGTACTCTCCGTTTATGGCGGCAAGGTATTCCTCGTACTCCTCGGCGGTGTAATATCTGGCGTATGGGTCATCGAGCGTGTCCAGCATGCCGTTTGCCGCCCCTGCTATCATCTTTTCCCGGGAGGGCACCTCGGCGTAGTATTCTTTTTCAATGCTGTCCATCACGTCGTCCAACGCCGCTATCTGGCTGAACTCAGAGTATTCTTCAGCCGACATCACCACCCTGTCTCCAGACGTCCTGTTCATTATGATCATGGTAAGCGCGGAGGATATCAGCGCTATGACAAGCACTCCCGCTACCGCGTATAGTATCGTCCTTGGAAAGGACCTCATTGGCAATTACCTCCGAAAATAATTGGCTTCGCCACCTCATTGTTATGCGTATTTTACCAATTTTATCTATGTTAGTCAAATAAAGGGCGCCCAAAGTGTCTTTTTGCACCACTTTGCGGCAAAAAAACAGCCCGGCAAGCTGCCGGGAATATGCTTTTATTCTTCTTTTTCATTCATGCAGTGTTTTATCGCCTGACCGGTAGGCGTCGTGGCAAGACCGCCCAGGGCTGTCTCCCTGAATTCCACAGGCATGCGCCTGCCCACGTCGCCCATGGCGTCTATCACCTCGTCCACGGGTATGCGGCTCTCCACACCTGCAAGGGCCATATCTGCGGCGCTGACCGCGTCTACCGCGCCTATTACGTTGCGCTTCACGCAGGGCACCTCCACAAGGCCTGCCACAGGGTCGCATATAAGGCCCATCAGGTTCTTCAGGGCCATGGCCACCGCGTGACCTATCTGCGCGCCCGTGCCGCCCTTTATGGCTACCAGCGCCCCAGCCGCCATAGCCGCAGCAGTGCCTATCTCGGCCTGGCATCCGCCCGCGGCGCCGGATATACAGGCCCGGTGTGCAATTACCGCGCCTATTCCGCTGGCCACATACAGCGCTTCCAGAAGCTGATGCTGAGTGAGCTCTTCATAATTGCAAAGGGGCAGCAGCACCGCCGGCAGCACTCCACAGGCTCCCGCAGTAGGCGCCGCCACTATGCGCCGCATGCATGCGTTTGACTCCGCCATGCTGAGAGCCTCCGCTATAACATCGCATACATAACCGCCGGACATGGCGGCGCCGCGCATGGCGTATTGGCGCATTTTAATGCCGTCGCCGCCCACCAGGCCGCTGACGCTCTTTCGCGTGCCGGTATATGTGTCTGCTGCGTCCTCCATCGCCTGCCAGGTGATGAGCATCTTGGCCATGGACTGCTTGCGCGTCACCTGCCGCTCCTCCATGTCGGCCTGCAATACGACCTCCCAGAAGGGTATGTTCTCCCGCTCCATCTGGTCAAATATTTCCTTCATCGAATCGAGAGCCATCGTCCTCTTCCTCCTTGTCGTAATAGGTCACGGAAATTATTCCGGGAAGCTCGCTCAGAAACTCTACCTGATTGGGTTTTACATGCTGATCCGTCTCTATAACCATAAGCGCATCGCCTCCCCGTTTATGGCGGCAGAGGCTCATGTTGGCCACATTTACCCTTATCTGGCTGAGTATGGACGTTACCGCCGCCACCGCGCCGTTTTCGTCCTGATTGCGTATGACGAGAGTATTGAAATTGCCGGTAAAGTTCACATCTATACCGTCCAGCTTGTTGACGACTATCCTGCCGCCGCCTATAGATGAGGCCTGCATGACAAGCTGCTTGCCGTCTGCGCCCGTAAGCTCTATCACCGCAGTATTCGGGTGCGCATTCCGCAGCGCAACAGCATCTATTTCATATTTTAAGCCCCTCTCCTTCGCCTCGTCGAAAGCGAAGGGTATGTGGCTGTCGTCAGGCTTCATGCCCAGCAGCCCTCCAACGATGGCGCGGTCGGTGCCGTGGCCCTTGCCCGTCTCGGCAAAGGAACCGTGAAGATGTATCTTCGCCTCCACAGGCTCGCTGCCCAGCAGTGTACGGGCCATGTTTCCCATGCGTGCGGCCCCCGCGGTATGCGAACTTGACGGGCCTATCATCACAGGCCCTAATATATCAAAAATGTTCAGCATATTTTATCCCCCGCAAAAAAATCCAAAATGCTTCTGTAATTATACCACACTAAAACAAAGAGCGGCACTCGTGCCGCTCAATTCCGTATAATTTTATATAATATGTCTATCCGCACACGTATTTTTTCAGGTAATGGGGCATTTCTCCCCCATCTTCGCTGACGCCTATGAATATGTCTATACCGCTCTTATCCGCAAAATCCTGTATCTGTGCGAACATTGCTTCCAGTTCATTCAGCGGGTGCTTTACCAGCTTCCTGAAGCCATCCACGTATATCCTCTGGAGATCGAAATCCTGAGCCGCTATGCCCGCAAGGAAGCCGTAGAACATCTTGGGGCTGTTTATGTTGTAGTGTCCCGCGTCTATAAAGCGTATCGCATGCTTGAGATCGAAAAGATACTGGCCCTCCGCGTCAATAAATACCACGCTGCCCTGAGTTTCATCTACCGAGTCATTTGCCATTTGGATAATGCGCTTTGAATTGCCCGTCCCCTTTTCGCCAAAGATGACACGAACCACTGATACTTCCTCCTCGTCTGTTTTATATGTAGATTATAACCTCAAAGGGGTCCGGGAATCAACTTCGCCGGCCCCTTTTTGCAAAACATTTGCAATTATGCTTTTTTCAGCGCTTCCGCCATGTCGGTATGCTCCCAGGGAAGGTCTATATCCGTTCTGCCGAAGTGGCCGTAGGCTGCGGTCTTTCCGTAAATGGGCCTCCTCAGCTCCAGGCGCTCTATTATGGCCTCCGGCCTGAAGTCGAAGCACCTGAGAAGCTTCTTCTGTATCTCGTCGTCGGGTATTATCCCGGTGCCCTTTGTGTCGACGTAAACGGATACCGGCTCCGCCACTCCTATGGCATAGGCTATCTGTATTTCGCAGCGCTTTGCCAGCCCTGCCGCCACTATATTCTTAGCGGCGTAGCGTGCGGCATAGGCCGCGCTCCTGTCCACCTTGGTGGGGTCCTTGCCCGAGAACGCGCCGCCGCCGTGTGGTATGTAGCCGCCGTAGGTGTCGACGATTATCTTCCGGCCGGTAAGGCCGCTGTCGCCGTGGGGGCCGCCTATGACAAAGCGGCCTGTGGGGTTCACAAATATCTTTGTTTCGGGTATAAGATACTTCTCGGGTATGACCTTCAGTATTACCTTTTCCGTTATATCCTTGCGGAGCTGCTCCATGGGGATATCCGGATCGTGCTGAGCAGAGATGACTACCGCGTCTACGGATACCGGTCTGCCATCCTCATAATTTACCGTGACCTGGCTCTTGCCGTCCGGCCTGAGATAGCTCAGCTCGCCGCTCTTGCGTGCTTCTGTAAGGCGCATGGTAAGCTTATGGGAAAGGGCTATAGGCAAGGGCATAAGCTCCTCAGTTTCGTCACAGGCGAAGCCGAACATCATACCCTGATCCCCCGCGCCGGTGGAAAACAGCCTGTCGTTATCCCCATCCTTGGCCTCGAGAGACTTGTCCACTCCCATGGCTATATCGGGCGACTGTGAGTCCAGCTTTACTATGAGTTCAAGCTCGTTGCAGTCAAAGCCGTATTCCGGCTTGTTGTAGCCTATACTGTCTATTGTGCGGCGTATTATGTCCTTAACGTCCACGCTGCCTTTTGAGGTTATCTCCCCCATTACCATTACGGTGCCGGTGGTGGCGGCGCACTCACAGGCCACGCGTGAATAGGGATCCTGTGCGATATAGGCGTCCAGCACCGCATCGGATATGCTGTCGCATACCTTATCGGGGTGTCCCTCAGTAACCGATTCAGATGTAAAAAGTCGCTTCATTGGTTCAAAATTCCTCCGAATAAAAAATTAAAACCTCATACGCAGATGAGGTTCACTTTTCGTTAGCTCATCTTCCGGCATATCGCCGACGGAATTGGCACCTTGCCGCATTGGCAGGTTGCCGGGTTTCACAGGGCCGTTCCCTCAACCACTCTTGATAAGGCATATTCGGTTTTCGCGGTATATCTTAACATAAACTATTGCGTTGCGTCAATAGCTTCCTGGGTTTATAATGTTCTGGATATTGTTATTTGAAAGGTTTTTTTATTATGAAGCGTGTTCTCGGCTGCATAAGACGTGCCGACGAAAGATACCGCATGATACACCCCGGCGATAAGATATGCGTTGGCGTATCCGGCGGCAAGGACAGTCTGCTGCTGCTTTACGGTCTAAAGCTCTATCAGAAGTTCTGTCACACCCCCTTTGAGCTCATAGGCGTTATGCTGGATCTTGGCATATCGGACCAGGACTATCAGCCCGTTGCAGACTTCGCTGAGTCCATAGGCGTACCATTTGAGATACTCAAGACAGATATAGGCGACGTTGTGTTCAATATCCGCCATGAGTCCCATCCCTGCGCCCTATGCGCTAAATTCCGCCGCGGCGCGCTGAACGACTACGCACATGCCCATGGCTGCAACCTCGTTGCCCTCGGCCACAACCGCGACGACGCAATAGAAACCTTTTTTATGAGCCTGCTCTACGAGAGCCGTCTCAATACCTTTGGCCCTGTGACATATCTGGACAGGCAGCAGGTGTCCGTAATACGCCCGCTCATATTCCTGCCGGAAAAGTATGCCCTTTCTGTAGCAAAGCGGCTGGAGCTGCCAATTCGCAAGCCCAACTGCCCCGTGGCCGGCCACACCAAGCGCGAGGAAATGAAGGATATAATACGTTACTTTACAAAGCTCATGCCGGATGCGGACGAGCGCATAATGAACGCCATAGCGGATACCCACAAATACGGCATGTGGGACAGGCTCAAGCTGCCTCCATGGAACGACGCGCCTATAGGAATAGAGCTTTTTAAGAACGGGGAAGGCCATGACGATATCCTTTAACGGCATAATACTCATATGGTGCTCTGTAATGTCCTTCATATGCTTCATGGCAATGGGCATAGACAAGCTTAAAGCCCGTGCCGGAAAGTGGCGCATACCGGAAAGGACGCTTTTTCTTCTTGCAGCCATGGGCGGCGCGCTGGGCAGCATGCTCGGAATGCTGGCCTTCCGCCACAAGACAAAGCACAAATCCTTTGTAATAGGCATGCCGCTGCTGCTGTTGCTCAATATCTCCTGTATTGCCGGCATAATCTGCCTTGCCAGGTACAGTTAAAAGGGAGCAGCGCCCTTTCCCCCGACACACATTATTCTGCTGTCAAAAAAGTGGCGTTAAGCCACTTTTTTGACAGTCTCTTTATTTTTGCACTTCTATCTTGTCCCGCCATATTATCCATTCCGCCGCCGGCCGTATATTTTCTTCGGATACAAAGTCGCAGCCCTTTTGCATCAATTCAAGAATGGCCGCATACTTTGCGCTTCCCTCCATGCTCTCCATTGCGCCCCTGAGCATGAGCCTGTGTACAGGGCTGAGCTTGTCCTTGTCAAATGCCCCCCGCGCGTAAAATATCCTTATCCGGCTGTCCACAATGCCGGTATTTCTCCTCAGCTCAAATACGGTATCCGCCCTCTTCTCCTCAAGGCCCACGGCGCAGACCGCAGCTATCCTAAACCTTCCGGCCGCACGGCCATATCCCTTTATGCGTCCATCCATAACGCAGCCCAGATAAAAAGCCTCGCCGTCAGAAGCGCCGGCATTATGCAGCGGCGACGCGGGTATCCCCATATTTTTAGACAAAAGCTCCGCATATCGCTGAGTGCTTCCGTAATTGCTCCAGTATATTATAGACTTTATCATAAAATAACGCCCCTTTCCGGTTTATACTGCCCGGGAAGGGGGGTTTTTATTTTAAAGCTCTTTGATCGAGTGGTTTTTGTAAACGTTAAATCTGTATTTTAATCCGCCATGCTCCCTTTCCTCGCCCTGCTCTGCCAAACGCCAATTAGGCATGCTCCGTATATCCGGGAAGAAGCAGTCGGCATTGCCGCGCGCTTCTACCTCGGTTACATACGCCCTTTCGCAGTAATCCAGCAGCATCGCATAGATACTTTCCCCTCCTATGACGAAGGCTTTGTCACTCCCTATCGCCCTCTTCAGCTCATCAATACTGCTCACAGCGTCGGCCCCATCAGGCACGCTGTCCTTATTACGGGTAAGCACTATGTTGCGGCGGTTCTCCAGCGGCCTGCCCCCTGGCAGTGATTCCAGCGTTTTGCGGCCAATTATTACGGTCTTGTTTACGGTCATACGCCTGAAATACGCCATATCCTCCGGGATACGGAAAAGCAGCCCGCCGTCCTTTCCTATTCCGTTATTTTTGTCAATGCAAACTATAATATCCATACGCTACACCGCCACCGGTATCTTACCTATACTGCCGTGAGACTCATACCCTTCAAGGGAGAAGCTGTCCACGGTGAACTTGTAAAAGTCGTCTATGCTCTTATCAATATTGAACTTCGGAGCGTCCAGGGGCTCACGGGCGATGAGCTCCTCCACCAGCGGCACATGCCTGTCGTAAATATGTGCGTCTGCTATCACGTGCATAAGCGTTCCCGCCTCGAGGCCGCTTACCTGAGCCATCATGTAAACCAATACCGCATACTGGCATACGTTCCAGTTGTTGGCTACCAGCATATCCTGCGAGCGCTGATTCAATATGGCGTTCAACCGATTGCCAGATACATTGAAGGTCATACTGTAAGCGCAGGGATACAGCCGCATTTCGGAAAGATCGGCGTGATTGTATATGTTGGATATTATCCTGCGGGAGCCGGGGTTGTGCTTCAGGTCGTAAAGTATCCTGTCCACCTGATCCATATCCCCTTCGGGATAGTGGTGCTTTACCCCCAGCTGGTAGCCATAGGCCTTGCCTATGCTGCCGCTGCCGTCCGCCCAGGCATCCCAGATGTGGCTGTGCAGGTCGTGTATGTTATTTGACTTCTTCTGCCATATCCATAGAAGCTCGTCTATTGCGTTCCTGAAGCCTGTCTTGCGCAGGGTCATAACAGGGAACTCCTGTGACAGATCATAGCGGTTCACCACGCCGAAGAGCTTTACGGTATGCGCAGGCGAGCCGTCCTCCCACCTTGGGCGCACCGGCCTGTCGGTATCCCATACGCCGTTTGATATTATATCCCTGCAATTTTCTATGAATATCCTGTCTGCGATGCTCATGCGGCCAGCTCCTTTATTTTCTGAATACATTCTCCCCCAAATATTATCCCCCAAATGACCCCGCATTTCAAGAACTGTTATTCTTTCGCTGCATTTGATCGTTTAAAGGCGAAAAAAAAGCACCGTTTGTGCAACATTGTCCAGCATAGTACCCATATCGGTACTAATTGCCGTTTTTCATATTGATTGAGCCCGTAAATTGCACTAAGCTTAACTTATAAAACGTTTGTTCGATACGTTTTGCTGCCTTCGCTCTCGCTCCGCGAAGGACTAATGAATCAAACCAGGAGGTTTCAATATGTCAGTAAACAAGGTATTCGACGTTGATCTCGATATCAAGAGGCCCTCCTCGCACAGGGATTTTACCGTGGTGAACGGCGACAACGGCAACAGGATCAACGTTACCCTAATGGATGGAGACAGCCCCGTAGACCTTACGGGCTGCAGGATAATCGCCGCATTTTCCCGCGCTGACGGCTCTACCTCGCTTCAGGACAGCGGAGTCCAGAACGGCGGCATCACGATTTCGCCCGACGATGCTTCCAAGGTCGCCATAGACCTTTTTCCCGCCTCGTTCTCTCCCGGTGTTGTGGAATGCGAGCTTCAGGTATACTCCGACGCTTCCCTTTCTACCCTCGTCACCACCGCCCGCTTCAACTTTATCTGCCGTGAAGCCATAGTAAACAGCAGCACCGTGCAGGCGTCTGCCGAATACCCTCTGCTTAAAGCTCTGAAGGACGATCTCACCTCCCTCAAGGCATCGCTGGACGAGCTTATGGAGAGCGCCAAAGCTGCTGAGGAGGGCAGACAAACGGCAGAAAACAGCCGAGAGGCGCTGTATGACAAGCTTTCCAAGCTCAGGGCAACCGCTACCATGCTGCAAAGCGGCGCCGATCCTACCGCCAGAGTAACCGAATCGGACGGAGCTAAGGTGATAGAGCTGGGCATACCCGCAGGGCCTCAGGGACCTAAGGGTGAGACCGGCGAGGCCGGTCCGAAGGGCGATGCAGGCGAACGCGGCCCGCAGGGTCCTAAGGGAGACCCCGGTCAGGACGGTGCGCCAGGCAAGGACGGCGCTGACGGTAAAGACGGCGCTCAGGGGCCAAAGGGTGACACCGGTTCAGGCTTTGCCGTGCTGGGCTATTTTGCCACTCCGGCGGCTCTCGAGGCCGCCATAACGCTGCCCTATGCCGGCGACGCATACGGCATAGGCTCGGCACAACCTTACGATATATATATCTGGGACGGCATAAACAGCGTCTGGGTAAATAATGGGCCGCTGCAAGGCGCAAAGGGCGATACAGGTCCTCAAGGGCCTCAGGGCGAAACTGGCTCTCAAGGACCTCAGGGCGAAGCCGGCCCACAGGGACCTCAGGGCGAAGCCGGCCCACAGGGACCTCAGGGCGAAGCCGGCCCTCAGGGGCCTCAGGGCGAAACCGGCCCTGCAGGCCCTGCCGGTCCCGTTTCTGTATTCCAGCGTTCCGGGCTTTCCGCTCCCACCTCAGTGGCGCTAAGCGACGAGTGCGAATATTACCTGACAGACGTAGGCGACATCTCCTTCACCTACCCGTCAGATACGTATTTCGAGTGCTGGATAGGCCTGAGCCTTTCATCTGCGGAAAGCCATACCGTCACATTCCCCGACGACACTTCATATATCGGCGGCACACCCGAATGGGAGGTTTCGGCGCAATACGAGATATCCGTAAAGGATAAGGTCGTTATAATAAAAAAGGTCGGCGAATAAAAAGCGTGGAGGCGGACATACCGTCTCCACTATTTATAATTATCATCTCATCAGCCGCAGCATATCCTCCGGCGGCGGCGACACTATATGCAGCTTATCCCCTGTCAGCGGGTGCGTCAGCCACAGCTCGCAGGAATGCAGTGCCGGCCGCGCTATCAGTTCCCTGTCCTCCCTGCCGTAAAGCCAGTCTCCCGCCAGCGGATAACCTATGGCGGACATGTGCAGCCTAAGCTGATGTGTGCGGCCGGTATGCGGTATGAGCCGCATCAGCGTAAAGCCATTGTTGCATTGCAGCGTTCTGTACTCAGTAAGCGCAGGCGATCCCAAAGGTTGGATAGCACGCTTGTATCTGGAGCCTTGCTCAAAGCCTATAGGCAGCTCTATCCTGCCGCTCTCCGGCTCCACACGTCCTACGGATATTCCCACGTATTCCCGCCTGAATTCCTCTGTGTGCATTATGCGCTTGAGCCTGTGGTGCATATAGCCGTTCTTGGCTACCGTCATTATTCCTGTCGTGCCCCTGTCCAGCCTGCTTACCGGGTGAAAGTTCTCGCCTTCTTTTAATCGCGCGGAAAATGCATTTTCCAGCGTAAGCTCCCGGGGATTCCGGGTAGAGCTGTGTACCGCAACACCGGCGGGCTTATCAATTATTATTATATCCTCGTCCTCATAAAGCACCACGAGCGGCATATCCATGGGCGTTGGCCGCACCGTCTCCCCATCGCATATCTCGGCGCAAAGCATGTCGCCAGCCGATAAAGTAGCCGTAGTATAAGCCTTTTTGCCGTTTAAAGTTATGCCTTCCGGCCTGCGCTTAAGGCGGGATATGTGGTCTTTGGACATGAAGAAGCAGCGTTTCAGCCCGCTTTCCACACTGAGGCCCGCAAGTTCATTTGTAATTTTCTTACACAGCTTCCGCACCATATCTCTCTTTTCAATTGTTTTATTTGGACTCACATCGGAATATTATAGTCCATGCACCCCATTTAGGCAATCGCTTGGCGGTAGTAAAATTTCAATCGAACTTTTTTTGAAAAAGGGGTTGCTTTTTATGTTTTGATGCCTTATAATAACATTCGTTCCGTTCCTCCTTAGCTCAGTCGGTAGAGCATGCGGCTGTTAACCGCAGTGTCGTTGGTTCGAGTCCAACAGGGGGAGCCAAAAGAGCCTTGATGATTCAAGGCTCTTTCTATTATTCACAATTATTTTAATATGCACAGACCCGTTGATGGTATAAAATATAATAGATAATTGTCTGCAATATGCTTGTACTGTCGAAAGGATATCCGATGTATCGCTTTATCACCCTCCTTCTCATATCAGCCCTGCTTCTGACAGGCTGTGCAAAAGCTGAGACGGATTCATACATACAGATCATAGTGCCTGAGGACGGCGGCTACGAGGCGGCAGTCACCCCCAAGCCGATGGCTTCTGCGCCCACCGCGCCCCCACCCTTGATGCCCTCAGAAGCCCCTGAAGCCTCTTTCACACCGCAGCCAACAGCCTTGCCCACCCCAACAGCAAAGCCTGCTCCCTCCCTTACTGCGGCCCCTACGGCAGCGCCTACGGTTTTTTTAACAGCGTCTGATGACGACTACAACTCGGGCATACTTGAGCTGGTCAACCAATACAGGCAGCAGGCGGGGCTGAACACGTTTAAATACTCAGGCAAGCTGCAAAAAGCTGCGGATATTCGCGCCCGTGAGATAGTAACCCTTTTCGATCACACGCGGCCCGACGGCACCAGCTGCTCCACCGCCGTCACCGACGACGGTATAAGCTTCAGCGCATTTGGCGAAAACATATTTATGTGCAGCGGAGTGCCCAATGTTACATCAAAACTGATATTTGATGCCTGGATGGACTCTCCCAGCCACAGGGAAAACATTCTCAGGGAAGGCTTTACGGATATGTGTATAGGCATATATTCCGTTGGCGGCTCCACATACGCCGTTCAGCTGTTCGGCGCCGGCCTTTCCTGATGTATCGATATTATGCAGCAAGGATTTTTTACAGGAGGCATTGTTTATGCAAAAAATCACCAAGGCCCTCGCCTTTGCCCTGGCGCTTACGCTTATCATGGCAATGCTTCCCGCCTTCGCCGCGGTATTCCACAGCGACGTGCGGGTAAAGCTCTCCATAGGCAGCGGCAGGTCATTTACATTCACCCCAGTAGGTGAATACACTCTAAAGGAAGCCGGCAGCAGCGTCGGAACCGACGAGCTTACCGTTGAGGCGGTGGGCAGCCGCGTATCCATAAAGCTTGGGGACAAGGCCTACACAGGCCACTCCCTTACTCTGGTCTCAAAGAACTACGGCCAGACCACCGACTATATCAAGCTCAAGAACGCAGAATACGGCACCTGCACCTACCTCGGCAACATGACATTTGACGTGTACGAGGGCAGCATACGCGCCATAAACACGCTGCCCATCGAGCAGTACCTTTACGGCGTGGTGCCCCATGAAATGAGCAATTCCTTCCCTGTTGAGGCTCTTAAGTCTCAGGCTGTATGTGCCCGGGGCTATGCCGTCGCCCGCTGCTCAAGATACGCCGCGAGCCGTTCCTACGACCTCGTGGATACCTCCAAGGATCAGGTATACCGGGGCTACGCCAGCAAAAATACCCGCGCCATAGCGGCCGTTGACGCCACTAAGGGGCAGGTGCTGGTATATGACGGCGACATAATCGAGGCCTTCTACTCCGCCTCCAACGGCGGCCAGACCGAGCGCACCGGCAACGTATGGGACAACGATCTGCCCTACTACACCCACGCCGACGACGTATACGACCTGCTCAACAAATCCAGCCTGGAGGAAAAATCCTTCATTCCTGATACATACGATGAGATAACCGAAAAGCTCATGGACAGCTCTGTGCTCGTGGCCATCAAGAAGGCCGCGTATGCGGCCGCCGGGCAGGAGGTTGAGCTGCTCTCCACCGTAAAGGTTCTGGCCAAGGATCCCAACGCCGAAAATGACCCGGAGCAGCGCTGCTACACCAACGTTGAGTTAACCCTGATGGTAGCACCCAGGGACAACCCGGAGCAGGCAGGCCAGGTTACATTCACGCTGCCATTTGAGGAGCTCAGCTTCGGCAGCTATGAGAACACGCTGGGCCAGATAGGCGCGAAGAAACGCAACCTCCGCATGTACGGCGCGGAGCGCGGCGAATACCGCACCGCAGAAAAGGAATATTCAGGCTGGTTTCTCACCCAGCGCCGCTACGGCCACGGGGTAGGCCTCTCACAGCGCAGCGCGCAGGAGCGCGCCCGCGCCGGTCAGAAGTACGAGGACATACTTGCCTTCTATTATAAAGACACGGTGCTGTACACCGTAGGCACCTACGACACCGCCCCCAGGATAAAGGCCAGCGGCTGCAAGGTCCATTCATGGGGCATAAGTGAGATAAAGCCCGGTACCACTGCGGAAAAGCTGCTGGGCAAGCTGGAGTCCGAAGGCAGCCTTACCGTCATAGACAAGAAGGGCGCACAGAAGACCGACACGTTATGCACCGGCGATTCCGTACGCAATACCTATAATGACGGCTTTGCCATGTTCGACCTGCCCATAATAATCTACGGCGATATAGACGGCAGCGGTAAAATAGACAAGGACGACATAACCGCCCTGCAAAAGCACCTCGTAAGGTCCTCAATACTTGGCGGCCCGTACCTCAGGGCGGCAGACGTAAACCACGACGAAACGGTGGATATTATGGATATGATTCGACTGATACAGTACGTATCCGACGATGCAAAGATAACTCAGGAGGATTAAAAAATGAAGACTTCCATTACATATAAGCGGGTCCTGTCTCTTGTTGCCATGCTGCTTTTAGTAGCTCTCCCCGCCATGGCGTTCGCCGCTCCCGAGCTTACCGCTACGGCGGACAAGACCTCCGTCACCGCCGGCGACACCATCGTGGTGACTGTCACCCTTGCCGGCAAAAAGCTTTCCGCCGCCGAGGGCGAATTCTCCTACGACCCCTCCCTCCTCACCTTCACCGAGGGAGACGGCGGCGCGTCAGACGGGCGCATAGCGCTGGTCTCCGCCGAGAAGGACGGCGCTTCCTCCCTTTCCGCCCGCATAACCTTTACAGCTGCCGGCGCGGGAGAGGCCAAAGTGGATTTCAACATAACCAAGGCCCTCAGCTACAGCGGCGAGGATCAGGGTACAGCTGCAGCCTCAGTTACCGTATCTATAGCGGCCGCTCCCGCAGCTGCCCAGACCGCCGCCCCCGACTACGCCACCGAGGGCATACTTGCCGAGGGCATAACCGATGAGGGCGGCCAGCAGATGTACATCTGGACCAATCTCGAAAACGTGACTATACCATCCAAGTATTCTGAGACAACGGTGGATTACAAGGGACAGACCGTGCCCGCCGTATCCGTCCAGGATTCCGACGCGCCCACCCTCCTCTACCTCTCCAATGCTTCAGGTGAAAATGGCGGCTACTACATATATGACGCCGCTAAGGGCTCTCTGTACAGGTATCAGACGGTAAGCTCCACATCGCGCTCCTACATCATGCTGGAGCCTGACGGCACTGTAGCGCTGCCTGAGGGCTTCACAGAGACTACCATAACCATAGACGACAAGCAGGTCAAGGCATGGGCGAGACAGGACGCACAGGGTACCGTATACCTCATATACGGCCGCAATCCCGACGGCGAGGTGGGCTACTATGTATACAGTGAGGCTGACAAATCCATACAGCGCTATGCTGTAATGCCCGCAAGGCCCGTAAGCCCCCAGCTGCCCGCAGAAGCCGCGCCCACTCCCGGCGTGGAGGAGCCTGTGGAGCAGCCCGAAAACGGCAGCAGCACCGGCATAGACCCCATCATGTTCTACGCGGCCTGCGGCGCTGCCGTACTGCTGCTTATCGCCCTCATAGCGGTGATAGTAAAGCATTCCAACGAGGAAAAGCAGCGTAGGGAACGCCTTGCCAGGCGGCGTGCCCAGCGGGAAAAAGAACGTTCGGAGGCCAAGGCCAGCGTTGAAGAATAAGCGCTAACTGTAAAAGGCGCTGCACAATTTTCCATTTGTTAGACATTGTGCCGCGCTGATTATCGCATCAACCGCCATATGGGACAAAAACAAACGGCCTGAGTCCTGCACAATGCAGAATTCAGGCCGTTTAGGTCTATTGATTTTTAAATTTTTCACGCTTTTTGGGGTTTGCGTCTATGCCCGAGGCCGTTTAAATGACCTGATATCAGTCTTCCTCCTCTTCCTCGGGTAGAGTTGCGTTATGATATACGTCCTGAACGTCGTCATCGTCGTCGAAGCGTTCCAGCATCTTCTCGATCTTCTCCACAAGTTCTTCGTCCTTAGTGGCGTCCACGGTATTCTGAGGGAACATGCCTATCTCGGCGGAGAGGAAGCTGAGACCCTTTGCCTCAAGCGCTTCTCTTACCACTGAGAAGTCGGTGGGCGCGGTGTATATCTCATACACGTCGTCCAAAGCGTTGAAATCTTCAGCGCCGGCGTCAAGAGCTTCCATCATAAGCTCGTCCTCATCTATGGAAGCGCTGCGCTCTACCACTATGAGACCCTTCTTGTCGAACATCCAGCTTACGCAGCCGGTGGCGCCCATGCTGCCGCCGCTCTTGTCGAATATATGGCGTATCTCGGAGGCGGTGCGGTTACGGTTGTCTGTAACGACTTCTACGATTATTGCGGTACCGCCGGGGCCGTATCCCTCGTAGGTGATCTCCTCGTAGTTTACGCTGCCCATTTCGCCCGCGGCCTTCTTTATGGAGCGGGTAATGTTGTCATTAGGCATGTTGTTTGCCTTTGCCTTGGCTATAACGTCTCTGAGCTTGGAGTTGTTGTTAGGGTCGCTACCGCCCTCTTTAACGGCTATGGCAATCTCTCGGCCTATCTTGGTAAAGATCTTACCGCGCGCATTATCTGCCTTTTCTTTTTTATTTTTGATATTGGCCCATTTGGAATGTCCTGACATAGTAGGTTTCTCCTCCTAAATAAATCAACGTCTCATTATAGCACCATATACGGAGATTATTCAAGTATTCTGCGCTATCTCATCGTATTTTTGCTTTAACTTTTGCATATCCTCCCATGCCTCCCGCTTCTTGGATTCATCTCTCAGCAACGCGGCAGGATGGTATGTAGGCAGTATCCACACTCCCTTTTTGTCTTTCCACACTCCCCTGTCTCTCGTTATCCTCACATTCGGGTCGTAAATGTACTTCGCCGCAGTAGCGCCAAGACATACGATTATCTTAGGCCGTATAAGGGCGAACTGCACTCTTAAATAGGGCAGGCATGCGTCGGCCTCGCTCTCCTCCGGGGTACGGTTGTTTGGCGGGCGGCACTTGACTACGTTGGCGATATATACTTCCTCCCGCCTGAACCCTATTGCGCCTATCATCTTATCTAACAGCTGCCCCGCCCTGCCAACGAAAGGACGGCCGGACAAATCCTCGTCCCGCCCAGGCCCCTCGCCTATGAACATTATAGTGGCTTTAGGGTCGCCTTCGCCTATCACTATATTGGTGCGCTGTTCGCAAAGTCTGCATTTTTGACAGCCGTTAATTTCGGAATAAAGCTCTTTCCAATAGTACTTTGTCATATCCAGCCCTCTTATTATAAAAGTGAGTTTTAACTATCTTAAATAAATCCCGCATTATAATTTAGAAATATTTACATCTTTTGAAGCGAAGTAATGGTTTACAGTTCATTTTACACCACTGAGCAACAATAACACAAATAAAACTGCCCGATTTTTGAAATCCACCTATATTTTCAATTGCAAAGGCAGAGGAAATACTATATAATTAAAAATTATAGGTAGAATGGATATTAGTTTTAATCATCTTAGCACTTTAACCGTAAACAGGCAATACGGGAACAAATAATTCCCCGTTTGCTTTTGCGGATACAATACAACCAGGAGGAACAAACAACAATGCCGGCCGATCTGGATCTTTACAGCATATTCTGTACAGTCGCCCGCTGCGGCAGCCTCTCACATGCTGCAAGGGAGCTCTACGTGAGCCAACCTGCCATCAGCCAGTCCATGCACAGGTTAGAGTACATGCTGGGCTGCACCCTCTTTACCCGCACCAGCCGTGGCATAACCCTGACAAGTGAGGGACGTATGCTTTACAGCTATGCCGATAAGGCAATAAGTCTCATATCAGCAGCCGAGGACAAGCTGAACCGCATGCGCACATTGCAGTCAGGCGGCCTTATGATAGGCGCCAGCGACACTCTGTGCCAGTTTTTCCTGCTGCCCTACCTTGAAAAGTTCCATACAGAATATCCCGAGGTACAGCTTCAGGTCACAAACCGTACTACCCCTGACACCGTCGAACTGCTCAAGGTCGGCAAGGTAGATATAGCCCTCGTCAACCTGCCGGTAGTAGACAGCGCCCTCTGCGTCCGCGATGTTCTCAAGGTACACGACGTATTCGTAGCTTCTGACAGGTTCGCCCACCTCAAGGGCCGTAAGGTCACCATGGCCGAGCTGGCCCGTGAGCCTCTGGTACTCCTTGAGCAGGCTTCCAACTCCAGAAAATATCTGGACGACTTTGCCTCCGTCTGCAACGTGACGCTTCACCCCGAGATAGAGTTGGGCGCTCACAGCCTGCTGGTAAACTTCGCCAAAATAGGCCTGGGCGTGGCGTGCGTCACTTATGAATTCGCCAGCGAAGCCATAAACAGCGGAGAGCTGTTCAAGATAGACCTTGCAGAGCCCATGCCTTCAAGAGGCATAGGACTTATCTCGCTGGAGGGCGTACCTCTTTCCGCAGCCGCGGAGAGGTTCATCAATATCGTGATGGAAAACCAGAACGTACAGGCCTAGCACCAGGTATATTATGGAATCAAGACAGCCGAACAACAATCATGGAAATACCGGAAAAAAGGGAAAGCACTCGCTGCTTTCCCTTTATGGATATACGCTCTGCCTGCTGCTGTTGGGCGCGGTAGTATTTGGCCTCACATACAGTGCGGGCGGCGCTAACGTATTAAAAGAAGAGGAGCTGCGCAAGGCTGAAGAGGAAGCAGCGGCAATAGAAGCCGCCAAACCTACCCCTACTCCCCGTGCAGTCTCCACCGCCACTGCGGGCAGGCTTATTCCCTTCCTCGAAAACAGCCTGTGGGGATACAAGAACACATCGGGCGAGATAGTCATACTCCCCGCCTTTTCCGCCGCAAACGAATTTGACGGCAACGTAGCCTTTGCCGCAAAGGACGGCCTGTACGGCTTGATTGACAGATCCGGCGCGTGGATAGCCGAGCCGGCATGGTCATCGGTATCCGACTTCGCGGAGGGTATGGCAGCGGTTGAAAAGGACGGCAAGTGGGGGTATATTGACGCTTCCGGCAATATAAAGATAGACTATAGCTACAGGGAGGCAGGCCCCTTCGGCTGCGGAAGGGCTGCAGTGCGCACAGCTTCCAGCTTCGGCTACATTGACGTTATGGGCAACATTGCCATATCCGAAAAATGGTCCTCCGCCAATGTATTCTCAAATGACCTCGCCTTCGTCTCTCTGTCCTCCAAGAGCTATATAATCGACAAGGTAGGTAAGGCGCTCATAACCCTCAACGCCGGCTCTTCAGGCGAAGGCTATAAAGAAGACTTTGCCCTGATAACCGACAGCAGCGGCTGCTATTATATGAACAAATACGGCAAGAGCGCTTTCAAAAAGACATACTCCGCTGCAAGGCCCTTTTCGGGAGGATATGCGGCTGTGCGCATCGACGGGCAGTGGGGCTTCATAAATACCGGCGGCGCCACGCTCATAGCTCCTCAATACGCTGACGCCCACTCGTTTTCCGGGGGTTACGCGGCAGTGCAGAGCAGCCAAGGGCTATGGGGTTATATAGACCCCTACGGCGAGCTGAAAATCGACTACCGGTACTCCGAGGCCGGTGATTTCAAAGACGGTTTTGCGGTATCCATGAAGGATGGAAGCTGGTACATAGTAGACAAGAGCGGCAGCGAAGCGCTGCTGTATTAAAGAGACTGTCGAAAAAGTGGCTGAACGCCACTTTTTCGAGTTTTTTTCATCCGGTGCTTGCGCCTATAGCGCGGTCAGCACCGAATGCAAAGTACGAAAACCTCTGGGTTTTCATCCGTTTTGACGCACACCCCCCAGGGGGCCTTCTCTTGCCCCTGCGTGGCAATTCACCTTGTGTCGTCAGAGCCGGATTGAACATAAGGGGCTGCAGCCCCTTATCAACCCCGGGGTTTTTCGACAGACTGAAGCGGCGGAAGCCGCCTTTTAGTTTTGGTTTGCTATGTATGCTTCCTCTAAAGTCCTTCCGCCATATACGCCCAGCAGCCAGTCTTCATCTCCAACTTTTACGTCTATCTCCTCATTGTCGATATCCTTTACCCTCAGCGTCACGGCAGCCGTCATTTCTTCCAGCCTGCCTGTCACCTCGCTCTCGTACGCGGGCCAGTATACCTGCAGGCGTATCTCGTCCTCCGTGCCATAGACGATTGGCGTAAGGGCTTTTTCCACGTATCCGGCTCCACGACCCACGGTATCCCATTTGCCGTATTCAAATTGCAGCAGACCTTTTTTGTTCACGGTAAATGCAGCGTAGCGCTGATCTCCTCCGTTCCAGTAGCCGTATATCTTTTCCCACAATCCTCTTACGTCGTCCGCCTGGGCAGGGCTTTGATGTGATTCCCCAGCCTCCGGCGCTTCCTCAGCAGTTTCGGGTTGTACCTTTTCTTCGGGCGCTGCTGTACCAGAGGGCGCAGTAACCGTAACGTCTATTGCCGAATCCTCCTGCCCTGCACAGCCCGCACAGAGAAAAAGCGTAGAAACCGCCATGATAATGATAAGCCTTATGCTTCTCTTCATCATATCCTCCAGGTACCATCAGTTGACAAGGACACACAAGGTTTTAGAAGCCAAAGACCCTAAAGAGCTTGTTTTGAGGGCGATCCAAGGCCGAGGAGCGCAGTACTACTGGATGTAATACAAGCGACGAGAACGCAGGAGCGTCCCAAGACAAGCCTTTAGGGCTTGTGTGCTCTTGTCAACTGATGGTAAAATTTCTTAATCAACTAAAGCATACTCCCTTTAGAACCGCTTTGGAATACTTTTAAGGCTTTTTTCAGCAAAATATTTGTTTCGCCCGTGTAAAATACCCTTGCCAAACACCTTTCCTTGTGTTAGAATAGCAATGTTTGATTTTAGCATATATGCTTACTGTCGGTAAGGAGGTGTAAATACATGAGTAAGTTCTGTGAAGTTTGCAACAAGGGTGTTATGTCCGGTAATCGCGTAAGCCATTCCAACAGAAAGACCCCCCATGCTTGGGCCCCCAACATTCAGCGCGTCAGCGTAGTAGTTGATGGTACCGTCACCAAGATGAACGTTTGCACTCGCTGCCTTCGTTCCGGCAAAGTTCAGCGCAGCGTCTGATTTTCAGCCAATGCAAATATAACAGACCGATTCTCGTCGGTCTGTTTTTTATACTGTATATTTTTATAAGAATACGCCTATAATGAACAGCCTGAACAGGGCTGTAATTATCCCCGCCCAGAAAAGGCACCTCAAAAAACCCACCCCAAGGCACAGCAGCAGTATCAGCGTAAGCAAAAATACCAAGCCGCATCTCAGAGTCCGCCGCTTACAGCACCCTCTTCTTATATGTACAACGGACGGCCTTCTTTGCATGTTATCTCCTCCCTATTACATATTACGTACAGAGTATATTTTTGTTACACCGCGCACAGGTGGCACTTACAAGGAATACATTGGTGTATAAACAGTAAACGGAGGCTTTGTATGGCTGAAATATTGCTTGAAGCGGACCACGTGGGTCTTGCATACCACGAACTGGACGGTGAGACGTTGGCCGTTGAGGATATATCATTCGCCGTTGAAAAGGGCGAATTTCTGTCTATAGTCGGCCCGTCCGGATGCGGAAAAACCAGCATACTTTCAATGATAGACGGGCTTATGCAGCCCAGCCGAGGCAGAATAAACCTTTATGGCAAGTCAAGGCCGGGATATATGCTGCAAAGAGATCACCTGCTAGACTGGCGCACGGTGGAAGGCAACGTGCTGCTCGGCCTTCAGGTCAAGGGTATGTTGAATGAAGAAACGCGGGCATTTACCAACAGCCTGCTGAAGACCTATGGCCTTTCAGACTTTGCAAAGAGCTATCCCCGGCAGCTTTCCGGCGGCATGCGGCAGAAGGTGGCGCTGATACGCACCCTGGCCTGCTCTCCGGAGCTGCTGCTGCTCGATGAGCCGTTCTCCGCGCTGGATTATCAAACGCGCCTTACCGTCTCAGACGAGATTTACGGCATAATCCGAAAGGAAGGCAAAACAGCTATACTTGTCACCCACGACATATCGGAGGCCATATCCATGAGCGACAGGATACTGGTGTTTTCCTCCCGCCCTGCCAAGCTGCGGGCAGTGCATAGGATAGAACTCACGGTTGGCAATACGCCTCTTTCCCGGCGCAACAGCCCTGAATTTAAGGATTACTTCGATATGATATGGAAGGAGATCGACCATGATGAGCAATAAGCGGGATACCACGGCAGTTTCCCCCGAACATGCCCGGTTCCTGTCGTCCGTGAAAAAGGCCGACAGGCGTGTAACGTTCTTCAGATACTTCATACTCATAGCGGCGCTCATACTATGGGAGCTGTCGGCAAGAATGGGCTGGATAGACCCGTTTATCATGAGCTCGCCGTCACAGGTAATGAGTACTGTAGCCCGGCTGTACAACGGCAACGAGCTGTTCCATCATATAGGCATAACTCTTTATGAGACTGTAGTAGGCTTCATCCTGGGCACAATACTGGGCACGCTTATCGCCATACTCCTCTGGTGGAGCAAAAGTCTCGCCAGAATACTTGATCCATACCTCGTGGTGCTCAACGCACTGCCAAAGATAGCCTTGGGGCCCATACTCATAGTGTGGTTCGGCGCAGGGGTAAAGAGCATAATCATAATGGGCCTGCTTATATCCCTCGTAGTGACGGTAATGACGGTGCTGGCAGGCTTCAACGAGATAACCGGCGAAAAGCAGCTTCTCATGAGGACGCTGGGCGCGACTAAACTGCAAATACTCACAATGGTAGTGCTTCCCGCCTCCGTGCCCACAATTATGAGCGCCCTCAAGATAAGCGTGGGCATGAGCTGGGTTGGAGTCATAGTCGGCGAATATCTGGTCTCGCGGGCCGGGCTCGGATATTTGATCGTATACGGCAGCCAGGTGTTCAAGCTGGACCTTGTTATGGCCAGTATAGTGATACTCTGCGTGCTCGCCGCCGCCATGTATTACGCGGTTGCCTTCTTCGAAAAGCGGCTGATACGTTGGCGCGGCCATGCGTAAGGTTGTATAAAAGCGGGATTTATTATATAATGCTCCGAGAAAATAAAAGCTTGGAGCATTTTTGATTTGCAAAGTGACTTTGATTACCAAATAGCCATAATAGGCGGCGGGCCTGCGGGAGCTACCCTTGGACGGCTGCTGCCTAAAGGGCTCAGTGCAATACTTATAGACAAAAAGAGGGCTAAAGGCGGCTTTGAAAAGCCCTGCGGCGGCCTGCTGGCGCCGGATGCCCAGAAGGCTCTCTCCAAATACGAAATAACGCTGCCTAAGAGCATACTCGTGGATCCGCAGATATTCTCGGTAAAGACCATCGACCTGGCCTCCGGCCTCGTCAGGCACTACCAGCGCTGCTACATAAACCTCGACAGGCATAAGCTGGACATGTGGCTCCTTAGCATGATAAGGCCCTCTGTGCAGCGTGTCACCGGCGTTTGTGATGGGGTAAAGCGAATTGACGGCGGCTTTGAGGTAAGCTGGCACGACGGAGACCATAAGCATAGCTTTACCTGCAAATACGTCGTGGGCGCAGACGGCGCAAACTCAATAGTCCGCAGCTCGCTGTTCAAGGCTAAGCAGCTCCGCCGCTACACCGCCATTCAACAGTGGTTCCCCGAAGAAAACAGCCGGCCCTTTTACTCCTGCATATTCGATCCCGAGACAACCGACTGCTGCTCATGGTCGATTTCAAAGGACGATTATTTCATATTCGGAGGGGCATTCCCTCAGGATAACTGCCGGGAACGGTTTGAGCGGCAGAAGGAAAAGCTCCGTGCCCTTGGCATAAAGTTTTCGGAGCCTGTAAAGACAGAGGCCTGCGTGGTGCTCCGTCCCCGCTCCTTCTTTGACTTTTGCCCGGGTAAGGGAGGCGCGTTCCTCATAGGGGAGGCAGCGGGCTTCATAAGCCCCAGCTCCCTCGAGGGCATAAGCTATGCCATGGAAAGCGCGGATATGCTGTCACGTGCCCTGTCAAAGGAGGACCCCGTGTTAGCCTACCGCCGTATGACAATGAAAATCCGGCTGAAATTGGCTCTAAAGGTACTTAAGTGCCCATTTATGTACCATCCGCTTTTGCGGAAGCTGGTAATGCTCTGCGGCCTGCAGAGCATAGAGCTGCGGCAAGAAGATTAAAAGCCCATTCCCCCATCTTTTCGGGGGAATTTTTGTTTTACGCGCAACCGATACGCCCTTGCCCCGGTCATTATAGTTGTCCGGACAACAGTCCTTTGAATTAAGGAGATGAAGAGATGCAATATGAAACGGAATACTTCCGCAGGGTATACGAAACTACCTACAAAGACATGCTGAGATACGCCGTATTACATTTTGTTATCGGCCGGCGTGAATATAGGCTCTGCCCCACCGGCTGTTTTATAAACAGGTCACCGGCTGAACACGGGGTTGTATAATTATAATTGTTATCTGACATCTTTTGCATAATAACAAATAGAAGTTTTTAAAGCAACGTACTTCTGATTGGATTTTTTCTTATTTTTTTGATATTGTTATGAACTCTGTTCCATTATTTTTTGCAGAGGCTGCATTTGAATTTTCCGATGCGCAAAAAACGGCGTTTTATAAGGAACACCGTTTTTATTCGTTATATGAATAGGGTTGTAAATATACAGCGATTACGCCGCCTTTTGCGTTCCGTTCACATCGATAATTGTATCCCCTTCAAGCCGCAGCTCGCTAACCGTAACGAATTCATATCCCTGTGCCTGTGCCGTCTCGATAAGCGTGGGCAGGTACTCCTTTATTTTATATCCATTGTTGTGGCAGAGTATTATGCAGCCGGGGTGAAGCTTGGGGATGACCGTATCCAATATGGTTTGGGCGCTGCGTTCTTCCTTCCAATCGATAGTGTCGATGTCCCACTGCCAGACCTCGTAGCCCATATCGCGGATCGTAGTTATGACATTGTCGTTGTACTCGCCGTATGGGCAGCGAAAGGCCTTTGTGCGGTAGCCCAGCAGCTTTTCAATGGTGTCATCGTACTTCTCCAGCTCCTTGCGGATGTCCGCTGCAGAGAGCTGGTTCATGTGCGGGTGGGTGGAGGAGTGGTTACCCACCTCGTTGCCCCGGGCAGCGATAGCCTTTACCTTTTCCGGGTACTTATCAGCCCAGAAGCCGCAGAGGAAGAATGTGGCGTGAATGTTGTATTTATCCAGTGTGTCCAGGATGAAATCCGTTTTGTCGGCTTCCCATGCTGCATCGACAGTCAGCGCGATCTTCTTGTCGCTTCTCTCCACGCTGTAGATGGGAAGTTCGCGTTTTTTGCCGGCCAGTACCTCAAGCTCGTATTCCTCCACGTTGCGGAAGCTGTTGGCGGCTGCGGCGTTGGGGGCGAAGCTCAAAAGCAGTATTATGGCGGTAATGAGCAGGAGAAGAACGACGGCGGCGATTATCAGTGTTCGCTTTGTCAGAACCAATATCTTCATTTGGAAAAGACACCTCCAATTTGGCGTTTTTTGTATTCAGTGGTTAAATATATGCTCAAAATACGGTATTTTTACCTCTGTAAAACTATTTTTGAGAATTAAACGCCTGTTTGGAATTTTTTTATAATACGGCGCCGAATTTTTATGTCTTTGATGCCAGCTGCCACCTTTTTAAAAGTACAAAAGTGCCTTATTTGCGCCTTTGTATTATACGTATTTTTTCATATGCCTGAGCGCGTTTTTTTCAAGGCGGGATACCTGAGCCTGACTTATGCCGATCTCCTCGGCCACCTCCATCTGGGTGCGTCCCTGAAAGAAACGAAGCTTTATGATGTTTTGCTCGCGTTCGGAAAGCTTATCCATACCCCGCTCTATGGCTACGTGGGTGAGCCAGTCATCATCAGAGGTCCGGTCGTCCTTGAGCTGGTCCATGACGTATATGGCGTCTCCGTCGTCGTGGTATATGGGTTCAAAAAGCGATACAGGGTCTTGAATGGCGTCCAAAGCGAAGGCCACCTCTTCTTCTTTAATATCCATGGCTTTTGCTATGTCGCTAATATGAGGTTCCTGCCCGGATTCATCCATGAGCCGGGCACGTATCTGTAGTGCGTGGTAGGCAGTGTCGCGTATGGAGCGGCTGACACGAAGGCTGTTGTTGTCCCTCAAATGACGGCGAACCTCACCCACGATCATGGGTACGGCATATGTGGAAAAGCGCACATTGAAGCTTAAATCGAAATTGTTTATGGCCTTGATAAGCCCTATGCAGCCCACCTGGAACAGGTCGTCCATCTGCTCACCGCGACCTGAAAAACGTTGTATGACGCTCAGTACAAGGCGCAGGTTCTCCTTGATGAAGATATCGCGGGCCTCCTCGTCGCCTTCGCTTATTTTTTTGAGCAGCTCAGTACTGCGCTCATAAGTCATCATGGGAAGCTTGGAAGTGTCCAGTCCGCATATCTCCACCTTGTTCACAGCCATATCCGTTGCCCTCCTTGTTCTCCGCTAAAAGTAGCATTGCCGGGAGGGGCGAAATAAATGCGCGACAAAAAAGTGGAATAATGAGGAAAAGCAGCGCATGAGCATATTCAAAAAATGTTCAAAATCTTTTCGTTGTGGGCCGGTCAAAGTGATGGTATATTCATATAAGAAAGGGGGGAATGTGCCCGTGAAACGATGCATATTTGCCATAATGGCGGCAATGCTGCTGTGCGGTTGCTCTATAAAGGAAGAACCGGATACGCTTGCAGTTTCGTTTTTCGATGTTGGAAAGGCGGATTCATTCCTTATGACCTGCGGCGGCAAAAATCTGCTCATGGACACGGGAACCATCAAGGACGGCAAAAAGGTGGCAAATCGCCTTGAAGATATGGGCGTGGAAAGCATAGATTATCTCATGATAACCCATTTTGATCGGGATCACGCCGGCGGCGCTGCACAGATAATACAGGATTTTGATGTGAAAGCATTGCTGCGGCCGGAATATATGAAGGAGAGCGACGAATCTGCGGCATGCATGGCGGCGGCGGAAGATCGGGGTGTTAAGGTGATTATAATCACCTCGCAGACGAACATACAGCTGGGCAGCGCAAAGCTTGTCATACACCCGGCGGACAAAGTTTATGAAAATGATGCCAGCAACAATTCTTCTCTCGTGACTGAAGTATTCCATGGAAATAGCAGCCTGCTATTTACCGGTGATATCGAAAAAGAACGTATAGCAGATATAAAAAACGAACTGAACGACGCCGGATACGACTTTCTTAAGGTGCCGCATCACGGCAAATACGAGACAATGCTTCAGGAGCTTTTCAATTGGGTGGGGGCGCAGAGCGCCGTGATAACCAGCTCTGAAAAAAATCCTGAGGATCAAGAAACGGTACAGGCACTTGTAGACGCAGGCACGATGAATTATATGCTTACCCGGAACGGCGAGATAACCCTGGAGAGCGACGGCGGGGAACTGAGCTTTACACAGAAATAATGTTGCAAACAGGCGGTTTTTCGTCTTGACAGGCCGTACTTGCCATGTTATTATAGTTCGGTGAGCCGCTCCGTATCGGCTTTGTAAGCGTGGAGATAATCCACCGCCGAATATGGGCGAGATTTAAAGAAGGAGGTACAGGACGTGTACGCTATCATCCGTACCGGTGGCAAGCAGTACAAGGTAGAAGCCGGCGACGAGATCCTCGTCGAAAAGCTGGATGCCGAAGTAGGTGCTGAGGTCGCATTTGAAGTATTGATGCTTTGTGGCGACGAGGTCGTAGTTGGCAAGCCCGTAGTAGAGGGCGTTACCGCCAAGGCAACCGTTGTCGATCAGGTCAAGGGCAAGAAGGTCGTAGTATTCCACTATAAGCCCAAGAAGAACATACGCAAAAAGCAGGGACATCGTCAGCCTTACACCAAGGTCAAGATCGAGTCCATCGGCTAAAGCATGACGCACGTAACGCTTATTCGCGACAGGTCCGGCCTTGTTGGCTTTGAGGCCAAGGGACATACCGGGTATGCCGATGAGGGCAGCGACATAGTTTGCAGCGCAGTGTCTGCACTGACGCAGACTGCGGCCCTGGGCATAAACGAAGTATTAAAGATACAGACGGCACTCGACATCACGGAGGCGAATATGTATCTCATGCTTCCTGCAGACATATCCGATCAGGACTGCGAAAAAGCACAGATCATTTTGGAAACGATGGCACTGGGCCTCAGGTCCATTGCCGCTACCTATGGTGATTACATCAAAATATCAGAAAGGAAGGTGTAACACGATGATGAACATCAATCTGCAGCTCTTTGCTCATAAGAAGGGCGGCGGCTCCACCAAGAACGGTCGTGACTCTGAGTCTAAGCGTCTTGGCCCCAAGCGTGCTGATGGTCAGTTCGTTCTCGCAGGCAACATTCTGGTTCGCCAGCGCGGCACTCACTTCCATCCCGGTGTAAATGTAGGTCTGGGCAAAGACGATACTCTTTATGCTAAGGCAGACGGTATCGTGCGCTTTGAGACCAAGCATCTCGGCCGCAGGGAAGTCAGCGTATATGCTGAAGAAGTTGCTGAGTAATTAAAAAGCTTGATAAACCCGGTTGCGCGTTAAGCGGCAACCGGGTTTTTTTTACACAGAACGAGGCCTTCCGGAAGGAAGGCCTTTTTGTGTGCCGTTTATTCCTCCAAAAGATACTTCAGCATTCTTTCCGGGTTGTCGAGGAACTGCTTTGTGACTATATAATGCTCGGTGTTTTTGTAATCGGCACACTCTATGCCCTCATCGCTCAATTGGTATATCTCCGCCCCGGGGTACGCCATAAGTATTGGCGAATGGGTACAGATGATGAACTGTGAAGCTTTCTTTACAAGACCGTCCATGTCCACAAGCAGCGACATAAGCCGCATTGGCGACAGCGCAGCCTCCGGCTCGTCGAGAAGGTACAATCCACGACCGCCAAAGCGGTTCTGCACCAGGGAAATAAAGCTTTCGCCGTGAGACTGAGCGTGCAGGGATTTCCCGCCGTAGCTATCCTTTAATTGTGGGCCAATTCCGCCCGCTTCGTCCAGCTCATCTATATTTGACGCGACGTTATAAAAGCTTTCGGCCCGGAGAAAAAATCCGTCCTTCGGGTAGCCGTACCTGGTCAGTGATATGCAGTCGCAAAGCTCGGAATGGGTATTTCGGGTAGAAAAGTTGAAGTTTCTGGTGCCGCCCTCCGGATTGAATCCCGCTGCCACAGCTATGGCTTCCAGCAGCGTCGATTTGCCTGTGCCGTTCTCGCCTATAAAAAACGTCACAGGCGAGCGGAGTTCGATATGCCCCGCCTCCATCAGGTACTTCACGGCGGGTATGTCGTTCAGATAAGAGCCCCCCTCGGGTCTTCTCTTTAATACTATGTCGCCTATGTATCTGTTTCCGTTGAATTCCATTATCCTAATCTAAATTCCCCCACACCGACAGATTGCCGTACAGGTCTGACACAAGTATGGCGTGCCTGCCGTTGGCAATGGTGAGTTTCTTGCCGGGAAGCGGCGAGGTGTCATAGGTCTCAGTGATAAACCTGCCCTCCTCCAGCCTGCCCACAGCCATGTAGGCGAGGCTGTCGTCATCAGGTGTTACAGTAAACCCTGTGCGGGTCCTTTGCACGGTTATGCTTGGCTTTTTCCCGGAAGCCGGCGTTTGCAGATATTCTATATCCATGCCGGCCGCTGTCTTTAGAAGGCTGGCGTCGCTGTTGTTGTCAAGAAGCCTTTTTCGCAGGGTCATAAGCGCTGCGGGAGAAGGATCCACAGCTATCCATCTGCGTCCCAGCTTCTGGGCTGCGGCCGCCGTGGTTCCGCTGCCCGAAAAAAGGTCTGCGACTATGTCCCCCTCTTTTGAGGAAGACAGTATTATACGTCTGAGCAGCGCCTCGGGCTTCTGAGTGCTGTAGCCTGTGCGTTCCGGATCCCGTTGCTGAAGATGCTCTATGTCGGTCCATACGTCGCTTGGGTATATCAGCGAATCCTCATAGTACTTATACAGTTTGCCGCCAGAGCGTATAGAATAGTATATCCTGCCGGTATCATCGATGTGCCGTTTCATATGGTTGCGGCGCTCCGGCCCCCGCGGTATCCCCACAGCCTCGATATTGAAGTAGTTGCTCCTGCCCTTGCGGTAGACAAGGATATTGTCATGCTTACGGGAAAAGTGCTTTGTGGCCCTTCCGCCTGACCTGTATGCCCAGATTATCTCATTCACAAAGTTCTTTTTGCCGAATACTTCGTCCAGCAGCACCCGCAGATAGGCGGCCATGCGGTAATCCACGTGCAGGTACAGGGTGCCATCGGAGGTCATAAGCTCACGGCACAGCTCCAGCACGTTTTTCATCATTTCCATATAGGAGTCGTCCGACATTTTATCGCTGTATGCCGGTACCTTTATCTTTTTTCCCTTTGGCCCCCGGCTTATCTCAAAGGCGTCGCCGGTACCGAAGGGAGGGTCGAGATAAATAAGCTGCACTTTGCCGCGATACTCAGTCAGCAGCCTCTCGCCCGACTCCTCCGCCCTGCCGAATATAAACAGTCCCGGGCCGCCTGTACTATGAGTTTCTGCTGTGTATTCCATGCGCGGCATGCTTTTGCCCTCCTCATGTAAAATAAGAAAAATGCGCCCTATTGGAGCGCATTAAATGACCTAACCCTTGGCGCTGTGAGCGTTCTTTATGTGCTCCTCCATCGCCTTCTTGGCGGCCAGCGCGTCCTTCGCCTCCATAGCGGCGAATATGGCCCTGTGTTCCTCAAGGGATTCATTGGAACGGGCAGGAAGATTGAGATTGCTGGTGCGCGCCCGACGTATGTTCTGATGCAGCGAGCCCAGAATATGCTTAAGCATTCTGCTGTCGCTGGCCTTGTAGATTATATCGTGGAACTCGTTGTCAAGCCTTGTAAGCTGGTTGGCGTCACCTTTTTTGGTGTAAAATTCCATTAGCTCCAGCTTTTCGGTCAGCTTGTCCATCTGCTCTTGGGTTATCCTCTGAGTAGCCCAATAAGCCGCCTGACCCTCAAGTATCTGGCGAATTGTGAATATATCGTCTATATCGTTTTCGGATATGGCCTGAACCATTGAGCCGCGATTTGGTATGGATACCACAAGGCCCTCCAGCTCCAGCTGCTTCAAAGCTTCTCTTATAGGTGTACGGCTGACCTCCAGTTCCTCAGCGAGGCGCGTCTCCACGAGAAAGTCCCCGTCCTTATAGCTTCCGTCCAGTATGCCGTTCCGAATGTGATTGTATACCTTTGTAGTCAGCGATTGCTTATCGCTCAAATCAAAAAACATATCTATCTCTGCATCTCCTTCGAAGCGAAGTCGCTCCATATATATTGTACACCCGATATTTAAAACATTCAAGCATACGTGTATTCTTTGTATACAGGTTTGGTTGACGGCATTTATACCCAAAATGCCCCGCGCATTGGCCATAAAGCATATGGCAATACTAAAGCATACAATAATTTGACCGCGAGGATATCTTTTGGCATGAAAAAAATATTTGCTATGTTCTCCATTCTGCTGTGCTGCCTATGCTGTGCCGCCTGCTCTTCCGGCTATTCCTCCATAGAGGAGGCAGAAGCCGACGGCGCCCGTTTGGGAGAATGCATAACAATAGACGGAGTAAATGTCTCAGGTATGAGCCCGGCCGAGGCGTTCGAAGCTGTGGAAACCGCCCATACAGAGGCGCTCAAAGCACTATACTACACCGTATCCGCCGGCGAGGACAGCCTTGACATATCCGGCAGCCTGCTGCCCGTCGCATTCAATACCCGTGAAGTCATACTCGAGGCGCTGTCGCTGAAAAAATACTGGCCGGCCGCCAACGGGGCCCGCCAGCTTCATACTTCCATGGCGGCAGACAGCGGTGAGCTGAAGGCTGCACTTGAACAGCAATCCGCATCGCTGCAATACGCCCCGGAAAACGCCGGTGCAAGCTATGACAAGGACAAGGGCGGCTTTCGCTACACCGAGCATAAGGACGGACGCAGTATAGATTTTGACGACCTTACATCCCAGATTTCCGCCCTTATCGCGGGCAGCAGCGGCGGCAATGTCACAGCCAAGTCCTCCCCCATCCTGCCCGAATACACCACCGACATGGCCAAGGCGGACACACAGCTGATATCCGAATTTTCCACATCGTTTGCCGGCGGCACATACGGCAAGGCAAACCGGGTATTCAACATATGCAAAGCGGCAGACATGATAGACGGAACCGCCATTGCCCCCGGCCAGGAGTTCGACATGAACGCCGCCATAGGCGACCGCAATAAGGATAACGGCTGGAAGACCGCCACAGCCATAAAAGAGGGTACGTACGTTCAGGAATACGGCGGCGGAGTATGTCAGGTATCCACCACGCTGTACAACGCGGTATTGATGGCCGACCTTGAGGTGACGGAAAGAAGTCACCATTCCTGGCCGCTGGGATATGTTGACATAGGCCGCGACGCCACCATATCCACCGGCGGGCCTAACTTCAAATTCAAGAACACACAGGAAGTACCCGTGACCGTATCGGCAACTGCCGACGCCAAGGCAAAGACTGTCACTGTAAGGATATATGGCCGCCCGCTGCCCGACGGACAGCACATAGAGCTTACTTCAAAAAAGATAAGGGCGCTGAGCAGTCCCGGAACAAATACCGAATTTGATTATTCCCTCGCCCCAGGCCAGAGTAAGATTACCCGCAAGCCCCGAAGGGGTAGCGTAGCGGAAAGCTACAAGCTGTATTACGATGCAGATAACAACCTGATAAAAAAAGAGCTTGTAAGCACGGATACTTACCGCTCCATAACAGGCATAATCAGCGTTTCGCCATATTAATCCAAAGGGCCGTCCTTTTCAGACGGCCCTTGATGTATTTTCATTAGTTTTCGCTTATCACATTATGGTGCATCTTATACATCAGGCAGATAAGACTGTCAGTCATATGTATGTTCTCAACCGGTACCGTAGCCGTTACGTCCATCGGGGCAAAGTTCCATATGCCCTTTATACCGGAGGCTACCATTCTGTCAGCAATTTCCTGAGCAACGCTTCTGCGCGCGGCGATAACGCCTATAGTGATATTGTTTTCCTGAACGTACCTTTCCAGCTCGTCTATATGATACACTGGCTTCCCGTCTATCTCTGTGCCCACCAGCTCTTCCTTTACGTCAAACAGTGCCTTTATTATGAAACCTTCCTGCTCGAACCCGTCAAAGTTGGCAAGGGCGGTACCGATGTTGCCGGCGCCCACGATTATGGCGTTGTAAGGGTGGGTTATGGCGAGTATGTTCTTTATTTCGGCAAGCAGCGTGTTTACGTTATAGCCGTAGCCCTGCTGGCCAAAGCCGCCGAAGCAATTGAAATCCTGCCTTACCTGAGAAGCGTTAAGGCGCATCATCTGGGCCAGACGCCCGGAAGAGATACGCTCCATGCCCTGATCCCGCAGAACAGTAAGCTGCCTGTAATACTTGGGCATGCGCCTTATGACCGCTTCGGAAACCCTACGAAACTCCATCTATTATAATCCTCCATCTTTGGAAACATAAGCTTGACCAAAGCTATTATACATTCATCATCGTTAGTTTTCAAGCATTATAATTACGCGGTATTTCGAAGGATGGCCGCCGGTATTGTTATTTTCGTTTTGTCCTTTCGGCGTCCCTGTGGAGTATGGGGGCAAGGTATTGACCGGTGTAGCTTTCCTTTACCTTTGCCACCTCTTCGGGCGTGCCCTTTGCTATAACGGTACCTCCGCCCGCGCCTCCCTCAGGGCCCATGTCGATTATATAGTCCGCGCACTTTATGACGTCGAGGTTGTGCTCTATGACCACTACCGTGCTGCCGCCGTCCGCAAGCCGCTGCAGTATATCAAGAAGCCGCTGCACATCCGCAACGTGAAGTCCGGTGGTAGGCTCGTCCAGCACGTAGAGCGTCTTACCGGTATCCCTGCGGGAAAGCTCGGTAGCGAGCTTTACCCGCTGCGCCTCGCCGCCCGATAGCTGGGTGGAGGGCTGACCCAGCTTTATATAGCCCAGGCCCACGTCATACAGGGTTTGCAGCTTGCGCCTTATTCTTTCTATGGGCCGGAAAAACTCGAGCGCTTCCTCCACCGTCATATCCAGCACGTCGGAAATGCTCCTGCCCTTGTATTTTACCTCAAGAGTTTCACGGTTATACCGTTTGCCCTTGCATACCTCGCAGGGCACATATATGTCCGGCAGGAATTGCATCTCTATTTTGAGCATGCCGTCGCCGCGGCAGGCCTCACACCTTCCTCCCTTTACGTTGAAGCTGAAGCGGCCGTTGCTGTAGCCCCTCACCTTCGCATCGGGCGTCATGGCGAATACGTCGCGTATCATATCGAAAAGGCCGGTATATGTAGCCGGGTTGCTGCGGGGCGTGCGGCCTATGGGGGACTGGTCTATGTCTATTATCTTATCCAGCTGCTCTATTCCCTCTATGCCGTCGCACACGTCCTTTGGGATATACTTAGCCCTGTTCAGATCGTGGAGCAGTGTCTTCTTGACGACCTCATTCACCAGGCTGCTCTTGCCGCTGCCGGATACCCCTGTAACGCAGGTGAACACGCCAAGGGGTATGTCCACATCTATATTTTTAAGGTTGTTTACCCGTGCGCACTTTACCCTGAGCCACTTGTCGCCGTTGCGGCGCCTGCTTTCAGGCAGGGGTATGAACCTACGCCCGGATAGATACTGGCCGGTAATGGAGTTCTCCGACGCCATTATCTCCTCCGGCGTGCCCTGAGCGATTACCCTTCCGCCATGCTCTCCTGCGCCCGGGCCTATATCGACTATGTAGTCCGCGTCCAGCATGGTCTCCTCATCGTGCTCCACTACGATAAGTGTGTTGCCCATGTCACGCATTCCCTTTAGCGTGCTTAAAAGCCTGGCGTTGTCCCGCTGGTGCAGGCCGATGCTTGGCTCGTCCAGTATATACAGCACGCCCATAAGGCCGCTGCCTATCTGAGTGGCAAGGCGAATGCGCTGAGCCTCGCCGCCGGACAGTGTACAGGCGCCTCTCGAAAGGGTAAGATAGTCAAGGCCCACGTTTTCAAGGAAGCCAAGCCGTGCGTCTATTTCCTTCTGTATCCGCTCCGCTATCATGCGCTCGGTATCCGTAAGCTTCAATGAGGTTATGAACCTTCGCGCCTCGGTGACTGTCATGTCGCTCATCTCTGCGATGGAGACGCCGTTCACCGTAACGGCAAGGCTTTCCGGCTTGAGTCGCTTTCCTCTGCACTCCGGACAGAGTATGTTGGACATATACGCCTCAATATCCTGCTTGGCAGCGTCGGAGGTGGTCTCCTTGTACCTCCGCTCCAGGTTTGTTATCACTCCCTCGAAGGAGGTCTTGAAGGTGCCGCTGCCGAACTCCCGCTGGTACTTTACCTCCAGCTTTTCCTCCCCTGTGCCGTAGAGCAATATTTCCTGTACCTTCTTTGGCAGCTCTATGAAGGGTGTATCCATGGAAAAGCCGTAGTGCTCAGCCAGGGCCGAAAAGTACATGTTGGACATGCTGCCGCCGTTTTTGCCGCTCTGCCAGCCGCTGACATTTATGGCGTTCTGATTTAGAGACAGGCTTTTGTCGGGCACTATTATGTCCGGGTCTATCTTCATCAGCATACCCAGTCCGCTGCAGCAGGGGCAGGCGCCGTAGGGATTGTTGAAGGAGAACATGCGGGGCGTGAGCTCCTCAATGGATATGCCGCAGTCCGGACAGGAGTACTTCTCGGAAAAGATAAGCTCCTCCTTGCCTATCACGTCCACCTTTGCAAGGCCGTCGCCGAAGGCGAAGGCGGTCTCCATGGATTCCGCAAGGCGGCCCTCTATGCCGGGCTTTATGATGAGCCTGTCCACTATTACGTCTATGGTGTGCTTCTTTTGCTTATCGAGAGGGGGCACCTCGTTTATGTCGTACACCTCGCCGTCAACACGGACGCGAACGTAGCCGTCCTTGCGTATCTGCTCCAAGAGCTTTGCGTGCTCGCCCTTCTTTGCCCGCACAGCAGGGGCGATTATCTGTATGCGTCCATCAAGGGCCATCACCCTGTCAACTACCTGATCTATGCTCTGACGTTCAATCACCCTTCCGCATTTGGGGCAGTGAGGTATGCCTACGCGGGCATACAGCAGGCGCATGTAGTCGTGAATCTCGGTTACAGTGCCCACAGTGGAACGCGGGTTATTGGAGGTGCTCTTCTGGTCTATGCTTATGGCAGGGGACAGGCCCTCGATGTAGTCCACATCCGGCTTTTCCATCTGGCCCAGGAACAGCCTGGCATAAGATGACAGCGACTCCACGTATCTCCTTTGTCCCTCGGCGTATATGGTATCGAACGCCAGAGAGGACTTGCCGCTGCCGCTGAGTCCCGTAAACACTATAAGCTTGTTGCGCGGCAGTGTAAGGTCTATATTTTTTAGGTTGTGCTCTCTTGCGCCCTTTATTATAAGCTTTTCATTCATCACTTTACTTTCTCGTTCTTCCTCTTGCCTTCTTCGTGCTGCCCGGCATGCCGGGAGCTATCTTTCTGGGCTTATCCTCCCCCGTCAGGTCGAACAGCCTGTCGCGGAGCCTTGCAGCCGTTTCAAAGTCCAGCTCGGCCGCCGCTGCCCGCATCTGCTCACGCAGTATCTCTGCGCGGGCTTCCCTATCCTCCTGCGCCTCCTTGGGCCTGCCGCTTATCTCAATTATGCCGTGGACCGCCTTTGTGATTGTCCTCGGCGTAATGTTGTGTTCCTTATTATATGCCTGCTGCTTTTGGCGGCGGCGGGCAGTCTCGTCTATTGCCTCCTTCATGGAAGGCGTTATGGTATCCGCGTACATTATTACCCTGCCGTCCGCGTTTCGCGCGGCGCGGCCTATAGTCTGTATCAGCGACGTTGCGGAGCGCAGGAATCCCTCCTTGTCCGCGTCCAGTATGGCAACGAGGCCCACCTCCGGAAGATCCAGTCCCTCGCGCAGGAGGTTTATGCCTACCAGCACGTCAAACTCCCCCAGGCGCAGGTCGCGGATTATCTCCATTCGCTCTATTGTCTCGATTTCCGAGTGCATGTACCGCACCCGTATGCCCATTCCGTCAAGATATTCCGTCAGCATCTCCGCCATTCGCTTTGTAAGGGTAGTAACCAGCACCCTTTCCCCCTTGGCGGCGGTCTTCTTTATCTCGCCCAGCAGATCGTCCACCTGTCCCTCTACCTTGCGCACCTCAATCTCGGGATCCAACAGTCCTGTGGGGCGTATCACCTGCTCCGCCACCTGGCTGGCCCGGCTCAGTTCATACTCGCCGGGTGTAGCGGATACGCATATGAGCTGATTTACCCGCTCCTTGAACTCGTCAAACTTCAGGGGCCTGTTGTCATAGGCGCTCGGTATGCGGAAGCCGTAATCCACGAGGGCTGTCTTTCGGGATAAATCCCCGCTGTACATACCCCGTATCTGCGGCAGAGTTACGTGGGACTCGTCGATTATCATAAGAAAGTCCTTGGGGAAATAGTCTATCAGCGTATATGGAGGCTGGCCAGGCTTGCGGCCGTCAAAGTAGCGGGAGTAGTTCTCTATACCCTGACAGTAGCCTATCTCACGCATCATCTCCATATCGTATGTAGTACGCTGCTCTATGCGCTGTGCCTCTACCAGCTTATCCTCCGCCTTAAACTCCTCTACCCTGACCTGCATGTCATGTTCTATCTCTCCAAGAGCCTTTACCAGCTTGTCCCGGCCCGTGGCGTAATGGGAGGCGGGAAATATGGCCACATGGCTCCTGTCCAAAAGTATTTCGCCGGTAGTACAGTTTACTTCGCTTATGCGCTCCACCTCGTCGCCGAAGAACTCGATGCGCAGCACCTTATCCGACCAGTTGGAGGGAAACACCTCCAACACGTCCCCCTTTGCCCGGAAGGTGCCCCGGACAAAGTCATATTCGTTGCGCTGGTACTGTATATCGACCAGCCGCCGCATTACCTCGTCCCGGTCTATCTCCATGCCCTTGCGCAGGGATATGGAGAGTTTAAGGTATTCTGCCGGGTCTCCCAGAGCGTATATACAGCTTACGGAAGCCACGATTATAACATCCCTGCGCTCGTTCAGGGCGCAGGTAGCGCTGTGGCGCAGCTTGTCTATCTCGTCGTTCACTGTGGCTACTTTTTCTATATATGTATCCGACGAGGCTATGTACGCCTCAGGCTGGTAGTAGTCATAGTACGAGACGAAATACTCTACCGCGCTGTCCGGGAAGAACTCCCTCAGCTCGCCGCAAAGCTGTGCCGCAAGGGTCTTGTTATGGGCGATGACAAGAGTAGGCTTTTGCACCTGCTCTATCACCTTCGCCATGGTGAAGGTCTTGCCGCTGCCGGTGACGCCCAAAAGCACCTGAAGTCTGTCCCCCCGCTTTACGCCCTCGCTCAGGGCGGCTATGGCCTCGGGCTGGTCGCCCTGCGGCTCAAAGGGGGATACTACTTTGAACTCTCCCATGCTGATACCTTAAACTCCCGAAAAAAATCAATCCTCGAAATCCACGGATATGCCGTTTACCAGCACCTTATGGATATACTGCTTTACCTTTACATGCTCCGGATGGTCGGCGTAAACCGCCAGATCCTCGCGGTTCGCAAACTTTGCGATAAGCGCCAAATCATAGCTCCTGCCGCTGCCCATGAAGTCGGCGCCGGCTTCCATGCTGATAAGGCCGGGAACCTTGCCTACCAGGCCCTTGAGCATTGGGGCTATCTTCTTTGCTTCTTCTCTGTCGGTGTACTTGTGGCAAACGATATGAGTTACCATGGTTTTATTCTCCTTCGATAATTTGGGGGTTGTTGGCCGCATTACCCACCTGTATAGCATTATAGCACAATCGCACAAATGTTTGTACTATATTATTCCCATATTGCCAAACTTCCACTATCGAATAAGCTTATACCCAGATGTTATGCTGTACATACGTGCAACACGGTTATCTATCACAATAAAGGAAGGTATCGATATGACTGTGCTTTTTCTGCTTTATGCGGGGATAATACCCGCCGTGCCGCTCATAGGCGCAGAAATATACAAGCGCCGGAATGATAACACCCGGCGCAGCGTATGCTATGTTCTGTTTTTTCTCCAGTTGATGCTCAGCGCATGTTACGTTGTTGAGTGGTTCTCCCGCTAACGGTTCATGTCGTATATGCGTGCAAGGCCTTCCAGGGTCAGGGTAGGATTGACGTAGTTTATCCTGTCTGTCTCGCTGGCTATCATGTTGGACATGCCGCCTGTAGCCACTACTGTCTGCTTTACGCCCAGCTCCTTCTCTATCTGCCGGAGTATGTAGTCCACCTGGCCCACATAGCCCCGTATGACTCCGGACTGTATGCCGTCGCGGGTGTTGGTGCCTATGACCTTCTCGGGCTTTATGTATTCCACCTTGTGCAGCATGGCAGCCCGCTCTATGAGGGCGTCTGCTGATACCATTATGCCGGGGCATATGAGGCCGCCCAGGAACTCGCCCTCAGCCGATACCACGGCGAAGTTGGTTGCAGTGCCGAAATCCACTATTGTGCAGGGGCCGCCGTAGATATGGTAAGCTTCGACCGCATTGCAGATACGGTCGGAGCCCAGCTGCGAAGGCATATCGTAGCGTATGGATATTCCCAGGTTCATCTCGCTGTTTACCACCATGACCTTCTGCTGATGAAAGTACAGCTCACACATGTGCTCCATGGTGTAGTTCATGGATGGTATAACGGAGGACATTATTATACCGTCTACTTCGCGGGTATCTATATTCAAATGACCGAAAAAGCCCTCCATCTGGGTGCCGTACTCGTCCGCTGTGCGCAGAGAATCCGTACGCAGACGCCATGAGTTCTGGAGCCTGCCGTCCTTGAAAAGGCCGGTCTTTATATTGGTATTGCCTATGTCCATTACCAGAAGCATTGTTTGTAATTATCTCCGTATATTTATTTTTTGTTGATGTACGCGCTCAGCGCCTTGCCTACCGCAATACAAAGTATTACCGCGGCCATTGCCTCAAGCACGCCGTTGAAAGCCACTATGCTCATGAGCGCCTTGAGCAGCGCGCTGCCCGCCACGCCCATTATGTTTGCGGTCTGTTCGAAGGCCAGAAGATACAGGCCGCCGAGGTAAAATACCGTATTTGTCATACTGCCTGCGAAAGCGCTTACACCCATGGCAGCTATCTGCCGCTTGCCGGTACCGCCTATAAGCTCATACAGCGCGGAGGAAAACAGTCCGGTGAGTATACGTGGAAGGAATATGACCGCCAGAATAAGAAGCAGGTTATACGCTCCAAAGCCTGTGCCTGTTCCAAGTATCACCGCCGCCGTGGCGTCCGGTGTGGTAAAGCAGCGTATGAGGCTGGTAAGGCCAAAGAAGAATCCCAGTACCGCACCGCCCTTTTTACCCAGCACATATCCGCCCACTATCACCGGGATATGCACCGTGGTTATGGCTGCTATGGGAAGGTTTATATAGCCAAGCGGAGTAAGTCCCAGAAGAAAAATCACGGCGATAAACAGCCCGTAAAGTACTATTGTCCTGGTTTGGATCTTTCGCATAATCATTCCTCCTGTCCTTTCCCTGCTAAAGGTTAATTTTAGCATCATAGTGCTATACTTTGCAACCAAAGCTTTATCAGGGACCCTTACAAATGCTCCAGCAAATATACCTGCTAAAATGTTTTACGGGGCTTTACATTATGTCCCACAATCACATATAATTAAGGGTACCGTGCCAGCGGCTTTGACGCCGGATACGGAAAGGCATTAGTGCAAGAGATAATTTTAAGAATAAAGCGGAGATAAAATGGAAACAAGGACACGCGAAAGGACGTCCAGGACGTCAAAGAAAAACAAGAAAAAATCCTCCGGCAATATCGTAAGGACCCTGCTTATAGTATTGGCGGCTCTGCTCATGGTGCTGGGCACGCTGTACTATTTTATTATTTACCGCGAGCAGCAGCGTCAGCAAATAATGAATTCCACCACCTTCCATGATGGCGTAACGGTAAACGGAGTTGATATTTCTGGTCAGACGCTTAATGAAGCAAAAGCCACGCTGGCCGGTACCGCCGAAAAGGAGATAGCCGACAGCGTTCATCTGACGTTCACCTGCAACGGCAAGAGCTATACGGCTGATTCTTCTAAATTCACCATAACCTGCAACACCGAGGAAATACTGAACGAGGCTATGTCCCTGGCCCGCGAAGGCGATTATCAGGCGCTTACCGCCGAGCTTAAGGACATAAAGGAAAACGGCAGGGCTTATACCATTGATTATACCGTAGAGCCTACCGGCGTCGAGAGCTTTATACATTCCTTCGCGGACGAAGTTACAACTCCTGCAACTCCTGCAAGCTTCACCGTGCATTACCCGGAGAAGAGCACCAAGACCAACGCCTATGATACCTCCGACCTTGGTCTGGTAGGCGAGGAGGCAAAAAAAGCGGGACTTGGCGCTGACAAGCAGGCCATAACCGATCCCCGGGACGTATTTTTCGATTTTACCGAGCCTGTAGACGGCTACGGAGTAGACGTTGACGCGCTTATGGCCACCGTGCGTACACGGTGCGAGAGCAAGGACTTTGGCGACATTGAGGTCACCATGGCCCCAATACATTCAGATGTTACCGTAGAAAAGCTCAAGGAGAGCCTGTTCCTCAGGGGCACGGCCTCCACCACCTACAAGAGCAAGCGCCGCAACACCAACCGCTGCCATAATCTTGAGAAGGCCTGCGGCATGGTATACGGCACAGTGCTCCAGCCCGGCGAAGAATTCTCCGCCAACACCATACTTGGGGACCGTACCATCAAGAATGGCTGGAAGCCTGCCCCGGCAGTAATAGCGGGCGGCGCCGACCATGAGGATCAGCCCGGCGGCGGCGTATGCCAGATAGCCACTACCACATATATGGCGGTTCTGTACGGGGACTTTGAGGTTACTGCACGCCGTCCTCATTCCACCCCCAGTGGCTATCCCAACGGTCTTGATGCTACCATAAACACCGTAACCGGCTATATCGACTTCAAGTGGAAAAACAATACCGAGTCCCCCTGTTACGTGTTCACTTGGATAGACACCAAGAATTACACCGTGAACTGCTCCATCTACGGCCAGCCCTTCCCGGAAACCTTCGACGAGATAGAGCTCAGCTCCACGCTGGTCGAACCTCTGGAGCCCGGCGAACCCGAATACGAAGTAAAGAGCAGTCTGTACTCCCCCTATTGGATGCTCAAAAACAACGCGGTCAAGGGTTCCATATACGAATCCTTCAAGACCTACAAGCTCAACGGCAAGGTTGTAGAGACCAAGTCCATAGGCAACACCGAGTACAAGATGCATCCCACCCGCTACTATGTATGGCCCGGCTACGCCGGAGAACCCCTCGACCCTCAGTATGAGCTAAAAGCAAACGAGGACGGAACATTGAGCCTTGCAAACCCCGACGCCGCAAACTCCACTGAAGGCGCCGGAACAGGCCTCACACAGTAATTCCGGAGCAGCAAAATCCCCCGGTCGTCCGGGGGATTTATTTGTATATGTCACATTTTTGTTTTAGGGGTGAATAGCAGCGCATTGAGGTAGCCGAACACTATGGCCGCCGCAACGCCTCCCGCCGTGGCTGTTATGCCGCCGGTAAAGGCGCCTATTACGCCGCTCTCCCTTGCCGCCTCTAAGGCCCCTTTGCCAAGAGCGTAGCCGAAGCCGGTAAGCGGTACAGTGGCCCCGGCTCCTGCAAGCTCTACCAGCGGCTCATACAGTCCCAGCGCCGTAAGCACCACGCCTGCCGTTACGAAAATCACCAGTATACGCGCCGCTGTGAGCCTTGTCAGGCTTATCAAAAGCTGACCTATGACGCATATTCCGCCTCCTATCACAAATGCCCAGAGATAATCCATGTTTACTTCCTTTCCAGCACTATACCGTGGGCTATACCAGGTATGCTGTCGTTCTGCATGCTGCTGGTAGGGCTCAGCAGCGCCCCCGTCGCCATGAAGAATATGCGCCTCAGATCGCCCTTTTCTATGCGCTCAAGCAGGTATGCGTTAAGCACGCTTGCACAGCAGCCGCAGCCGCTGCCTCCGCAGTCCACCTTCTGCTCCCCGGAGAATACCAGGTTGCCGCAGTCAAGGTGCCTGTTGCCCACGTCTATTCCGTTTTGCAGGCACAGCTCCCTGAACATCTCGCTGCCGAATCTTCCGAGGTCGCCGGTCACTATCAAATCATAGTCCATTACTCCCCTACCGGTATCGCTAAGGTGCGCTGTCAGAGTGTCCACCGCTGCAGGCGCCATTGCGGCTCCCATATTGTTGACATCGGTGATGCCGAGATCCGTAACCTTGCCGATCGTACCCGCAGTTACGAATACATTGCCATACAGTCTGTCGCCTTCCAGAGTCGGATTTGCGGCTATGCTGCAGCCTGCGCCGGTCACTGTGCGCTGTGCCGTGGGGGTAGTCTGGCCACCCATCTCCAGAGGGTTGCGATACTGCCTTTCGGCGGTGGAAAAATGGCTGGTAGCTATGCAGGCCACCCTGCCGGCATACCCTCCGTCTATGAGCATACTGCCTATGAGGAGTGATTCCGCCATGGTAGAGCAGGCGCCATACAGGCCTAAGAACGGCAATTTCAGTTCTCTGGCCGCAAAGTTTGCGGAGATTATCTGGTTCAGAAGGTCGCCGCCCAGCAGGCAGTCCACGCCGCCGCTTTGGAGGTTCACCTTGTCCATCGCGCTCCTTACAGTGTGCTCGAACATCTTGCGTTCCGCCTTCTCCCAGCTGTCCTCGCCCCAGGTATCGTCCTTGAGCACCATATCAAAGTATGGCCCCAGCGGCCCCTTGCCCTCCATTGGGCCTACAACGGTAGCCGAGCTTATTATCGCCGGGGGGTTGGAAAACAGCACCGTCTGCCTTCCGGCGCGCTTTACGGGTATCATATTGTTCAGTATATCCGCCATGCGTCCTCCTATTTGAACAGTAGGCTCAAAAGGCCCACTATCACTGAGCTGCCCACGCCGTAAACCAGCACAGGGCCGGCTATTGTAAAAAGCTTTGCGGCGGTGCCGGTTATGAAGCCTTCGCGTTTAAACTCCATGGCGGGTGAGACGATGGAATTGGCAAAGCCGGTTATAGGCACTATGGATCCTGCGCCGGACCATTCGCCTATCTTATCGTACACGCCTATGCCGGTAAGCGTCGCCCCAAGGAATACCATCACTATGGCAGTGAACGCCGCCGTTCCCTTTTCGTCCAGTCCCATGCCCTGCTGCGCCCAGTTGCGCATAAGCTGCCCTATGCAGCATATTATGCCGCCGGAAATAAACGCCCTGACACACTGGGAAAACGTCTGGCTCTTGGGCATGCGCTCCTTTACCAGCTTCTGATACTTTACCTGCTCCGGCGTTTTCTTTTCATTGGCCATCAGTTCTCTCCTCCCTGCTCAGGTGTTCCCTTGGTGCGTACTCCTTGTAACGTATCTCCGCCCCTCGCGTGCCCTCCTTGGGCAGCAGTTCGCTTTGGGGCAGCATCACCCTTTGTGAAATGCCGTTCATATACACAATACCTCTGCAACATATCTTTTTATTATGTAGTCTGCACCGCGCCCCTGCATTTATTCCGGTGTTTAACTGGATATTGTTCCCTCATCGCGTTAATAAACCGTCAAATTCGCCGCCAAAAGGAAAATATAAGGTAAACTTTTGTGTTTTCGGCTTGTGCCGGGGGTACATATAAGCTACAATTATTAAGTAAATGATCCTACTTTTTCTTCGCCCATTGCGAAAATTTGAGAAGGGACGTGTTTCTCTCCCCAGTGAAAAACATATTAAAAACCATTCTTCCAGAAAAGCTGAGCGAATCGCTCAAATCAGTGCTGCCGGTTACTGCTGTTATATTCCTGTTGTGCTTTATCGTGGTTCCTGTACCCAGTAGCGTTATGCTGGCCTTCATAGTGGGGGCGTGCCTTCTTATAATCGGCATGGGGCTGTTCTCCATGGGCGCGGATATGGCGATGTCCAGAATAGGCGAGCACATAGGTGCGGTCGTTTCACATTCAAAAAAGCTTATCCTGATAATCGTAGTCAGCCTTGCGGTAGGCATATTCATCACGGTATCAGAACCCGATCTCAGAGTGCTTGCCCAACAGGTGCCAAATATTCCTAATCAAGCCATAATATGGTCGGTAGCCATAGGCGTAGGCATATTCCTAGTACTCGCAATGCTGCGAATATTTTTCCGGCTGCCGCTGAATTATCTCCTCATTGGGCTTTACGTGGCGGTATTTACACTTGCGGCCTTCGTTCCAAAGGACTTTCTCTCCACCGCCTTCGATTCCGGCGGAGTCACCACCGGGCCTATGACGGTGCCCTTTATAATGGCGTTGGGCGTGGGCGTCGCCTCTGTACGAAGCGACAGCCATGCAGGCGAAGACAGCTTCGGCTTGGTAGCTCTCAGCTCTGTAGGCCCTATCATCGCCGTGTTGGTGCTGGGGCTGCTGTTCAGTTCGGAGGGCGGCGCGTATTCTCCCGTAGTAGTGCCCGATATAACCAACTCTCTTGAGCTGTGGAAGCTCTTTTCCGACGCCTTCCCAGGCTACTTTAAGGAGGTGGCCGAAGCCTTCCTGCCTATAGTCTGCATATTTGCCATTTTTCAGATACCCCGCTGCCGTCTTGGCCTTACGGAGATAATAAGGATCTGCATAGGTCTTGCATATACCTACCTTGGTCTGGTATTCTTCCTTACAGGGGCCAACGTTGGCTTTATGCCTGTAGGTAATATGTTGGGCGAACTCATAGGCCAGCTTCCCTACAATTGGATAATCGTGCCCATAGGTATGCTGCTGGGCTACTTCATCGTTGCTGCGGAACCTGCTGTTCATGTTTTGAACCGCCAGGTCGCCGAAATGACAGAAGGTGCTATACCCCAGAAAGCCATGAGCCTCAGCCTTTCCATAGGCGTGGCCATATCCGTAGGGCTTTCCATGCTCAGGGTACTTACGGGGCTGCCCATAATGTGGCTGCTGGGGCCGGGCTACGGCATGGCGCTGCTGCTAAGCTTCTTCGTGCCCCCGGTGTTCACCGCCATAGCCTTTGACTCCGGCGGAGTAGCATCCGGACCTATGACCGCCACATTCCTGCTGCCTCTCGCCATGGGGCTTTGCATATCCGTGGGCGGCAATGTAGCTCAGGACGCCTTCGGCGTGGTAGCAATGGTAGCGATGACGCCGCTCATCACCATACAGCTGTTGGGACTCTATTATAAGTTCAAGACCGCCAAGGCGTTGAAGGCGGATCAGGCAGACGAGCTTCATGAAAGCGATAAAGACGTCATCATCGTTTTCGAGGAGGAAAAAGAATGAACGGATACAGTATGATAACCGCCATAGTGCGGCGCGATCAGGATCAGGATTACATAGATTTTTTCCAGCGAAACGGCGCAGGTGTGGTATTGGGCTCTCTCTGCGAGGGCTCAGCGCGTAAAAAGCTTCTCGATATGCTCGGGCTTGAGCGTAAGGAGAAGGTAATGCTGCACTGTGTGCTGCCCTCCGCCCTGCGTCCCCGCATACTCAGGCACCTGCGCACAGAGATGCACATAGATGCGCCAAACAACGGCATCGCCTATTTTATCAGTCTTGAATGCATAGGCGGTGCGTCGGCGCTTAGGTACCTTTATACTGAGGACACTATCATCGGAAACGAGGTGAAATACATGAAGGAAGCCAAACATTCTCTTATAGTTGCAATTGCCGAGCAGGGACATACCGGCATGGTAATGGACGCGGCCCGCGAGGCGGGAGCCACCGGCGGTACAATAGTCCGGGCCAAGGGTGCACTGACCGAGTCCCGGGCAAAGTTTTTCGGAGTATCCATTGCCGAGGAGAAGGATGTGGTGTACATAGTGGCAAGCGCAGACAAGCGCAATGACATAATGAGTTCCATAATGAATAAGGCGGGCGTAAAGTCCCCCGCCCATACCGTAATGTTCTCGCTCCCCGTTGATGCCGTAGCCGGCATACACGTTCCGGACAGCGAGCAGGACCAGGACGAATAATCAAATAAAATATCAGGGCGTCAGGTCTTTACCCTGCGCCCTGAACTCATTTTGGATCACAAACCGTGCAGTATCCGCTGAGGGCTTCCTGTCCTTTGCAAGGGCAGCTATCATTATCACCGCAAGTCCTATTATCAGTGCGGCGCATGCTATCAGCCACGCGGCGGTCTTCCTCGTCATAAGCATATCTCCTTTTTTCTTTAGTTTTCCGCGGCGATAAATATTTATTACGGCAAAAACGCAACATTTTTTGCCTTTGCCAGTCTTATATAAGGAGAACCATATGAGGTGGACGCACTGCAAAGCGATGATAACGTAGAACTTATATATGAGACTGTGGAAAAAGTGGCGTTCAGCCACTTTTTCCACAGTCTCCGCTTTATTCTTATACGAAATATTCGTGCATCTCTTCTGCTACAAGGGTATTCGGGAACTGCCTTCGGGCTTCTGCAAGTATCTCACCGGCCATGTCCCGGCCTCCCCATATATGGGTGCAGATAAGCTGCCCCACTCCCGCCTCTTTGGCTACCTTCCCCGCCTCCCCAGCGGTAAGGTGCGGGGCGTTCTCGCCCGGCTTTTCCCCGTCCAGGAAGCAGGCATCCGCAAGCAGTATATCCGCCCCCATGCACTGACGGACCAGTTCTGTGTACATGCCCGTGTCACCGGTATAGAATATGCGCTTGCCCTTGTGTTCTATATCGAAGGCATAGGTTTCCACCGGGTGCGCCGAGCTGTAAAGCGTCACAGTCACCTCTCCGAAGCGCAGCTTCAGCCCCGCCTTGGCGTGTACCATCTCGAAAACCCCGGAGGAGGCAAGCTGCCTGAACTCTACCTCCGGCGTTTCAGGCGCTACCACCGTCATTGGCAATCCTATCTCCGTCCCCTTGGCGCTGAGCTGCGTAAGCGCATAGCGCAATACCAGCATATCGGACATATGGTCGCTGTGGAGGTGTGAAAGCAATATGCCGTCCAGCTTCAGCCCCGGCAGTATATTCCTCAGGTTGCCAAGGGTGCCGCTGCCAAGATCCACGCAGAGCTTTGTATCTCCCGCCTCTATGAGATACCCCGAGCAGGCGCCTCCCGGCGCGGGAAATGGGCCGTGCCGCCCCAATACGGTGAGTTTCATATAATTCTACCTCTATAATGTCATCGGTCAAGTATGGGCGGTTTTGCACCCTATTATACCCCTGCGATATCCTTTACCACAGTGCCTGCAATTATCATACCCGCAACTGATGGCACAAAGGCTATGCTGCCCGTGGTGCGGTGCTTTCCCGGCAGTATCTTCTCGCTGCCGTCCTCAGGGAATATGACAGGCTCCTTGGAATATACAACCTTCACTCCGCGCACTATGCCCCGCTTTTTCAGCTCGCGCCGCACCACGCGGGCGAGGGGACAGACTGTGGTCTCGCTTATATCTGCCACCTGAAACGCCGTAGGGTCCAGCTTATTCCCCGCGCCCATGCAGGATATTATCGGCACTCCCGCAGCCTTGGCCCGCTCAATGAGTATGAGCTTTGATGTGACGGAATCAATAGCGTCGACTATATAGTCGTATTTTGTAAAGTCAAAGCTTTCCGCGGTGGATTCGTCATACCGCATAATCCGCTCGTCGATCATTACGTCCGGGTTTATATCCCGCGCCCGCGCTGCCATAAGGCTCACCTTTGGCCGGCCAATTGTGGAAGTAAGCGCGATTATCTGCCGGTTGAGATTGCTTTCTGCAACCACGTCGTCGTCCACCAGCGTTATGCTGCCTACGCCGCTTCTTACTATGCCCTCAGCTGCAAAGCCGCCTACGCCGCCCACGCCGAATACCGCCACGGAGGCGTTCTTCAGCCTTTCCATGGCATCAGCCCCCAGCATTATCTCTGTTCTGCAAAATCTGTTGCTCATCCTATTCTCCTTCGCCATGGCCCGCATACGCCGCGGCCGCGCAGTATATCTTACCCGCGCCGGCGTTTTTCAGCGCAATTGCGCATTCCTCCATCGTGCTGCCGGTGGTTATGACGTCGTCCACCAGCAATATATTTCTGCCCTTGCATTCCCTCGCCCGGAAGGCGCCCCGGACGTTTTCGCGCCTGTCCCTCCCGGCAGTCATGGACTGCATTTCCGTATATCTTATGCGTTGCAAAAGCCTTGGCCGCACCGGTATATCATATCGTCTGCCCAGCTCCTCGGCGAGTATCATGCTCTGGTTATAGCCTCGTTCCTTTTCCCTTTTAGGGTGCAGCGGCACAGGCACTACAGCGTCTATATTCCAATTTTCCGGCAGATCGATCCCTCCCGCCAGGCCTCGGCCCATGTACCTCCTGTTGCCATACTTGAATCCGTGTATGAGCTTTGCCGCGGCGTCGTTATATGCCATGGCCGCCACAGCCCCGGATATCACGCCGTCAATATGTATCTCCGCCGCCGGGTCTATGCTCTCCCTGCACTTCTCGCATAAGCCGCGCCTGTCCAGCCTTGCGTTTCTGTTGCAGAGCAGGCAGGCTACACCCTCAGGGTACAACGCATTCAGGAACACTTTCAGCAGTTTCACTGCAGCCCCCTGTCCGCCCACATGAGCGCCGCAAGGGCGCTGTAGCGCTGCTTTACCTGATTGTTGGCCACCATCTGCGCGGGACACTCCTCATGGCCTATTATATATACCGCCTTTCGCGCCCGCGTGACCGCCGTATAAAGCAGGTTCCTGGTCATAAGCATAGGCGGACCTCCCGCGAGAGGCAATATCACCACCGGAAACTCGCTGCCCTGGCTCTTGTGTATGGATATGCAGTATGCAAGCTCCAGCTCCTCAAGCTGGCTGAACTCGTACAGCGCCTCACGCTCGTCGTCAAAGAGCACGTCCACCGTCTGCTCATATAAGTCTATGCTCATTATGGTGCCGAGATCGCCATTGTAAACCCCCTCCCCAAGCTCGTCCGGCCTGCCCCGCCGCGCCCTCTTCCAGCTCATGCGGTAGTCGTTCTTCACCTGCATAACCTTGTCGCCCTCACGGAATACCGTCTCGCCGTATTTTCGCTCGTGTTTCTTATGTGCTGGCGGATTTAGAGCCTCCTGTAGACGGAGATTTATATTGCGCACTCCAAGCGCGCCTTTTTTCATAGGTGACAGCACCTGTATATCTTTCAAAGGATCCGCTGCGCCCAGCTTGCTTACCTTGCCGGAGCACAGCGCCGTAAGCCGCCGCAGTATGCCCTCCGCGGAGTCTATTGGCTCGAACCCGAACTCCTCTTCGCCGTGAAGTATGGGAGGCTGGCCGTTGTTTATCCTGTGGGCGTTGGTGACTATGGCGCTGCGGCCACCCTGCCGGTAGATTTCCGTCAGACGAACCACAGGCACCGTCTCCGAAGCTATGATGTCCCTCAGCACGTTGCCGGCGCCTACCGAGGGCAGCTGATCCGCGTCGCCTACCATAATGAGCCGCGTACCAGCCCGTGTAGCCCTAAGCAGGGACCATAGCAGCTGCACGTCCACCATGCTCATCTCGTCAACGATTATTACGTCTGCATCTATGGGATTATCCTGATTTCGCGTAAAGCCGCTCTCGCCGTAGCCGTACTCAAGCAGCCGGTGTATGGTCCGCGCCTCGCACCCGGTAGCCTCGGTCATGCGCTTTGCCGCCCTTCCTGTTGGGGCGCAGAGCTCAAAGCTTTCCCCGAGCTTTTCCAGCATGGTTATGACGAACTGCAATATTGTGGTCTTACCTGTGCCGGGGCCGCCTGTTATGACCAGCGCGCCGCTGGTAAGCGCGAGGCGTACCGCCCTCTTCTGCTCCGCGGCAAGGGATATTTTATACTTCGTCTCCAGCTTTTCCGTCTGGCTCTCTATATTGAAATATGGCAATGTCTTTTCCCTCGGCGCAGCCAGCAGGTTAAGCCTCGCCGCACATTCGGACTCCATTCTGTATAAATACGGCAGGAAGCAGGCATCGGTATTGTTTACCGCCTTATATACTACGCTTTCGCTTATTATCAGCTCATCCAGCTCCCTCTCTACCGGGCCTAAATCCGAACCTAATATATCCGCCGCCACCTGAATAAGCTTTTCTCTCGGCAGATAGGTATGCCCCTCGTGACATGCCCATTGCAGGGTATAGCGCAGCCCCGCCCTCAGCCTGAAGGGTGAATCCGGCGCAAATCCACCGTTCTGGGCTATCTTGTCCGCCGTCCTGAATCCTATTCCCTCTACGTCGTCTATGAGCCGGTACGGGTTCTCCTTCAACCGCTCAAGACAACGTGGGCCGTATATCTTATACAGCTTCATAGCCTGGTTTACGGTTATGCCGTACTCCTGAAGGCCTATCATGACGTCCCGCATATCCTTCTGGGCCATGTAGGACGCAGCGATAGCCGCTGCCCTGACTCTGCCTATTCCGTATACCTCGGTAAGCCTTTCCGGCTGATTCTCCATCACCGAAATAGTATCCATGCCGAAAGTAGCTACGATATTCTTCGCAGTCTCCGGACCAATTCCCTTTATAAGGCCGCAGCTGAGGTACGCCGTCAGTGCGCCTATGGTGGCCGGTGCAAGGGTTACGCAGCCGGTGGCTTTAAACTGCATGCCGTAAGAGCGGTGCTCGTTCCAGTCCCCCGTCACCTCTATTCGCTCTCCAACGGCAGCAGCAAACATAGGACCTACTGCCGTTATCTCGTCGCCCTGGTCGTCAACCAGCTCCAGCACGGTAAAGCCCGTGTCGTCGCTTCTGAATATTATATTTTTGACGGTACCCTTTATCTGCATATTGCAATTATACCATAATTGCCGTATATTTGGGAAAAATCGGTCGTAATAAAATGTGTGCCATAATTTGTTCACGATTTACCACAAGTTTGGCATAATGCTGATACTATGCCTTCAAATTCAAATATTACAATTCATCTTGGAAAATACGAAAGGAGTTCTTTTAGATATATGGAAAACAACTGGTACAGCAATAACGGAAACGAGAACGGTCAGGGAAATTATTCCTCTGACGGCTACTACACCCCCAATGAAAAGAAAAAGAAGGGCGTAACTCCCGCGCAGTTTATAGTATGCCTGCTGGCGGTAGCGCTCATATTTGGCACCGCAGGCGCATATCTCGGCGGACGAATCAATAAGGAGCAAGCTCCCACGCCTGATTCCTCCAACATGATAGTTGAAGAACCCAATAAGGACGACGTCAATAAGACCGACCCCGAAGCTTCTGATGACAGCGTGAGCAAGCCTGAAAACAGCGAACACCCCTCCGATAAGCTCAACATAGCAAATGACGGCCAGGACAGCACAAACGCAACCGGCGTAGTCCAGAACTGCATGGCAAGCGTAGTCGGCATCTACGTTGGCAACACCACAATATCCTATGCCACAGGCGAAACCCAGGAGCAGGATACCGGATCCGGTTCCGGCGTCATAATCACTGATGACGGCTATATCGTGACCAACAACCACGTCGTGCAGGGCGCAGACACCATTCATGTTTATCTGCAGGACGGCACTAAATATGATGCGAAGCTGATCGGAACGGATACCTTCTCCGACCTGGCAATCGTAAAGATCGATGTGGCCAATCTGCCCGCCGCAACCATCGGCAGTTCCGGCAACGTCACCGTGGGAGACACGGTATACGCCATAGGCAATCCTCTGGGCGTGCTCACAAGTTCAGTTTCAAAGGGCATCATCAGCGGCCTTGACAGGACCATTACCATAGACGGCATCAGCATGACGCTTATGCAGACTGACGCCTCCATCAACCCCGGCAATTCCGGCGGCGGCCTGTTCAACGAGTCCGGCGAGCTCATCGGCATCGTCAACGCCAAGAGCGCCAGCCTGGAGGTGGAGGGCCTTGGCTTCGCCATCCCAGTAGACTCGGCAAAGCCCGTCATTGTGGACCTTGTGGATCTCGGCTACGTTACCGGCCGTCCCTATATCGGTATTACTATGCAGGACGTGTCATTGCGCTACGGCAACAGCAACAACCGCAATAACCCCTTCTCTTTCTACATGGACAATTATGTGACCCGCGTACAGGTAATGAGCGTCGAGTCCGGCAGTGCGGCCGAAAGAGGCGGTTTGCTGGTAAACGATATACTGATGTCCCTCAACGGCAAAGAAATTACCGGTTCCTCCCAATTCGCCGCAATGCTTTATGAATATAAAGTCGGCGATACGGTAACAATAACAGTGCTGAGGGGCAATGAGACAAAGGATCTCACAGTCGTACTTGGCGAAAGGTCATAAGGCGGGTTCCCCCACACACCGTCTGTGACATACCCCCAACCATCTGGCAAAAGGGGCGGCACAAATGCCGCCCCTTTTGTATTTTATGCGTACATGCTAAAGAAGCGGCCATTGGCCGTCTCTTTAGCATACTTTATTGTTCTTTTAAAGTATTGCCAGCATGAACACCGTTTGAATCGCTTAGATCGGCTGTGGACAGCGTTATACCCAATATGAGTCCAAACCGAAATAGCTATATGCTTTTTTCTCCGGAACTCATTGCTGCAACGGTTTTTCGCTTTACTATGCCGTAGCATACATACTGGGCTACCAGCGTTACTATCCAGGATACGGGGTAACTTACTATCAGCATCTCAAATGTCCTGTATGCGGAAAATACTGTATATATCCAAACTATCCTCAGCACACATATGCCGAATATGCTTATGGCCATAGGCACAGTGGAATTGCCCATGCCCCTCATGGCGCCCACCGCCACATCTGATATGCCCATTATAAAATACGTGCCGCCGATTATCCTCAGCCGTGATACACCCCAGGCTATGGACTCCACATCTCCCTTGGCGTATATACTTATGAGCTGCTCGCTGAGGGCGCAGCCTATGACAGCCATAGACCCGGCTATGATTATTTGCAGCAGTATGCTTTTTCTGACTATCTCGCCTATGCGTTGAAATCTGCGGGCGCCTATATTCTGCCCTGTAAAGGCCATCGTGGATTGCACCACAGCGTTCATGGAAGTATAGATAAAACCCTCAACGTTGCTGGAGGCCGCGCTGCCCGCCATTACGGCGGAGCCAAAGGAGTTCACCGAGGACTGTATCACCACGTTGGAGATCGAAAATACGAAGCTTTGCAGCCCTGCCGGCAGGCCGACTTTAAGTATTGCCAGTATTTTATCCCTGTGCATGCGCATATGCCTGATATCCAGATGCAGGCAGCTCTCTGTCCTGACGAGGCTCAGCACAACGAATATGGCGGATATGTACTGTGAGACAGATGTGGCTATGGCGACGCCCGCCACACCCAACTTGAAATTCACCACCGTGATAACATTAAGTATCACGTTTATTATGCCCGCTATGGTCAAAAACTGCATGGGCCGCCTGGTATCCCCCACGGCGCGCAGCGCAGAAGCGCCGAAGTTGTATACCATAAACGCCGGCATTCCGGTAAAATATATTCGCATATACAGCACCGACTGATCTATTACGTCATCCGGCGAACCCATGGCTTTCAGCATGGGCTTACAGGCCCCCATGCCTATCAGACACACGGCTACGCCCAGCAGCACGCTCATGAACATGGCGGTTGATACCGTCTGCTCCACCTCATCAGGCTCATGTGCTCCGTAATGCTGCGCCACCGCCACGCTTACGCCTATGGATATCATCATGAATACATTTACCAGCAGATTGGTTAGAGAGGTGGTAGAGCCCACTGCCGCAAGAGCTGTACGCCCGGCAAATCGGCCCACCACTATAAGATCCGCTGCGTTGAACAGAAGCTGCAATATGCCCGTAAGCATTATGGGTATCGCATAGGCTACCAGCTTTTTGAAAAGAGGGCCTTCTGTCATATCCATTTCTGTATTTCTATCAAACATAAGCTTTATCCCTTATTCCGTCTTTTCCAGCTTGCCCTCAAGCGCAGGTGTGCAGCTTACTTTTCCGTCCGTACCTATGAATACCGCCTGAACGCCCATCTCCTCTGCAAAGCTCATTCCCCTGTCCCTGCCCAGCGCAAAGCAGGCGGTGGACATGGCATCTGCCATCGCAGAGCTATCGGCTATTATGGTGACAGATGCAAGGCCATTCTGCACCGGCCAGCCTGTGGCGCGGTCGAGTATATGATGATACCTTACGCCATCTTTGTCAAAGCCCCGCTGATATATGCCGCTGGTGACCACGCTTTTGTCTGCAACCATCACGCTATACCCGTACTTGCCGTTTTCCTTTTCCGGATCCTGTATGCCTATTGACCATTTCCTTCCATCAGGCTTGCTGCCTAAAGCTACGACATTGCCCCCAATGTTAAGTATGGCGCTCGTAACGCCCTGTTCCTTTAAATACTCCTCCGCCTTGTCCGCTATGTAGCCCTTGGCTACTGCCCCAAGGTCTATGGCCATGCCGGCCGGCATCGTAACCACATCGCCTTCGAGCTTAAGCTTAGTATAGTCCACAAGCTTCGCCGCACGCTCCAGCTGGTCCCTGTCCGGTATTTTCGGCTGCTCTGACTTAAAGTCCCACAGATCGCTTGCAGGGGCTATGGTTATATCCAGCGCACCGCCGCTTTTTTCGCATACCTCAAGGGCTATGGTCAGCAGCTCCGCCATTTCATCGCATACCTGGACAGGACTGCCCTCCCCGTGGTTTATGCGCCACACATCGCTGCCCTTGACAGTCCTGCTGAATACCTTCTCGTATTCGCCGCACAGGGCCACCGCATTCTCAAGGGTCGCCTTGTCCGCATATCCGGTTATCGTTATAACTGTATCCAGATAAAATCCCAGCGCAGAGTTGCTTGCCGGAGCAGTATCGCAGCCGCAAATACCGAGAACACAGGCAATCGCCAGGAAGCCACACATTTTTTTCGCAAATTTCTTCATTCCTTGATTATAACATCATTCATTCTTATTTGATATGGCGATTTTTGCCCTGACAATCTCAGTCTTTTGTTTACATAACGCTACCATCAGTTGACAAGGACACACAAGGTTTTAGGAGCCAAACAGCAGGAGCGCAGTACTACTGGATGTAATACAAGCGACGAGAACGCAGGAGCGTCCCAAAACAAGCCTTTAGGGCTTGTGTGCTCTTGTCAACTGATGGTAAACTGCGTGAAATAAATATCTATCATTTCTGCTGGAATCTCGATATTAGCTGTGCTATAATAAAAACGCTGAATTTTGCAAGATATACATAATTCTGTTTTTCATTTGAGGAGGTTTTCTGATCATGGATAAAAAGTGGCCCGCCTGGATAGTTCTCGGACTTATCGCCCTCATTGCCGGCTGTGCGCTTGGCCTTACCAATGAAGTCACTGCGCCCGTAATCAAGGAACAGGCTCTTGCTTCCGCTGATGAAGCACGCCGCGCTGTCCTCCCCGCCGCTACCGATTTTGAAGAGATGGCGGTGGATAACGACGACATCGACTATTGCTACAAGGGACTTGCAAACGGAGAAACCATAGGCTATACCGCCCAGATCACCGTAAAGGGTTACGGCGGAGAGATAGAAGTGGTGGTCGGCGTTGACAATGACGGCGTTATCACCGGCATCAACGTGGGCGGTGCAAACTTCTCCGAGACCGCAGGCCTTGGCGCAAAGACCAAGGAGCCCGCATTCACTGAGCAGTTCAAGGGTCTGTCCGCTCCTCTTACCCTCAAGGGCAACGTGGACTCCGTCAGCGGTGCTTCCGTAAGCTCCGGCGCTGTAGTAAACGGCGTAAATGCCGTACTCGATTACGTAGCAGGTCTGGATAAATAATTATTGTCTATAAGATATATGAGATTGTTGAAAAAGTGGCTGAACGCCACTTTTTCGAGTTTATACGGGTTTAGCCCTGCATAAAGCATGAGGTTCTGCCCCGTGAAACTATGGGCCGGATACTGCCGCTTGCCCGATAGCCTTTTGTATCCTATTGTATCACACCTCAAAGCCGTTCATGTAAGCTTCCTGTTCGGGAGTGAGCCTGTCGATCTCCATTCCGCAGCCCTCCAGCTTTATGCGGGATACCTCGTCGTCTATCTCCTTTGGCACTTCGTATACCTGCCTGTGGAGGCCCCGTCCATTTTTCGCCATGTACTCCATAGCGAGGGCCTGTATGGCAAAGCTGGTATCCATTATCTCAGCCGGGTGGCCGTTGCCGGAGGCAAGGTTCACAAGGCGGCCTTCCGCAAGGAGGTTAAGCGTGCGCCCGTCCGGAAGCTCGTAGCCCATTATGTCGTTGCGGCGCTTGTATACCCGAACCGCCATATTTTCCAGCTCCTCGCCGTTCACTTCCACGTTGAAGTGGCCTGCATTGGAAAGGAAAGCGTTGTTCTTCATCACCTCGAAGTGGCGGCGGGTTATTACGTCCCGGCAGCCTGTGGTGGTGACGAATATGTCGCCCTCCCGGGCAGCCTTATCCATGGGCATTACCCGGCAGCCATCCATAGAAGCTTCCAGCGCCTTTATTGGGTCTATCTCGGTTACTATGACGTTCGCCCCCATGCCCTTGGCTCTCATGGCCACACCCCTTCCGCAGTAGCCGTATCCCGCCACCACGACGGTGCGCCCGGCAACCAGAAGGTTTGTGGTGTGCATTATGGCGTCCCATACGGATTGGCCCGTGCCGTACTTATTGTCGTAATAGTGTTTGCACTTCGCATCGTTTACGTTCATCATGGGGAACTGCAGCACTCCCGCCTTGGCGCGCGCCTTGAGACGATGTATGCCGGTGGTAGTCTCCTCCGCACCGCCTATAAGCTCTGCTGCAAGCTCGGGGTGCCTGTACAGCGTCTCCACCAGATCGCCGCCGTCATCGATGATAAGATTCGGCTTACAGGCCAAGGCTTCCAGCAGCAGCTTTTCATACTGTTCCTTGTCCACTCCGTATTCCGCATACGTGTTTACGCCCAGAGAGGCAAGCCCCGCCGCCACATCGTCCTGTGTGGAAAGCGGGTTGCAGCCTGTAGCGTGTACCTCTGCGCCGCCAGCCGCAAGGCAGAGGGCGAGGTAGGCTGTCTTGGCCTCCATGTGTATGGAGGTGGTTATCTTCATTCCCCTGAAAGGCTGCTCAGCTTCAAAGCGGTCCCTGATAACGGAAAGAGCAGGCATAAAGTCCCGCACCCAGAGTATCTTCATTCTGCCGTATTCGGCAAGGGACATATCGCGCACAGTGCTCATATTTTACCTCTTCATATATTAATAATTGTTAATGCTACCATCAGTTGACAAGAGCACACAAGCCCTAAAGGCTTGTTTTGGGACGCTTATGGCAGAACAAGGAGGACGAGTGCAGAAATACTGGTTGTATTTCAAATGAGGACGACACAGTTATGCCGTGCTGTTTGGCTTCTAAAACCTTGTGTGTCCTTGTCAACTGATGGTAGTTTAATTTTAACAGCGCAGTAATATGGTGTCAACGGGGCGGTTATCTGTTATAATCAAGGCATAACCTGTCAAGGAGTGCAATTATATAATGAAGACGCTTTTTAAAAACTGCGATATAGTAACCACTACCGATTCCGGCTTTGAGGTGATACGAAACGGCTTTTGCGGCGTTGACGGCGCTTATATCTGCTATCTCGGTACGGGTATGCCTGCGGAAAAGTACGATATCATCAAGGACATGACCGGCAGGGTACTCTACCCCGGCCTGATAAACGCCCACAACCATGCCGCCATGACGCTGCTTCGCGGCATTGGCAGCGACTTGCCGCTAAAGGAATGGCTGTACGATAATATGTTTCCCACCGAAGATAAGCTCAGGGCAGAGGACGTAAAGGCGGGCACAGAACTGGCCATATTGGAAATGCTATCCACGGGTACCGTAAGTTTTTCTGATATGTATTACTTCTGCGACACCACGGCGGACTGCGTCATAGAGTCCGGCATGAAGGCCAACCTCTGCCGCGCCCTCTCCGCATTTGATCCCAATGAGGCCTATGAGGACAGTTACAGGGTAAAGGAAGCCCTTTCTCTTTACAATAGCTACAACAACGCGGCAAACGGCAGGATAAAGATAGACCTGTCCATACACGCGGAGTACACCTGTCTTGAGGACATAGTCCGCCGCCACAGCGAAAAATGTAAAGAGCTGGGCGCCATAATGCATATACACCTGTCCGAGACAAAGTCCGAGCATGATGCCTGCATAGAAAAATACGGCAAGACCCCGGCCCGCTGGTTCTACGATCTGGGTGCGTTTGACAGCCCGGCCCTTGCCGCCCACTGCGTATGGGTAACGGACGATGATATGGCGCTGATGAAGGAATGCGGCGTGTCTCCTGTGCACTGCCCAACCAGCAACCTGAAGCTTGGAAGCGGATTTGCCAGAGTGCATAAGATGCTGGATGAAGGGCTCAACGTTGGTCTGGGCACTGACGGCGCCGCCAGCAACAACAACCTGAACATGCTGGAGGAGCTGCACCTTTGCTCAGTAGTGCACAACGGCTACAATCAGGATCCAACTATAATGAAGCCCAATGATACGGTCAGGATGGCCACCCTCAACGGTGCTAAAATTCAGGGCAGAACCGACTGCGGCGGAATCAAGGTAGGCAACAGGGCGGACATCATCGCGCTGAATTTCGATAAGCCCCACCTTCTCCCCGCCTTCGATCCTCTTGCCATGCTGTGCTACAGCGCACAGGGCAGCGACGTATGCATGACGATGGTGGACGGCAGGATACTGTATGAAAACGGCGAATTCCTTACAATGGATAAGGACCGCATATACCACGATGTAAGAAAGGCGCTGAAGCACCTGTATGATTAAACCCATAAGGAGGTCTCCATGAAGCGTATTGCACTTTTACTGCCAGCATTTCTGCTTGCGCTGCTGCTCATCGGCTGCGAAAGGGCTGTTTCCGAAACACCGGACAGTTACCTTCCCTCCATCATGATCGACGGCGTCCGCTACCATCTTTCCGACAAAGGTGCGATGCCGGGCGAGGTTGATCCCGCAGCCATTCAGGGTGAAATAACCTCTACCGTACCGTTAAATCAGCTTCCGGAGGAACACGGCCAGGCCAATTTCGGCAGCGCAGGCGACCAGTACGCATTTACCTCGGACGGGCTCGTGGTGATATTCAACAACGAATGGACGCTGTTTGTGGCGGACGATCTCACCCTCGACGACGTAGTACGGCTCTCCAAAAAGGGCGACAAGCTGGGCTGGGAGGATTTCGCACAGTATAAAAGCAAGGACGTTGGCTCCGGGCTGCATATACTGTTATATGACATTGACAACGGCTATTCGCTGGCCATAGGTGGCGTTCCTGATGAAAAGCCCATGTATATGCGGTTCAGCTACGGTACTGCATTCTCCGATGACTGTATAGACATACGCACCGGCGATGTTGAGGCCTTCATAAAGACCCGCAAATAACAAAGCATACAAAAAGGCCGGTTTCCCGGCCTTTTATTGCGCCTTTTCCAGCGCCCTTTCTCTTAATTTTTCCATTATGCGGTTCTCAAGCCTCGATACCTGCACCTGGGATATGCCCAGGTACGCCGCGATCTCGCTCTGCGTCTTGTCGCGGAAGTATCGCATTACTACTATCTTCTTTTCCCGGCTGTCCAGTATCTCCATCAGCTGCTGCAAAAGCACCCTGTCGAGAGCCGTATCTGTGCCGTCCTCCTCGGCGGTTATCCTGTCCATTACCAGCGCCTCACCTTCATCGCTGTATACCGGCTCGTATATGGATACATGCGGCCGTGAAGCGTCCAGCGCCAGGGCGATATCCTCGGGCGTCTCGCCTATGTACTCCGCTATTTCCTGCACGCCGGGGTCCCGTCCCAATGCCGTACCAAGCTCCCGCTGGGCGGCGCATACCTTTGCCGCAAGCTCCTTCAAGGTGCGGCTCACCTTTATCATGCCGTCGTCACGGAGGAACCGCTTTATTTCACCTGCTATCATTGGCACAGCGTATGTGGAGAAGCGCACCCCATATGAGCTGTCAAAGTTTTTTATGGCCTTGACCAGGCCCATGCTGCCTATCTGATACAGATCGTCGTACTCTGTGCCCCGGTTGAGGTATTTCTTCACTATGGAGCGCACCAGAGCCATGTTGCGCTCCACCAGCTCGTTCATGGCCTCCCTGTCGCCGGATTGAGCCAGCTTTATGTATTTCAGCGTTTCTTCGTATGGGAACTGCGGGTTGGGCATGATCTTCTCATCATTCATCTTCCCTCACCGCCGAAATGCTCTTTTTCATGGTAACCCTCGTGCCATTGCCCAGCTCGGACTCCACCCTTACGTCATCCATAAAGGCTTCCATCACCGAAAAGCCCATACCGGAACGCTCGAGGTTTGGCTCGGTAGTGTAAAATGGCTGCATTGCAAGCGCTACGTTTTCTATTCCCTTGCCTTTATCCTCAATTTCAAATGTGAGCAGCCTGTCCTCCGCGGTACAGCGCATGTATACCTTTTTAGCCGGGTCATTGCCGTAGCCGTGTATTATGGCGTTAGTTACCGCCTCGCTTATGGCGGTGCGTATGTCCGTCAGCTCCCCTATGGTGGGATTGAGCTGGGCCGAAAATGCCGCCGCCACCGACCTGGCCAGTGATTCGTTTTGAGATATGCTGTCAAAGCTGAGCTCCATGCTGTTTTTCGTCATCGTAACTTACCCCCCTGATCTATTTTCTTTCCAGCAGCGCCAGTACGCCGGCCATTCTGAGTATCTTTTCCGCATATATGCTCATGCCGCCCATTCTGAGCTTCCCCCCGCTTTCGCTCATGCGCCGGTATCTGCCCAGCACCACGCCTATGCCCGAGCTGTCCATGAAGGTTATACCGCTCATATCCAGCGTCAGCAGCTTTACGCTGCCGTCCAGCTCACGATCTATCTCCTCGCGAATAATGGCCGCGTTGTGGTGATCCAGTTCTCCTGACAGCACAACGCGAAGCTCCCTTCCTCTTCTGTTCTTTTCAAGCTGCATAATTACCTCCGATTTACCGCTTTTGCCCTGCTTATGCCTGTCCATTCAGGGCTTAACTGTGGTTATTCTTTACGCAAATTTCGCCTCCTTCAAATTATTCCCACGAACTTTGGCGAATATGCACTTCCTTTGTAAAAACTGCCAAAAAACAAAAAGAGCGAAGGATTTTACCTTCGCTCTGAAGCGTTTTTGTATTATGCCATGAGCTTTACGCCGGAGCTGGTGCCGAGCCTTGTCGCCCCCGCCTTTATCATTTTATCAGCGTCCTCGTGGGTGCGCACGCCGCCAGAGGCCTTTACGCCCACATCCGGGCCTACAGTCTCGCGCATGAGTGCAACGTCGTGTACGTTTGCGCCTGCGGTGGAAAAGCCGGTGCTGGTCTTGACATAATCGGCTCCCGCCCTTACGGCGCAGCGGCAGGCCTCGCGCTTTTCGTCATCGGTGAGCAGGCAGGTCTCGATTATGACCTTCAGCAGCGCCTTGGGATGGCATGCGTCAACTACGGCCTTTATATCGTCCTCTACGAGTTTCCAGTCGCCTTCCTTAGCGGCGCCTATGTTGATCACCATGTCTATCTCGTTTGCGCCCTTTTCTACCGCCAGCCTGGCTTCATATGCCTTTGCCTCGGTGAGCATTGCGCCTAGAGGAAAGCCTACTACGCAGCAGGTGGAAACGCCGCTGTCCTTAAGCTCCCTTGCTACCAGCTCAGCATGGCAGGAATTTACGCATACGCTGGCGAAGTCGTACTTCTTCGCCTCGTCACATATTTTCTTTATCTGTTCGGTAGTGGCGTCGGGCTTGAGAAGGGTATGGTCGATGTACTTATTGAGTTTCATCATTATTATTCATATTCCTTTCGGCAAAATTCTTAGATGCGTTATTATTATACCATATAATTTGAATTTAATCTTCCCAAACATCGCGTATCCGGATAATATGCATCATTTTCCCAAAATGCAGCATCCTATAAACGCATTACGTTTTTAGGGGGCGCTTATGGCGGAGTTTAGAATACCCATAAGGATACTTTACGGCGACGGCACATTGGAGCATATATCCGGCCTCCGGGGCGACCGAATGCTGCTGGTGCATGACTGCGAGGCCGCGTGCAGGATAGCCCAGAAGCAGGCCAGGCGCACCGGCATGCACATACGGGTATTCAGCGTGCCCGAAGGCCCGGTCGACGGCCCGACGGTACTGGAAGGGGCAAAGGCGCTTATGGAGTTCAAGCCGGGCTGGATAATCGCCATAGGAGGCCATGCCGCCATGGACTGCGCAAAGCTCATGCGGATATTCTACGAGCGTCCCGACCTTACTCCGGACGATCTTGTCAGGTCCGATATACCCAGAATGAAACTGGGGCGCACACGTCTTATAGCCGTTCCTACCCTCGGTTCAAACGGCGGCGAGGCCACCGGATACGCGGCGCTATGGAATCCCCGGGAATGCCTTGAGCAGGTTATATACTGCCCCGGTCTCATGCCCCACGCCGCCATAATCGACCCGCTGCTGCTCAACGCCTTACCCCACACCCATACCGGCGAAGCAGTATTGTCCGCACTGGCGCTTTCCGTGGAAGCGGCCGTCTCTCCCGAAGGCAGTTTTTTCAGCCGCCCCTTCGCAATGCAGGCCATGCATACCATAATAAGCAGCACCATTGCGTTTTCCTGCCTGCCATTTCCATCAGAGCCGCTGCTCAACGCCCAGATACTCAGCGGCATAGCCCACTACAACGCCTCCCCCGGCCTTTGCTCTGCAATGGTTCACGGATCTATGGGGCTGTTTGGCTGTGTATCCTTCGGGACGCTTTGCGCCGTGTACCTTCCTGCCATAATACGGCGTTCAACCGGCCAATACTCCGAGGGCTACGCCGCCATAGCGTCGGAGTTGGGTCTGAAGGATACTCCCGAGGCTCTTGCTGCGCTCATTGAGGAATATGCGGACATGCTGGGGCTGCCGTTGAAGCTCTGCGAGCTGGAACGGGATAAAAACGCTTTTTTAAAAAAGCTCCCCCGCCTTACGGCGAGGGTAGCACAGTGCGGCGAAGTTGCCCAAATTATCCCGGACGACACTCAAAAAAAGGTAGAGGAGATGTTCCGTCACGCCTATTCCAAATAGCTACATATTCTCTCTTGCGTATTGGAATATGTATTGTTGCAATATGCCGCTGTTTGGGCCAAGGGCGGCTATCTGATCCTCCATGGCCTTTTTCCCCGGTTCTGCGCCTTGGAAGTACATGAGCCGCATGGCGCGCTTCATCCATACGTCCAACGGAAATGCGTCCGCATGGCCCAGCGAGAACAGCAGCACGCAGTCCGCAACCTTTGGCCCCACGCCCGGGAATCTCAGCAGTTCTTTTCTTGCCGCCGCCGTCGGCACGTTTCTCAGCGTTTCCAGTTCGTACCCGTCGGCTATCATTCTGGCGCTGCCTTTGATATATGGCGCCCGGTAGCCGGAGCCTATGGCGGTGAGCTGTTCAACGGTCAGCTCCGCTATGGCCTCAGGCGCCGGGAAGGAATAGTATTCTGTAGTTCCTTCGTGCTTTTCTCCTGCCAGGATACAAAGCCTGTCCACTATACCGGTTATGCGCTTTATGTTGTTGTTTGCCGATATGATAAAGCTTATCAGCGTTTCAAATGGGTCCTGATTGAATATGTGTATGCCGCTGGCGTAGTCCAGGCATTTGCCAAGGGTAGCGTCACATCTCACCTCGTCCTCTATAGCCTGATAGTTTCTGTATAAGTCAAAGTAATTGAGCCAGAAGCCGACATCTTTATCCTTGCCGGGGGTTATAATCAGAGTTTCTCCCGTCTGCCTTACCGTAGCTCCCCTGCCGCCTGCCACGCCAAACCAGCCGTTTCCCGTATTCTTCCAGCGAAACGCCTGCCCGCAGTCGCAGGAACGGGCAAGGTCAAAGCAACTGACCCCGGACACTATGATAGAACCATCCCTGACATATATATCCATAAGAACCCTCTCAATGTCGAATCTTAAGCATATTTTCCTAAAATGCCCCCTGCTTGTCAAGTATGCATCCGCTGTCCTTCAGAGCAGCGGCACTATCTTCTGTTTGCACAGAGAGAGGCAGACGGGCCTTAGCCCGTCTGCCTCTCTCGTTAAGAATAGTTATGAAAAGTAGGTGTTCGAATCAAATGCCAAGCTTGCGTACTACTTCGTCCATATAAGACTTGACGTCCTGAATATCCTTGTCGATCTGCTTGCGGACTTCATCCAGACCACCGGAGAATTTCTTCACTCCGCGGATATAGGCATAAACCTGAAGCAGTACATCCTTGTCGTATATATCTTGGTCAAAGTTCAGTATAAATGTCTCTATCGTGGCAATGGGTATATCGTCATCTGAGGGACGCAGACCTATGTTGGTCATGCCCCTGTAATATCTGCCATCTATTATGGAAAGCGTGCCATATACGCCGTGAGGAGGAAACAGCTTATTAGCCGCTACGCCCAGGTTAGCCGTGGGCATTCCGTGCTTGCGCCCGGCCGCCTTACCGTGGACGACCCTTCCCATCATAATATATACATGGCCAAGGAGTTCGGACATCTTATTAAAATCCTTATCCTCAATTGCCTTCATTACGGCTGCTGTGGATACTTCTTCGCCATTGTGATAAACGACGGGAACAGACTCAACAGCAAAGCCGTACTTTGCACCGAGGGCCTTAAGCTCTGCGATACCCTTATTATCGGAGCCAAAGCAGATATTCTCTCCGGCTACTACCACCTTTGCGTTGAGCTTTCCGGCAACGGCACTGCAAAGCTCTTCTGCGGTCATGGAATCATAATCCCGGGCGTTTACCGAAACCATTATTTCCACGCCGGTTTCTTTAAGGAGTTCTTCCTTTTCCCGCTCGGTATATATAACGGGCTTGAATGTCTCGTCTGCGCTTACTATCACAGGTACAAGCCCCTCATGGGCACAGACCTTTTCTATAACTGCCCTGTGGCCAAGGTGGATACCGTCAAAATGTCCAAAAGCTACACAGGTACCGTCCTTCGTACCACCGCAAAAATCCAATACATGCTTCATTGTAAGTTTCCTCCGGTCTCGAGACATACCTGCGGCAGCGATGCACTGCCGCAGGACTTTACGCCTCAATTCAAACAACTATATCGGCTTATTCAGCGAGATGTTTCTTGGAGTAAAGGAAGTAAATCAGTATACCTACGATGTAGATGATGGCAGTGAATATCCACATCTGCGCGCCGCCGTTGAATATGGCGGGTATGTAGCTCGCTACGATCACGATTATGGTAGCCCAGCTCAGAGCATTGCCGCCGGGAGCCTTGTATTTGCCCTCAATGCTGGGCATCTGCTTGCGGGATGCTATCAGGGAATAGCAAACTATAACTACGGTAACGGCAGCGGCTATGGAGCCGAGGTTTACCAGCAGCTCAGTCCAGGAGGGCTGGCAGCTGAGAATACCAGCTACAACAGCAGCCAAGATGATGCCTGCAGAGGGTGCGCCGTTCTTGTTAGACTTTGCCAATACCTTTGGCAGAGCGCCATCCTCAGCCATGGCCCGAATGGTCAGGGCATTCAGGTTCTGAACAACCAGCATGGTGGTGATCAGGGCGATGAAGGCGGAAACAGAGATCAGCTTAGAGAGCCAGGGCACGTTGGTCATTGAAGTCCATGCAGCGGCGAACATAGGTATGAAGCGCATGCCGGGATTATCTACCAGGAACTGGGTAGTAATGTGACCCAAGGTTCCAACGATCATCAGAAGGTACAGGGAAACTACGATTATCAGGGCGATAGCCATGGACTTGGGAACGGTACGGTTGGGATCCTTTACCTGGCCCACCATGAAGGCTATTGCAACCACGGAGCCGTAAGCTACCATGGCATTGGGGATAGCCTGTATCCAACCGGTCTTGCCCATGCCGCCATCGAAGAAGTTGCTGAAGTTATCAAAGTTAAAGTTGCCGTGAGACAGGGCAATACCGCTGAACAGCAGCATTGTAATGATGAGCAGGCCGACCAGTACGTTGTTGAACTTGCCGGCATCGGTAACCTTCATCATGTTAAGTATTACACAGAACAGTATGGAGGCCAGCGCGAGGGGTATCTGCAGACCGGCAAGCGCCTCGAAGCCAACACCCAGATAAGTGGCTACGTAAATAGCGGAGAAGGCTACAGCGATAAAGTTGGAAATAACGTAGCCCCAGGCTGCAGCGAAGCCCCAGAATTTATTCAGGGACTTAGCAGGAAATACGTAAACGCCACCGGAATGGGGGTATCTTACGGACAGCTCGGCCACCTGAACGCCATAGCAACCAAGTATTATAGCTGCAACTATCCATGTAATTATAGCTGCGGGACCGGCATAGTACATAGTCATGCCGGAAAGTGAGAAAATCGCGCTGCCGATGCAGCCGCCGGTAAGTATAGCAATGCAAGCTACAAGGCCAAGCTTACCACTATCTTTGTTTTCCATAGAATCCTCCTAAATAATGTGTTTTTATTGATTTTTCGGGACCTGAGCATCCCAAAACCTAATTCATTTTTACTGGTAATTCACTTAATCGAACATTTCATTTATGATATAGTTTAATATTTAACATCGTTTTTGTCAATATCAATCTTATAATAACTAATGTGGTTACATCAGCATTATTCTCTCGGTTCTCCCCAGTTGATGCTTTGCGCCAGCAGATTTTAAGTAAATTCTATTTACAGTATTTCCGTACAGGGCCAACGACCCTGTACGGAAAAGTCCGGGCCATATCAGTCGGTTATTATTACCCTGAAGGTGCCGGGCACAATCGCCGCCTCAAAGGCCTGCTGTGCCTGCTCGAAGGGGAACTTCTTTGCAATAAGCGGCTTGCAGTCTATTATGCCGCCGGAAAGCAGACGGTTAGCGGTAAAAAAGTCGTGTACGTCGGGGCTGATGGAGCCGGTGAGTATTGGCTCATTGCCATGCAGCATCTGGGGGCTTACCGGTGCCGGGGCATCGGGATGCATGGAACTGTACTGTATCATGCGGCCGGCCTTGCCTGTCATGGCGATAGCCTGAGGTACCACGGAAGGTATGGCGGTGGTGTTGAACACCACGTCTGCGCCACGGCCCTCGGTAAGGCTCTTTACGTACTCAACAGGGTCCTTCTCCATGGGGTTGAAAGTAATGTCGGCTCCCAGCTTCTGTGCCAGAGCGCGGCGGTTCTCGTCTACCTCGCTCATTATGACCCTTGCACCCCTGCGCTTTGCCAGCATTACGTGATACTGACCCATTATGCCGCCGCCTATTACGACCACGTCTTCACCCAGCTGAATGTTGGCCTTGGTGACGCTATGCACCACACATGCAAGAGGCTCGGTAAGGCTGGCTTCTTCGTAACTCAGAGTGTCGGGTATCTTAAAGAGATAACCGGTATTTACTATAACGTAATCGCAAAGGCCGCCGGGTCCTATAAGCAGTCCCTCGCGTACGGGCTTTTTCTGCGCCCTTTCGCAGAGATTAGCATGTCCGGTACGGCAGTAATAGCACTCGCCGCAGTTGTAAAGCAGACGTACGGCAACGCGGTCTCCTGGCGCCCACATTTTCTTGTTCACGCCATCGCCCAGAGCAACTATCTCGCCTGATACCTCGTGGCCACCGGTGCATGGCAGAGGCATCTTTACTTCACCCCTGAATATGCGCTGCTCAAGGGTGCAGAGCGCTACGGCATGTACCTTTATCAATGCTTCGCCGTTGCGAAGATCCGGGGTGGTCAGATTCATTATCTCGGTCTGTTTTTCGCCGGTTACGGCAATAGTCTTAATTTGAATAGACATATCTTTTACCTCCGGTTATTTAAGCATCTTCATGGCCTCGTCAACGGTGGCATCGTCATGCACTATCGCGGCAATGGCCGCGCAAACGGCGGCTATATTCTCGTGACGGTAGATATTTCGGCCCATTATAATACCCTTTGCGCCAGCGTCCAGAGCGCCGCGAATGTTGGCGAATATCTCCTCCTCGCTCTTGGCCTTGCCGCCGCCCAGCACCAGTATGGGCGCGTAGCAGCCGTCAACGACCTCGCGGAAACGTTCGCCCCCAACGAACTCGGCCTTGATAAAATCAGCGCCCAGCTCTGCGCCCTGCCTGCAGGCAAAGCTCATATTCTCAACAGAACGGGTATCAATGCCCTCGTGCTTTTCAAAGCCGTAAGGCAGCATCTCGGCGCCTACCGGAATGTTGAGCTTTTCAGCCTCGGCGCAGAGGTTAGCAAGGTACTCCAGGGTGTGCTCATTGTCGGTAGAGCCCGGATAACCCATGCACAGCATGGCATCGGCGCCTACGCGCACCGCATCCTCGGGGGTGTACAGCAGGCTGAGGGGGTTCATGGGTTTGCGGAGTGCAGAAATTCCTCCGTCCGCACGCATTATAATACCGGCATTGCCGAAATCATTCTGGAAGGCCTTAATAATACCATAGGTAGTCAGAAATCCGTCAGCACCACCGGCCACAGCCTCGCGGATAACATGTCCCGGATCCTTCAAATCGGGAGAAGGCATCATTGCCGCGTGATCCATAGCCAACACGAAGGACTTGCCATCCTTTTTAAAGAAATTATTCATTCTGCGCTTCATAATTCTTTTTCCTTTCGTATTAGTATTTTTAAAATCTTTTTTTAATAGGCCGCCCCGTATATCTTGCTGTATGCACACTGGTTGCCGCCGAGATAAAGGTGGGTAGTCTGCTCAAGTGTGAGTTCGCCTTTGGCGGGAGGGAAGAAGCCGCCGGATTCCTTATTGAGCCTGAAGGTATCTCCGCCTACTGCCCTGTCCACAGCAGAAAGGTGTACCGTCTTCTCAATGGAACCTCCGCTGCACATAGCTGTAGCTTCTGGTACATCGTCAACCAGCAGTATGCCCTCTGTGCCGTCCTTGCCGCCGAATTCGAAGGTGATGCCGGCGGTGCGGATACCGTGGCGCTCAGCGGTCTGTATTGTAAGCATGCCGTCAGTGCAGGCGTTGCCGCCGCCTTCCCATACCATTACCAGGCCTTTTGCATCCAGCATCTGAGCAAGCTTTACCACGTGGCTTGCACAGCGCTGCTTATGCCATGTGCTGGGATTGTGGCTGCGGCAGAATATTACGCCCTTGAAGTTGATATCCTTACCGTGGCGCCTGTACAGTTCCAACAGCACCGGGTGGTTAACGTGCAGATAGGTGGGTACCTTGAAGGCAGGCCACACATAGTTGCCGCTTACCACGCAGCCATCCAGCATCTCGTTGGGATGAAGCACGGTGGGAACCATATCGTCTATGGGCATTCCATAGAGCATTGTATCCGCATACGGTCCCTGGTTCTGGCACTGCCATACCATCACTACCCCGGGCAACTCCGGATGCTCTTCCTCAGTGGAGAACTCCTCCGTCCTGTCGGGAGTCATGCTGCGTGTGAGCTCCGCCAGATAATTGGATATTCTGATGGCAATAAGGCGAATATCGTTATCGTACTCGATAGAGGATTTGCCCTCATTCAGGTCGTATATGATGACCAGATTGTTTGTCTTGGAAAAAGGCGTATAGCCCGCATAGAAACCGCTGAGCTCGATTATGGCGTCGCGGGGATACAGCAGGCCGCTGGAGGCGTTGGACTCATCCCACGGAAGGGCCGCACTCTCTATTACGGCAAAGCCGGACAGCATGTTGGTGACGCCGCGGCCTACGGTATAAGGGGTGCTGAAAAATCCTGAGTACTGTACGCCCTCTCCCTCTATTTTTACCATGGGGGCTATCGTGTCCAGAACGTGTATGATGCGTGCATTTTCACCCGGCTTGGTTATCTCGAGATGATAGCCCTTCACAGCCTTGCAGAGGTCGGCGGTCAGCGCCTGAAGCTCGGCTTCGTTTACGGTAAGCACACCGTTTTCCAATGCGCACTTATCGCCAAAGCAAACATCCTTAACGTCAAAATACTGACGGGTAAGCTTCATATCTATCATTGCTTAGTCCTCCTTGCTCTCGTCCACAGTAAATACCGTGGGTGCGGTGATGTCCATCTGCAGGACTTCCAACGCCTTGTCGATGATCTTGCGGCGGTAAACCTTTTCTCTGTCTATGGGCAGATCGGGATTGCCCACCGGAGCGGTAAATTCGCCGCCAAATACTATGCGGTTCGCACCAACGCTCTTAGCTATGGTGGTAAACGCAGTTATGTGTACATTAGGTATGCCTGCTCTGTCAAGCTCTTTTGATATCGTTGCGCAGCAACGAGTGCAGGTTCCTCAGGTAGAGGTCAGCAGACAAGCATCCACCTTGGCATCCTTAAGCATATTTGCCCACTTCTTGCCCATCTCCTGGCTGCTGCCGATGTTTGTGCCAACACCGCAGGTAGCACCGAAGAACTTGTAGATATCTCCAATCTTGCCTTCCTTCTTGCAATCGAGAAGAGCATCAAGAGGTACCAGACGATGAGGATCGGCGCTGGCGGCGGTAGTATCGTATCCGCCGTGTATTGATTCATACACGCCCTTCTTAAGAGCGTCGAGGCCGGTCATATCATAAATACCAAAGCTTACGGCAAACGCCTGCTTGATCTTATCCGGGTTGCCCACAGGGACCAGACCGCCAGTGGTAAACAGGGCTATGGTAGCCTTGCTTATGTCCTTTATCTTTGCGGCAGGGGGTATTACCTCAAAGCTCCTGAGGGGCACCTCTGTCTCAAACTTCTTGTTATACAGCCTCGCCACGAGCATATCCACAACGCGTTCTGCGCCGGACTTATCGGAATATTCATTATAGCGGTGGCCGGTAGGCAGGTATCCCTCGGCGTGGGCGGTACCTATCTTTTCCTTCCTGGCAAGCTTAAGGGCAAGCTTTGCAAGCGCAGGCAGAGTCTTGCGCATACCTACAGCAGTCTCTGTGCTGGGTACGATATAGTTGTTTTCCACGTACATGTCTATGGCAGGGTTCTCATGCCACATACAGGTAACGCTGGGTACTCCAAGCTCGCTGCGAACGTAATCGCATACCTTGGCGCAGGCAACGCCGTAGCGGCCGGCATTAAATGCGGGACCCGCGATAAATACGTCCGGTTTTTCCTCTCGGATGACCTTGGCCAGCTTTTCCTTTACCTCACCATAGTTCTCATCAGTGTTTACGTAATTGTCGCCGCAATATACTACCTTGGATATGGTCATTTCTCCATTCCAAAGCTGCTCAAGGCCCAGAGCAGGCCCTTTTTTCTCTTCCAGTACGCCAAAGCCGGTGTCCGCCATGGTTTCGCCACCTATTCCGGCATAGAACTGGTTGATATAGTGTACCGCCTTCAAACTCATTTTGTATCAGGAGTCCTTTCTTATCTTGGTTAAAAATATTGTAAGATTTATTCAAAAATCGCAGCCATGCAAAAAATATAAAGCGGAGAGCTTTCAGCCCCCCGCTTTTCAGCTTATTCATGTGTAGTTGGAAGAATGTTTTGCCCGTATGGCGGACTGGATATTATCACAAATGTTGCCGGCTGTTCTTCTGTATACATAACATGCTCAATATTTGCATCGAATACTATACAGTCGCCCTGCTCGATCCTGTACCGTTCTTCCTCTACCATGACACAGACGCAGCCGTCCAAAGTAATCAGCATCTCCTGCCCCTTGCCGTGCTTGTGGATATGCCGCTCGCTGGGTTCATCGGGGGGCAGGTAGACATAGCTTACCTGCAGATTACTGGTCTTTTCGGGGGTTATTACCCGGTAGGCTATGTCGGCAAAGGCATTATTTCCTCTGAAGAGCTCTTCCTTACGGAATACCTTCGGCACTGCGCCGCTGGGCATAAGGAAGTACACCATGTCGACATCAAAATACTTTGCGATGCGCTGCAGATTGGTTATGGACACGGAATGCTTGCCATTCTCCAGACCCGAAAGGTATGAATAGCTCATTCCCGTTTCCTGTGACATCTGCTGCAGCGACAGGCCGCGGATTCTTCTCAGGGCACGTATCTTAGCGCCTACCGTACTATCGTTTTCCCTGGAAAAATCTTGTTCTTTATTAGGCATTATATTTACCCCTTGAGTGATACTTTAATAATTATTAACAGTATCACACAGGAGGAAGGGTTCCGTCAATGGTTTCCACGAATACAGTTTTGGAAATCATGTACTTCTGCATACCCGCAACGCCCAGACCGCTTTCTTTCCATCCAGTGCCGGGAGACTCTATCATGCCCTTGCTGAAGTAGTGGTTAACATAGATCTGCCCGCCCTTTATGCTGTTGGCAACGCGGATGCCGCGCTTGAGATCGTTGGTATATACGGCGCCCGCAAGGCCGTAGGAGGTACCGTTTGCAAGAGCGATGGCTTCTTCCTCGGTGTCAAAGGGAGTAACACAGCCCACAGGCCCGAATATCTCTTCCTGATATATGGTCATATCGGGAGTTACATCGGCAAACAGAGTCACCGGAACGTAATTGCCCTTTGCAAGCACAGGGTCGGTGTAGTGCTCGCCGCCGCAGACCAGCCTCGCGCCCTCTTCCTTACCCTTCTCTATATAGCTCCATACCTTTGCGGCATGGGACTTGGAAATGAGGGGATCCAGGTTGGAGTTAAAATCGAAAGTATCGCCCGCAACATACTTCTCAGCGATAAACTTTTTCATTTCCTCTACAAACTCATCGTAGATGCTGCGCTGTACAAGCACACGGGTACCTGAAACGCATACCTGACCGGAATGGTTGGTGAAGCCCCAGACGGCCCACTTGGCGGCGTCCTTTACGTTTACGTCGTCAAAGAAGATTGCAGGGCTCTTGCCGCCCAGTTCAAGGGCAATATCCTTTACGCGCTCGGCAGAGTTGTGTATCACCTCGCGGCCGGTCTCAATTCCTCCTGTCATGGCGACCATGTCTACCATGGGATGCTTGGTGAGATACGCGCCCACTTCTGAGCCTGAGCCGGTAACTACATTGAATACGCCTGCGGGCAGACCGGCTTCTTCATATACGCCAGCCAGCTGCAGCAGAGCCAGCACTCCCCAGGATGGGGGCTTGATAATGCAGGTATTGCCTGCGGCCAGTATAGCGTTTATTTTCTGGCAGCCCATGAGATAAGGCCCGTTCCAGGGCAGTATCTCGGCCACTACGCCAACCGGGTTCCATGTAACGTAGTTCAGCGTGCCGTAATCGGAAGGAACGACTTTGCCTTCAATATCCCTTGCCTTTCCGGCGAACAGGTTGAAGGAATCCACTGCCATTGGCACGCAATAGTAGCGTGCGGACCCGTAATGATAGCCGCATTCGAGCGACTCGAGTATTGCAAATTCCTCTCCCCGGCGTTCCATTATCTGTGCGGCCTTGGCAAGTATCTTGGCGCGGTCACGGGCAGCAGTGCGGCCCCAGGGGCCTTCGTCAAACGCCTTTCGGGCAGCCTGCACCGCCTTCTCCGCGTCCTCCACAGTGCCCCGATATACCTGAGCAAACGGTTCATTGTTAGCGGGGTTGATAACATCCACCACTTTGCCCTTTTCAGCGGGTACATACTTGCCGTCAATATACAGCTCGTAAGGCGTTTTTCTTACATAATCCAGCGGATTCACTTTTATTCCTCCTATTCAAATTATAAAATACCTTTTTGGAATCTCGTTATTATTTTGACCTATGTTCTATTTATAATATAATACCTTACATCGAATTTTTCAATAGCAACTTTTATAATTCTACTTCATTTTTTTTATTTTTGCTCGCAACAGTGTTTCCGGTATGCCGAAGATCTGGCAATTTAGGTAAATTCTATTTTTAGAATGTTTTATTTTTAGTATATTTGCCTTTACTATAGGTTTTTTTGGAGTTATAATTCTATCAAAGTAAAAAGGAGGGCTTGCCGTTATGGCCATAATGAACATCAACTTCACTTCCCGTTGTCTCGCAATGAAGACCAGCGTCTGGGTTGCTTATCCTACCCCTACCCTTGGCGAAATGATACAGCGCAAAGACAAATACGACCCTGAAAAGCGCTGGCCGGTAGTATATATGCTGCACGGCGCAGGCGGCGACGGCTTTGAATGGATACAGCGCGCCGACATGGAACAGCTCTGCTGCCAGTACGGCTTTATTGCAGTAATGCCCGATGCAGCACTGAGCTGTTACAATGACACACCCTATGGAGCAAAATACTACACCTACATATCCGAAGAACTGCCTGCCATGATAGAGGCTACATTTCACGCCTCCACCGATGCCAAGGACCGCTACATAATGGGCTACTCCATGGGCGGTTTCGGTGCGGTCAAGATCGGCCTCATGAACCCCGACAGATACTGCAAAATAGCCTCCCTGTCAGGCTGTATGGATATGGCTGGATTCATAAATGCCTTTGAAAACGGCAGCATATTCACCATACATACTTCCCTGTCCGACTGGCCGGATATGAAGGACGGCGACAACGACATGCTGGCTCTTCTGGATAAGGCAGCGGCGCGCAAGGCCGCAGGCAAATACGTGCCTCCCATGTATCACACTATCGGCAAACAGGATTTCATTTATGCATTCAGCCAGGAATGGCGCAAAAAAGCCCAGTCGCTTGGCTTAGACTTCACCTATACCGAGGGCAACGGCGTGCACGATTTCAGCTACTGGAACGGCCGCATAATAAACGAGATAATGCCCTTCTTCTTTGGCAAATAATAATCCCCCCGCTTTGTAAAGCTATAATATAAAGGTAGACACATGATAAACCACCATGATGTCTACCTTATTTTTTATGTTAAAATCAACTTGGAAGTGATGAGCGTGAAAAAGGAACAGAAGAATCGGATATGGGCACCGGAACAGAAAGCAGAAATTGCATGCAATCATCTGTTTGGACAATGCTGTAATGGAAAACTTCTTCGGGATACTCAAAGCCGAACCGCTTTACATTCAGGACCTCGATTCTCTTGAACATTTCAAAGCTGAACTCATCGACTACCTCGTTTACTACAGCAACCACCGGATCAAGGCAAAACTAAAGGGCCTGACACCTGCTCAGCACAGATATCAGACCCTTAAGGCCGCCTAATTGAAAATTATGTCTAACTTATTTATCTGAACAGAGTTAATGTAGAGAATACGCTTGCGAGGGTATTGGCTACGGTGGACATAGACTTTATGAATATATCCAGCGCAACGCCTACTACGTCTTTGCGGGTATCGCCTACGGTATCGCCGGTGACAGAGGCCTTGTGGGCGTCGGAGCCCTTGCCGTGGCCCTCGATTGCTCCGGACTCGATGTACTTTTTGGCGTTATCAAAGGCACCGCCGGAGTTGCCCATAAATATTGCCCTGGGTATGGCCACTATGGTAGCGCCTACCAATATGCCGCCTACGAACTCAACACCGAAGAGGAATCCTCCTACTGCGGGAATGAGCATGGACAACACTGAGGGCAGCAGCATCTTTCTGAGGGCCTGCTGTGCGGCCATCCTTATCATCTTGTTGTAATCCGGCTTTACGGTGCCTTCCAGCACGCCGGGAACAGAGAGCATGCGGTCGCCCTCGTCAGCCATGAGTCGGGCGGACTCGATGGTGTTGTCAGTAAGAAGGGCAGAGAAGTACTCAACCAGCGCACCGCCGATTATGCCGCCCGCCACTACTACAAAGGAAGCGAAGTTCAGCACCGGCTCAGCGCCGTTTGCGGTGTAGTTGCCAACGTATGCAACGATAAGTGAAACCGTGGCGAACGCGGCGGAGCCTATGGCAAAGCCCTTGCCTATAGCTGCGGTGGTGTTGCCCACGGCGTCCAGCTTGTCGGTTATCTTGCGCACGTCCGCGTCAAGATGGCAGGATTCCGCAAGGCCGCCCGCATTGTCCGCTATGGGGCCAAACGCGTCTATGGATACGGTAGTACCTACAAAAGCCAGCATGCCCAGAGAGGATATGGCTATGCCGTATGTGCCGCAGATCTTTCCAGAGATGAACAGCGATATGCCTATGAGCAGTATGGGCAGCAGACAGGAGCGGGAGCCTATGGCGTCGCCCTTGGTTATTACGAAAGCCTCGCCTTCTGTAGCCATGTCCGCAAGCATCTTTGTGGGCTTATAGTCTGTAGAGGTGTAGTACTCGGTTATCATGCCTATGGCTACGCCGCTTATTGTGCCCAGGACCGCCGATACCCAAGGAGATATCCATCCTATTCTAAAGGAATCGTAAAGGGGAACATTGCCGAACACCACCTTGCAGGCTACAAAGCCCAGCGCTATGGTAAGTCCGGAAGAAATATAGGTAGCAAGGTTAAGCTCATGGGAGGGATTGTCGCCCATCTTGCGCAGGGAGGCATAACCCAGACCCAGCACGCAGCCCAGCAGGCCACAGCCAGCCAACAGTATCGGGAACGCGCAGGTGGCATTGAAGGTAGCCTCTCCTATAGCCCGATTGTTGTTGAATATGGTAACGGCAATCATTATGGAAGCCGCCATAGTGGCCACGAAGCTCTCCAGAAGATCTGAGCAGTTGCCTGCTATGTCGTTTACGTTATCGCCTATGAAATCCGCTATGGTATTGGGAACGCGGCTGTCATCCTCAGGCATATCGTGGCGTATCTTTGCCAGAATGTCTGCCGAGATGTCCGCAGCCTTGGTATAGTTACCTCCCGCTACGCGGTTGAACATTGCAACTATGGAGCAGCCCAGAGAATAAGTGGACATACGCATTATGGAAGGATTGCACTTGAGGTTTGCAATGAGGCCGTGGCCTACTGCGTCAAAGTCGATACCCCATATTATCAGCACCAGCACCATGCCCAGCATGCCGAAAGCCTGTACGCTGAGGCCGGATATGCTGCCGCCGCAGAGAGCTACCTTTACCGTTTCACCTATTGAGAGGGACTCCCGGGACTTATTGGCGGTGCGGACGTTGGCATAGGTGGCGCTGCGCATGCCCAGTATGCATACCGTGCTGCTCATAAGGCCGCCCATTATGAAGGTAATGCCGCTGGTCTTTTCGATAAATAGCGTAAACACGACAGCCGCCAGCAGAATCACTATTGCGATTGTCCTGAACTCCGTCTTGAGGAATTCGACTGCTCCGCTGCGGATTATTCCTGCCATCTCCGCCATTTCGGCAGTACCCTCATCCATCCTCTTGATCTTGAAATAATTATAGAATACATATACTACCGCAAGGACAATAACGCACAGTACAATATACAATTCCATAAAGCTTCCTCCATTTTTTGGATTATTATTCAGCAGAGTTTTCAATAAGTCCAGCTTATATGTTTATTATCTCCTATAGATATATTAAATATTTGCCTAAATACGTTAGGACTTAATAAATAAGTTATATGCTCGCAGTTATTTAAGCACCTTGAAACTCTGTTGTCTGCAGTATATACTATGAATAAATATTAGTAAAACTCGTTTTTTGAAAGGGCAGTGTGAGAAACTCTCACAGTTAAGATTTATATGGCCACAGATAAATATAAGGTATTCTTAGAGGCGATTGACGTAGGCAGTTTTTCCGGCGCAGCTGAAAAGCTGGGTTATACTCCCTCAGGCGTAGTGCACATGATGAATTCGCTGGAAAAGGAATTTGGCTTTCCCCTTTTCCAGCGCAGCAACAAGGGCGTGACCCTTACTCCGGACGGCGAAAGGATAGTGCCGGTGCTCAGGGATATGATGCGCTGTGAGGAGCAGCTATATCAGGTATCCTCCGAGATCAGGGGCGTCATCGTGGGGGATATTACCATAGGGAGCTATTTCAGCATAGCCGCAAGCTGGCTGCCCGGCGTAATATGCCGCTTTCAGAAGGATTATCCAAATGTGGGCATTAAAATAATAGAAGGCGTACACCAGAAGCTGGACCAGCTGCTGTGCGAGCAGCTTGCGGATTTTTGCCTGTTCAGCTACCCGCCGGACGGTGAATGCCAATGGATACCATTGAAGCGTGACCGCATGGTGGCGGTGCTTGCCTCCGGGCATCCGATGGCAAAGCTTAGCAGCTTCCCCATCGCTTCCTTCAGGGACGAGCCTTTCATAATGCCTGCCGACGGGTATGATTACGACAGCATGAAGGTACTTAATCGCCACGGTATAAATCCCAGCATAAGCTATTCCACCGGCGAGGACCACGCTGCGATAGCCATGATAGCAGCAGGGCTCGGCATAGGCCTTTTCAACGAGCTTGCTACCTCTGGGCGCACCGCCAATACCGTTCTCTTACCCCTTGACCCGCCGGAATACGCGGAGCTGGGCGTGGCCTATCCCGCATCCCGCATACTGTCCCCTGCAGCAAAGAGGTTTATAAAGTACCTCAAAGTATATGTCAGCGAAGCATAACACCGCGCCGTACGCTAAAAGCCCAGCATGGCTGTTACATCCTTGCCCCTTTTTGTCATGTCAGGCGCCGCAGGATATGCTCATATAAAAAACCGGCCCGCTCAGATGCCTTCGCATCGGCAAAACCGGTAAATGCTAATTAAAACAGAGTCCATTAAGAAATGCTTTCTGATTTGGAATTGTCTACGGCTGAGCCGTTATCTCGTATTCCGATATCATCGTCGATATTATCGTTTTTTTGAGTTGTACTGTATATCCGCCGGTCTGCTAATATTAATGTGCCCGCCATGAGGGCACCTTTATGTATGGGAGAAAAACACCTTGATAATAGACACTCACCTTCACGAACGCACATTTTCCGGCGACAGCCGAATGAACCTGCTTGAGCTTGTTTCGGAAGCAAGGCGCAAGGGTCTCGACGGCATATGTATTACCGATCATGACCAGATGGGACTTACACAATATGCCGCAAAAATAGCCGAACAGGAAAACTATCCTATATTTGTTGGCGTGGAGTACCTTGCCTGCGAAGGGGATATCGTGGCCTTCGGCATTGACCGGCTTCCAGAGCCCCACCTTATGGCGCAGGAATTCATAGATTATGTCACTGCCCGCGGCGGCATATGTATATCCGCCCACCCTTACCGGGCCAACAGCCGCGGCCTTGGGGATATGCTGTTCACGCTAAAAGGCATGACAGGCGTAGAAGTGCTCAACGGCAGCACCACGCCCCTTGAGAACCGTAAGGCTCTGGATACCTGCATAAAGACAGGCCTCAAGCAGTTCGGCGCCAGCGATGCCCACAGCACGGTGCAGGTCGGCATTTACGCCACTGAAATACAAGGATATTTCACCACCGTACCCGAACTTGTGGAGGCCATAAAGACCCGGGAATGCCGGGCCGTATACCTCTCCGGTTTTAAACCTCTTGAAGTATGACAGACTGTGGAAAAAGTGGCTGAGCGCCACTTTTTTAGTTGTCTAATTGCTTTTCTCTCCGCACCAATGTGATCCATATCAGGCGTCATTTTATGCTTCTTACTCTGCCCGGCCTGTCTATGGTATAGCCGCCCATTTTTTCTATCCTTCGGGTAAACTCCGGTCCCGAAAGAATCTCTATGAGCTTTTGCACCATGGTGGTATCCCATGCACAGTCCGGTATCAGCAGATCGTATTGCTCCGTGCATACGGGTATAAAGTCGAGCCCATACAGCTTTGCGGCGGAATATATGCCCATACCTGCGTCCGCAGTGCCCATGGCTATTTGCGCCGCCACAGATGTATGGGTAAGCTCCTCCCTGCCGTAGCCGTATATCTTTTCCGTATCTATGCCCTCTTTTCTGCAAAGATGGTCTGTCAGGATGCGCGTGCCTGAGCCTTTCTGGCGGTTCACATAGCGTACGCCGGGAGCAGTAAGGTCGCCTATGCTCCCTATTCCCTTCGGGCTGCCCTTTTGTACCATCAAGCCCTGAGTCCTTCCCACGCATTCCACAAGGCGCACTCCGCCATGCGGGAAATACTTGTTCACAGCCGACCGGTTATATGTGCCGTCGCTCTCGTCGAGAAGATGTATGCCGGCCATATGCGCCTCTCTACGCCGCACTGCCATTATGCCCCCCATAGAGCCCACGTGAGATGAGCTCATGTACAGGCTGGAATCTGAGGCGTGCAGCATGTCGCCCAGCTCGTCAAGCAGCGGATCGTGGCTGCCCGTTACTACCAGAGTATGCTCAATATCGCTTTTTCTCCTCAGCAGGCGTACAGTCACCGTTTCTCCTGCCTCGCAGCCTTCCTTGCCCTGAGGTATATCCAGTATACCGTCCGCTTTCACGAACGACGTCACAACGCCGCTCCCCCGGTTAAGAGGGGAGGCAACCAGCTTATCCCCCACCTTTCCCAGCCTTACCCGCACGAATTCCCTGTATTTCAGCCCGGATACCACGGGGCGCGAAAGCACTGCGCTGACATTCTCCTCCCGATATCCTCCATGATTATACCATTTGAGTATCAGGGGCTTTAGCAGTTCCTCCAGCACCAGTATGCCGGATACCGGGTAGCCCGGCACGCCCAATATGGGCTTCTTCCCGGCATAACCCAGTATGGCGGGCTTGCCCGGCCTCATGGCTATGCCGTGATGCAGTACCTTGCCCACGCTGGCAATAGCCGCTGCGGAATAATCCTCCCGCCCGGCCGATGAACCGGCGTTGAGCAGCACCATATCGCACTCCTCCGCAGCCCTGCGCACTGCCGCCTCTACCAACCCAGACTGGTCCGGCACTATGGGATATGTTTTTGGCACAGCGTCCCATTTTACCAGCATGGCGGAGAATATCGCGGAGTTGAACTCCATTATTTTGCCCGGCTTCGGATCGTCGGTGGGGGGTATTATCTCGTCGCCCGTAGGTATTATGCCTACCGTTGGCCGCCGTATCACGCTGACCTTCATTACGCCGCCCGCCAGCATCGCGCCGATTGCAGCAGGGGTTATCTCGGTATATGACGGCAGTATCATTTCACCGGCGCATATATCCTCCCCTATCTGCCTTATATGCTGCCACGGCGCCGCCGGCGCCGTTATCCTCGCCGAACCGTCCTCGCCGTATATCACATCCTCGATCATTATCACGGCGTCGCAGTCCTCAGGTACCGGGTCGCCGGTATCCACCATGGTAAACCCATCGCTTTTCATCAGCACCGGCGCTGTTTCGGTCGCGCCAAAGGTATCTTCTGCCCTGATCGCAATGCCGTCCATGGCGCTCGCCGGATAATGGGGAGAGCATATTTTTGCGTAAACCGGCGCCGCAGTCCTTCGTCCAAGGGAGGAGACTGCCGGTATCTCCTCCGCCTCTCCCCTAAACCCTTCGCTTATAAGTATGTCCTCATAATCCCTCTTTGCCCGCTCAAGAGGTATGTTTGTAAGATACTGAAAAGCCACTCCGCCTTCCTCCCGTCAATTATCGTAAAGATATACCTGAACCGTTTCTCCTGCCGCCGCCCCCTCCGTATCCCTCGGTATGCAGAAGAAACCGTCTGAATACGCAAGGTTCGTTATGAGGCCGGACTGCCCCCGTGCCGGAACCGCTACGACGTTTTCACCGTTATCCATAAGCTTTACCGCAGTATACTGAGCCCTGCCATGATTCGCCGAAACCGGCTCAGCAAGCCTGGCTTGTACGGGATACCGTCTGACTTCTCTTCCTCCTATGCTGCAAAGCAGCTGCGGCAGCAGCAGCCGTGAAACCAAGAACGCCGCGCCGGGATGTCCCGGCAACCCTATCACCGGCTTTTTGCCGGACTTGCAGAGTATGGTGGGCTTACCCGGTTTCATGGCAATCCCGTGGAAAAGTATCTCGCCCCTTGCCGCCATTATGCGGCAGGCCGCATCCTTTTCCCCAACAGAACTGCCTCCGGACATCAGGACCATATGGCACTCATTCAAGGCCCTGTCCAGCATACTGCCTATCAGTTTCTCCTCGTCCCTGACTATGCCGTATTCCACCGTATCACAGCCCATTTCGCGGCAAAGCGCAGCCAGCATCGCCGTATTCACGTCCCGTATCTGGCCGGCCGCAGGCGTTTTTTCCACTTCCACCAATTCGTCGCCCGTGGAAATTATGCCGACGCGTATCCTCTCATACACAGGCACCTCGCACATGCCCATTGCAGCCAGCGCTCCTATATGGCGCGCCGAAAGCACCTTTCCCCTTTTCAGCACCGGCTTTCCCGGGTATACGTCGTCGCCCCGGTATATGATGTTCATACCCGGCGCGGCAGGCTTGGTTATTCCTACGGTACCGTCGCCGTAGTCCTCCGCCAATTCCTGCATCACCGCCGCATCTGCGCCTTCAGGCAGCGCACCTCCGGTTGGTATAGGCGCACAGCAGCCCGGACGAAGCGGCTCAGCGCCGCTGCCCATTTCTATGCCGGCCTGCTTTTCCAGTATGGCCGGTATGGCATCCGTACAGCCAAATGTGTCCGCCGCTCTCACTGCATATCCGTCAACAGCAGAACGGTCAAAGCCCGGCACATACTCAGACGCGTATATGTCCTTACAGAGAACCCGCCCCGCCGCCTGATCCAACGGTACGTTTTCCTCTCCGGCTATACAGCAGAAGCTGCCTCTTATCACTTCAAGCGCTTCATCCGGGGTTTTTACGGTCAGCATTTGATTTGTGTCTCCCGATTGTATTTATTTTAAAATAGTTATACCATTATGCTATACGATATCACAATGCAAAGGCGGTGTCATATATGGATATGTATCAGAGGTATTCAAGAAACCTTCCCGCTTTATCCCGGCAGGAGCAAGAGCTGCTGCATAAAAAACGGGTACTTGTGGCGGGCTGCGGCGGCCTCGGCGGGTATATAACCGAAAACCTTCTGAGGCTCGGCATCGGACACATCACCGCCGTTGACGGCGACAGCTTTGATGTAAGCAACCTGAACCGGCAGCTTCTTGCCACGGAGGCTACTATCGGCAAAAGCAAGGCAGAAGCCGCGAAAGAGCGGGCCGCGCTTGTAAATCCCTCCGTAGAATTCATGGCTATGGGGAAATACATAACCCCAGAAAACGCCGCGGATACCATCGCGGGCCACAATATCGTGATAGACGCTTTGGACAGCGTATCGGCACGGCTTCTCCTGGAGGATGCATGTGCTCAAGCGGATATACCGCTAATCCACGGCGCAGTATGCGGCTGGTGCTGTCAGTATGGCGTTTCCATGCCCGGCAGCGGCCTGCTGCACAGGATATACTCAGGCGCCGTTCCAAAGGATAACGGCGTTCTGCCGTTTGTTCCGCCATTCTGCGCAGCGCTGCAATGTACCGAGGCGGCAAAGCTGCTTACAGGAAGGCAGGTATCCGCCAATAAGCTTTATATATACGACCTTTGCTCAATGGATTTTGAGGTCATTAACCTTTAGTCTTATCCGATTCGTTCAGCCCCAACTTTGCTCGTAGGAATTTTTGAAGCGCCCCTGCCCCTGAAACGCTGCCAAGTCATGCAATCATGGAAAACATTTTAATCGGAACAAATTCATGGGCGATGCACCTTAATTGAGAAAACTGCTTATGCGCTGCGGGTAATAACCGTATTTTTAATTATACGACTGCGGCTTGGCCCAATCAATACACATCCGTTTGCTCACCTCTTTTTTTGCATCGCAAGTATATCATCACTTCAAAATTCAATTGTACATTACCGGCGCATAGTGGGTAGCATCCCTCTTCACTTTCCGTTATATATTTGTCTAATTAGCCTATTTTAGCTAAAAAACTCTGTCTATATAATTTGCCTATTGCAATATATATAAAAAAGGGTTATGTTAAAAAAAGAAGATCATCCTTTTATGTTATTCAAAAATTTAAACTGTTTAGTGTATTCTATCAGTTTTACCTACACCGCATTGGCAGTCATACCGGTTCACCCGCAACAAGGCCGATGGAGTGGCCATGAACACGGCAGGCACAGAGGTTCTTACAAAGCGAAAACAGTAAACGACGCATATTCATCAATATAACATTATCTTTATCCCAGTTTCATTCGAATTCGTGGAGGAAGCATACCATGCAAAGCAAATATGGCGGCTATATGGGACGGGTGCTGCAGATAGACCTAAGCACCGGCGATGTTAAGGACTATCCGTGGACGGATAAAGACCGGGAGCTGTATATAGGCGGCAAGACCATGGCCGCAAAGATACTTTACGATACCCTTACCGGGCATGAGGATGCATACAGTGAAGAAAATCCTTTGATAATCTCCACAGGGCCGCTCACCGGTACAGGAGCGCCCAGCTCCAGCCGCTTCAATGTCTCATCCCTTTCTCCGCAGACAGGGTTTATAAGCTCGTCAAACTGCGGCGGCACCTTCGGCTACCATCTTAAACGTGCCGGTATAGACGCGCTGATAATCACGGGCCGGCGGGGAGAACACACCTGGATAGAGATAGATAACGGCTCGGTTACTTTCCACAACGCCGATGACCTGTGGGGCACGCGGGTCACCGAGTGTCAAAGGCTGCTCGCTGAAAAGATGTCCTCCAAGCGTGGCTGCGACATAAAGTTCGGCAAACTTTGCATAGGCCCCGCCGGCGAAAACCTGGTCAGGTACTCCGCCGTAATAAGCGATGAACGGGCAGCCGGTAGGACCGGCATGGGAGCCGTGCTGGGCTGGAAAAACGTAAAGGCCATAGCAGTCTGCGGCAATCACGACACACCTGTACACGACCCTTCCGCCACAAAAAAGTGGTGTCAAAAATGGTTTAGATATCTCAGGAACCACCCCCTCACCGGTAATCAGCTGCCGCGCATGGGTACTGCAGGCCTGGTAAGCTCCATGCAGATGCGCGGGCTTCTGGCCACAAAGAACTACACCGAAGGCAGGTTTGAGCACTTCCACAAGGTAAACGGCGAAACGCTGGCTGAAGAATACAACATCGTCAATAAGGGCTGCCTCAGCTGCCCCATAAAGTGCGCCCGCACGGTAACCGTGGAGGGCGAGGATGTAAAAGGGCCCGAGCTTGAAACGCTGGGGCTTCTGGGCGGCGGCATACTCAATAAAGATCTATATCATATACTCAAATGGAACAAGGAACTGGACGATCTGGGCCTGGACACCATATCCGCCTCAAACACCCTCGCCTACGCAATGGAGGCAAACGAGCGGGGGCTATGGAACAACGGCCTGAAGTTCGGCGATATCGAAGGCATATCAAAAATCTGGGACGACATAGCCTACCGCCGCGGCATAGGCAACGAGCTTGCTGAGGGCAGTAAGCGTTTAAGCGAAAAGTACGGCGGCAAGGAGTTTGCCATGCAGTCAAAGGGCCTTGAGCTTGCTGCTTATGAGCCGCGCAGGGCTGTAGGCCAGGGTCTGGGCTACGCTGTATCAAACCGCGGCGGCTGCCATCTCAACGGCGGGTATCTTGTCATTCTCGAAGGGCTAGGCCTAAATATCGATGCGCAAACTCCACATGCCAAGGCGGACTTCACCATGATGTTCCAGGATCTTATGGAGATGATTTCAGCCACCGGCCAGTGTCTCTTTACCTCCTACGCCTTCTTCCCCGGCTTTCTTATAACCCGGCCCAACGGAGCGATCGCCACGGCGGCAAACAAGCTGCTGCCACATCTCGGCTGGGCTATACGCCTAATGAACAAGTTCCCGCGGGTCCTCGCGTTTCACCTGCCGGTATTCCACCATACAAAGATGATGCAGAAAGCGGTGGGTATGCCCATGACTTTCGGGAAATATCTGCAAACGGGAGAGCGCGGTTTCAACCTGGAGAGGGCTGTAAACGTCCGCTTCGGGGTAAGCGCCGCAAAGGACAGCCTGCCCAAGCGGCTGACCGACGTGCCGCAGGATCCCAACGATCCCCGCACAAGGGTGCCTCTGGAGCAAATGAAGAAGATATACTATCAAGCCCGGGGCTGGGACAAAAACGGCATACCCACCTGCAGAACACTGAAAAAGCTAAAAATAGCCCGGTGAGGTGATAAGATATGGTAAAAGTGAAGTTATTCGGGCTGCTACGGCTGGATACCGGTCTCAAGGAGCTGGAGCTGGAGGCAAACAGCGTAAAAGAGCTTTACCCGCTGATACTTGAGGCGGCACACTCTGCCAGGCCCGGCACCGCAGTCACCCTGAAGGATATGGATGGCTGCATAGTAATGATAAACGGCGTACAGGGCAAAAAGAGCAGCAAGCTCGCCCCCGGCGATGAAGTGATGCTCATGTCTCCCGTATGCGGCGGATAAGGAGGCATACATGAATAGCTATACCATAACCGACGCCTGCGTTGGCTGCACGCTGTGCGCCAGGCACTGCCCCATAAATGCCATATCGGGGGAATTCCGCTCAAAGTATAAGATTGACCCGGGCAGGTGCATACGCTGCGGGCTATGCGGGAGGCTCTGCCCCAAAGGAGCGATACTTGACGAAAGCGGCAATAAGGTTGCCCGAACAGACAAGAAGGACTGGCTGCATCCCGCCGTGAACACGGCCGCCTGCGTTGGCTGCTCGCTGTGCGTTGAAGCTTGCCCGAAAAGCTGTCTCGAGATAGGCGGCCCCGCGTTCCACGGAGATATACACACAGTGGCGGAATTAAAGCGTCCGGAGAGCTGCATAGGCTGCGGCCTATGCGAAAAGCGCTGCCCCATAGGAGCTATAGTAATGAAAACAAATGAAGAGCCCAGCTCCTTCAGAGAATACAGTGAGGAAAAGAATATGTGGCTATATAAAGCGTACTGTCGTATATTTCAGGCGGTGCTCAAGGCAGGCAACTATTTCATGGGCTACCGCATGCCTGACTACATCGAAGGCCCCGGCTGCATAAAGCGCATGCCTGAGCTGCTCAAAAAGGATAACGTCAACAATATACTTCTTGTCACCGGGCCCAACATAACCAAGCGCGGTCTGAACCGGGGTATTATGGAAGCACTGGACGAGGCGGGCATAAACTACACCTTATTCAACCACATAGGGGCAAACCCCACCAGCGATATGGTTGAAGAGGGCGTGAAGCTTTATCATGAAAAGGGCTGCCAGGCCATTATAGCCTTCGGCGGCGGCTCTCCTATGGACTGCGCCAAGGGCATAGGCGCCCGTATCGCCCGACCCAACAAGTCTATAGCCCAGCTTCAGGGCCTGCTGAAGGTATTCAAAAAAATACCTGCCTTCTACGCCGTGCCTACCACCGCAGGTTCAGGCTCCGAAACCACCGTGGCGGCGGTCATAACCGACACCGCCACCCACCACAAGGCGGCTATTATGGATACTCACCTCATACCCCGATGCGCAGTGCTGGATCCCGAGCTTACCGTAGACCTGCCTCCTTTCACCACCGCCTGCACCGGTATGGACGCCCTGAGCCACGCTGTCGAAGCTTACACCAATCACACCTACAATACAAAGCTGGAAAACGACCTCGCCAAGCAGGCCGTAAAGCTAATTTACGACAACCTGCTCAATGCCTATAAGGACGGCGCGAATATAGAGGCGCGTCAGAACATGCAGAAGGCCGCCTTCTTTGCGGGCCGCGCCTTCACCCGGGGCTGCGTAGGCTACGTTCACGCCGTAGGCCACACCATATCCGGCCTGTACAATATCGCCCATGGACTCGCCATGGCTGTGATACTGCCCCATGTGATGCGTCAGTATGGTCCCGCGGCTTACCCCCGTCTTTCCGAACTCGCCGACGTCTGCGCCATAGATGGCTCCAGCAATGCCGAAAAAGCCAACAGGTTCATTTTATGGATAGAAGATATGAACAGGGAGATGGGGCTGCCGGCCGGTCTCGATATGATAAAGGAGCAGGACATTCCGCAGATGATAAAGTGGGCGATGAAGGAGGGTAATCCCCTCTACCCCACCCCCGTTACCTGGACGGAGGCCGACTTCCGCAAACTCATAGATACCCTCCGTACAACCAGATAATGGCAGAAATATTTAAATAGTACTTGCAAAACAAAAGTGGGCAGTCTATACTCATATTAGATAGTAGAACTACCCACTTTCATTTTATTTCCTGTAATTCACCCCAAACATTGGCATAAATCCCTTTACAAGCCCAATATGTATCTTTTGGCGCTATATGCGTCTCAATAAAGCACAACAAAACCAAATATAAAGGAGGAATTACCGTAATGGCACTTCAGGCGGAAGAAAAAAAGCGTTTTGAACAGATCGCCAAGGAGCTGCGCCTTACCATAATCGATGTTATGGCGTGGTCCGGCGGCGCCCATGTGGGCGGTTCTCTGAGCATTGTAGAGATACTTACCCTGCTCTACTTCAAGTATCTCAACATCGACCCAAAGAATCCCAAGTGGGAGGATCGGGACAGGTTCATACTTTCCAAGGGCCATACCGCGGCGGGCTACATACCCGTCCTTGCCAAACGCGGCTATTTTGATGAGGAACTGCTCAAATCCTTCAACCATTTCGGCAGCCCCTTCGCCATGCACCCGGACTGCAACAAAGTCATTGGCTGCGATGCCTCTGCCGGCAGTCTTGGCCACGGCCTCAGCATGGCGGTAGGTCTGGGACTCGGCGCAAAGCAGCTTAAAAAGCCCTGGAAGACGGTATGTCTCATGGGCGACGGCGAATGCTGTGAGGGCAGCGTATGGGAGGCCGCAATGAGCGCCGCCCACTTCAAGCTGGATAACGTTATAGGCATAGTTGACCGCAACAGGCTTATGATAGACGGCTGCACAGAGGACGTTATGGCCCTTGAGCCCTTTGCAGACAAGTGGCGCGCCTTCGGCTGGAACGTTATCGAAGTAAACGGCCACGACCTGGATGAGCTGGACTGCGCGCTGGATGCCGCATGGAAGGCCGAAGGAAAGCCCACCCTGATACTGGCCAACACCGTGAAGGGCAAGGGCGTTGACTTCATGGAAAACAACGTTGTATATCACTATGCCTCCGGCGACTCCGCCCTGTGCGAAAAGGCCAAGGCTTCCATAATGAGAGGATAAGGGAGGGAAAAGCAATGGCAGTAATTACAGGAACCAACTGGAACGCATACGACGCCTCCACCATGACCGCCAGGGAAATATACGGACGCACTCTTGCCGCCCTTGCGGAAAAGGACGAAAGGATAGTTGGCGTCACAGCCGACCTTGAGAAGACCACCGCTATAAAGTTCTTCGCCGATAAATTCCCCGAGAGGTTCTATAACGTGGGTATAGCGGAGCAGAACATGATGGGTATAGCGGCAGGCCTTGCAAAGGCGGGTTTCATACCCTTTGCATCAACCATGGCCATATTCGCCTGCATGAGGGCTGGCGAGCAGGTGCGCACGGACATAGCTTACCAGAATCTGCCGGTAAAGATAATAGCTACCCACGCCGGCATATCCTTCGGCCACGCCGGCACCACCCACCACTGCACCGAGGACTTCGCCATTATGAGGGCCATACCCAACATGACGGTGATCTGCCCCGCGGACGGCATAGAAACCAGCAAAGCTGTTCAGGCCTGCGTAGACCTCCCCGGCCCCGTATACGTGCGCATAGGACGCGGCTTTGAGCCCCCTGCATATGCCGACGACAACTATACCTATGAGATCGGCAAGGCCATCACAATGCATGAAGGCACCGACCTGACCATAATCACCTGCGGCATAGGCGTGCTTCAGGCTGTGAACGCCGCTAAAACTCTTGCAGAGACGGACGGCCTCAGCGTCCGCGTCATCAACATGCACACCATAAAGCCCATAGACCGCGAAGCCATAATGAGCGCCGTAGTAGACACCCGCCGCATACTCACCGTGGAGGAGCACAACATACTGGGCGGCCTGGGCGACGCCGTGGCCAGCGTAATAGCCGAATCCGGCAAGGGCTGCGTATTCAAAAAGCACGGCATGCAGGACACCTTCGCCACCATTGGCTACGCTGAAGACCTGTACTCCTACTATCAGTTCGACGCAAACGGCATAGTAGATAAGGTCCGCGAAATGATGGGTATGGAGTTTGAGCCGGACGAAAACTGGGACGACGAATAAGGAGGCGGTACTATGTCAGCATCTCCTCAGGACTTAATGACGGCAAAGCTGTTCTTCAACGCAGCGTTCCCCACAATGCAGGTGCTGCTTGACGATGATCCCAAGCTGCATAAGAAATTCCAGAACTTCAACGCCACGGTGCAGTTCGGCGCAATGAACGACGGCGAACTGCTCTGCTGCCATCTGATATTCCAGAACGGCAACCTCACCGTAGTTCAGGGCCCGGCAGAAAAAAGCGACATTTCTCTCACTTTCTCATCAGTAGAGAAGATGAACTCCCTTTTGAAGGGCGGTCTCTCGCTGCCCTCCATAAAGGGCAGCTTAAGTCTCCTTCCCAACGTGTTGTCCATACTCATGGGTTTGAAGATAATGACCAAGCCCAACGATAAGCTGAAAAACGACACGGAAAAGCTGCTGAAGGTAAAATGCAGCCTGTACATGATAACCCGCGCCCTCAGCCAGTACAACAAGCTGGGCGATCCGGACATGCAGGAGTTCTGCCTCCGCCAGCCTGACAGGATCTACCAGTTTCAGGTGGAGCATGACGGCCAGCCGGACTACATAGCCTGCTACCTCAGGGTAAAGGCGGGACAGTCCAAATCCGGCCATGGGGTATACACCCGCCGCAGCCCCTTCGTGCTGTTCCACTTCTTCTCGCTGGACGGCGCACTGAAGGTGCTGGGCAAGGAGTGCGAGTTTGTTGAGGGAGTGGAAAAGGGCTACGTGGAGACCATAGGCAGCCCGGAATACGCCTGCTACCTGAATGACTACATGGCAATATTACAGGGCATGCTCACCTGATGATTGGGGGAAAGTAAATGAAGACAGTATATTTCGATAAGGACATACCCCGGATACTCGCTACCAAATTCGCCGCCAAGCATGCCAAGGGCCTGCTATACGGCAGCCTCAACGCGGTAAAATACTTGAAGGATCTGCCCGAGACCCCGCTGCCCGCAGGCGACTGGGTAAGGGTGAAGAATATCGCCTGCGGCCTCTGCGGAACGGATATCAGCTTCTTCAAGGCAACCACCGGCACCAACTCCGCCTTCGAACCCATACCCGGCTCCAAGCGCACATATCTGGGCCACGAAAACGTGGGCGTCATAACCGAAGTGGGCAAAGACGTTACAGAGTTCAAGGTCGGCGACAGGGTAACCATCCGCGCCTACATGGCAGGCTGCGACACAAAAGGCTTAAAGGATCGCTGTGAATACTGCAAGCGGGGCGACTATAACTTCTGCACCAACTATGGCACGGCCTCTCCATACGGCGACATAGTGACCGGAGCGGGCTGGAGCGACAGCTTCATATACCCTGCGAAGGGTTTGGCAAGGGTATATGACGAAATAACCGATGAACAGGCCGTAATGGTTGAGCCCACCTGCGTATCCGTACATTCCGTGCTACGTTCCAGGCCCCAAAAGGGCGAAAAGATTCTGGTCATGGGCTGCGGCACAATAGGCCTCGGCGTCATACAGGCCATAAAGATAGTGGAGCCTGACTGCGAGGTCTGGGCCATGGAGCGCGTCAAGACCAAGCAGGAATTTGCCCTGAAGCTGGGGGCCGACCACATACTCAACGGCGACCCCTACAAGGCCACGGCTGAGGCTACTGGCGGCAGCGATATATACACCGGCATGAAGGGCAACAAGTACTTCTTCGGCGGGTTTGACAGGATATACGACTGCATAGGCGGCGACTGGTCAAACCATACCGCGGTAAGGCTGCTGAAGGCCCGGGGAACCCTCGTCAAGATAGGCCACCACATGCGGGCCATAACCTTTGACGAAAGTCCCATCTGGTGGCAGGAACTGACCCTGGTGGGGGTGGACGCACACGGCATGGAGCACTGGCAGGGCCGGGATCTTTATACCTTCGACCTTGTTCAGGAGTGGATACGGGACGGCATATACAAGCTGGACGGCTTCGTCACCCATCATTTCAAGCTGGACGACTACAAGGAAGCTTTAAAACTGGCACTTGAAAATCCGCCGGACGTTGTTAAAATAGTTCTTGACTGCGAATAATCCCTGAAAGGTAACTATTTTTTCCTATGAGCGAGCAGAAGACGTCCACCGACGGTCTCATGAAGATTGGCGAGCTTGCCAAAGCTGCCAACGTAAACGTATCAACGCTGAAGTTTTATGTTAAAGAAGATCTTATCCGCCCGGCCCTCAAGACCGGGCGGAACATGTCCTGGTATTCTCCCGATTGCGTAGCCACCATACGGGCAATACGCATGCTGCAAAGGGAACGGTTTTACCCCCTTTCTGTGATAAAGCATCTGCTGAGCTCTTCCGGAGCCGGAAGCCCACCGGAGCTCGCACTGCTGGACGCCATACACAAGGTTGATTACCGCACCACCGGCGACGCCGTGCCGCTAAGCGAAGCGGCACGGCGAACCCGGCTCACAACCGAGCAGATACGCACCCTTCTCAGCCGCGGCATAATCAGCGGCACAAGGATCGGCAGAAAGCAGCTGTTCACCGCCTATGACATAAGTATAATGGGTCTTATACATCGGCGTATGGAAGCCGGTATCCCATTTGAGCAGTCCGCATCCGCATTTGAGATTTATTCCGAAGCGCTCTGCGGCGCGGTTCAGGAGGATATTCGTTCCTTTATAGATCAGGCCATAGTGGACCCAGCCTTTTCTGCCGAAGAAGGCGCCAAGCGCATACGTATCTCGGATGAAACGCTGGATAACTTCATCGATCTGAAACGCCGCGAGCTAAACCGCATATACGGCTCTGAGTATCTGGAGCTGCTGTATGGCTTTGGCGATGTACTGCGCGGTGTGCCCGGCCGCCTTGCAGAGTTTTTCTCCCGCGAAGGCTTGCCGGAGGCAGCGGCCATGTCCCTCGTAAAGGACGGCCTGCCCACCGGCATGGATAACCTCGATGCATGCGTAAAGCGATTCAACTTCCTCGTTTCGGCAAGAGAATCCGACATTTCCTGCTGTATAAGCAAATGCGCGGCTAACAGGGATTATTTCGCAGCCCTCGACCCCGAAGGAACGGAGCTGCCTCTGTGTGCTCACTGTCTCAAGGCAAGCTGGCTGTGTACCGCGCCCTCGGTACTGCGCTGCACAGATATTGCCGCGAAAGCCTTTGATGGGCTGCACAGCTTTATCCTCGCCGCTTATCCCGAAAAGGGCGAGACGATATTCGATAAGCTTCGCGCTCTGCTGACCGACCAATATTGATATCTATCGCAAAAAAATGGCGGTATGATATCGCTTCATTCCGTTCTTCTTAGTTGTTTTCGCCATTGCCTGAACCGTCTGAATGGGATATTATATATGATATGCATCGGGCACAAATCATGGCGGACGCATGCTTGTTTTTCCGATGATGGCAAAACTAAATACCCTACAGGAGGCAATTACAAATGCTGGCAACAGGCATAAAGAACAAAATAGAGCTCAATGTAACTGACAAAAACACCGCTAAAGCCGTCGGCAGCGGCACACTCGAAGTGTACGCTACGCCGCAGATGGTCAATCTCATGGAGACCTGCGCATGCTTCAGCGTAGAGCCGTACATGGAGCCCGGCAAGACTACAGTAGGCATCAGTCTCAACATATCCCACGTCAGCGCCACACCCGCCGGCCTCAAGGTATGGTGCGAGAGCGAACTTACCGCCATAGACGGCCGCAAGCTCACCTTCAGCGTTTCCGCCTACGATGAGCACGGCCTCATAGGCGAGGGCACCCATGAGCGGTTCATAGTGGATATACAGAAGTTCATGGCAAAGACCCAGGGGAAGCTGAAGCAATAGATTTTGAAAACAGAACAACACAAAATGCCGGCTGATGCGGCGGTGACTTAAGAAAACATTGAAGCAAAAGACGGTTTAGCTTGACGGCTATGCCGTCTTTTGCTGTTTTTGAGTTGTATTCCGAGCTTCTTC
>SFEL01000005.1 GCA_004557245.1 Clostridiales bacterium | reverse complement strand
TTTCACCGGAAAACGGGCGGCATTACATATCTGCACACACAAAATCCATCAGCCGACAAAGTGAAATTTTAATTACTTCCTTATCACTGTTAAGCTAAGGTTTCCGGGGTTTTTCCTTTTCACATGGTTTGATGGGTTTTGAAGCGCTTCGGCTTGCTTTTATGAGTTAAATATGGGTTAATGGATGGGTGCCCGTTTATTGTTATGCTTTGGTATATTACCAAACCGGCAAAATACCCCGTGGTCAAACGGCCCGCTTTGTTGTAGAATATATAAAGCAAATCCTTGGGAGACATGATATGTACGATATAGCGATAATAGGCGGCGGGCCGGCAGGGCTTGCGGCGGGGCTCTATGGTGCAAGGGGCGGCATGGATACCGTGCTCCTTGAGAACATGCTGGTGGGAGGCCAGATAACAAAGACGACACAGGTGGATAACTATCCCGGCTTCCCGGACGGCATAGACGGCTTCGCCATAGGCACGAACATGCAGAAGCAGGCGGAGCGCTTTGGGCTTGAGATAAAGCGCACCGGCGTGGATTCCGTTGAGCTGGAGGGAGAGATAAAGCGGCTGCACTGCGGCAGGGAAGTGATTGAGGCCAAGACCGTGATAATAGCCACTGGCGCCCACCCCAAAAAGCTGGGGCTTGACAGGGAAGATAAGCTAACGGGAGCAGGAGTGTCGTATTGCGCTACCTGCGACGGCGCGTTCTTCCGCAACGCCACTGTCGCCGTAGTTGGCGGCGGCGATACTGCGGTATCAGACGCACTGTACCTTTCACGCTTCGCTAAGAAGGTGTATGTCATTCACCGGCGAGATAAGCTCAGGGCTGCCGAAACACTGCAGCGGGCGATGTTTACTACCCACAATATAGAGTTTATGAGCTGCAGCGTGATAATCGGGCTCATAGGCGAAGACGAGCTTGAGGGACTTACAGTAAAAAGCACACTGGACGGCAGCCAGAGGGAAATACCGGTGGAGGGCCTTTTCATAGCCGTGGGCGTTGAGCCGAACACCGAGCTTTTTGCAGATAAAGTCTCGACCGATGAAGCTGGGCGTATAATAACTGATAAGCACATGCAGACGGATATTTCCGGCGTGTACGCTGCGGGAGACGTGCGGGATACCCCGCTGCGTCAGGTGGTGACGGCGGCGGCTGACGGTGCTATAGCTGCAACGTCTGCCATAGAGCACATTATGAAGCAGGCTGAAAGGAAGTAAGACGTATGGCGAGAATGTTTGGAACAGACGGCGTGCGCGGTGTGGCAAACAAGGATCTTAGCTGCGAGCTGGCGCTGAAGATAGGCAAGGCGGGCGCATACGTGCTCACCAGCGAAGTCCATCAGCCGCGCATACTGCTTGGCAGGGATACGCGCCTTTCCGGCGACATGCTCTCCGCGGCGCTTACGGCGGGCATTTGTTCCGTAGGCGGCGATGTGATAGACGTGGGAGTGATACCCACCCCGGCAATGGCGTACCTGGCCAGAGCATACGAAGCGGACGCTGCGGTAATGGTCAGCGCATCGCACAATACAATGGAATATAACGGAATAAAGTGGTTTGACGGCAAGGGCTTCAAGCTGTCCGACGGGCTGGAGGACGAGATAGAAAAGCTTATAAAGGAAGGCATGGACTTCGAGCTGCCTACCGGCGAGAATGTAGGCCACGTAATAATCGCCAAAAGAGCGGTGCAGGAGTACAAAGAATTTCTCAAGTCCACCGCAAGGAACCGCTTTGACGGACTGACGGTGATGCTGGACTGTGCCAACGGAGCGGCATCAGAGATAGCTTACGACGTATTCACAGAGCTTGGCGCAAAGGTTTATCCCAGGGCAGACGAGCCGGACGGCATAAACATAAACAACAAGTGCGGATCTACCCATCCTGAGAGACTGCAGGAGCTGGTGGCGGAATCTGACGCCGATGCGGGATTTGCCTTTGACGGCGATGCGGACCGGGTGATAGCAACTGACGAGCGCGGTAATATAGTGGACGGCGACCGGATAATGGGCATATGCGCTAAGGCGATGAAGGCTGAAGGAAGGCTGAAAAAGGATACGCTGGTAGTGACCGTCATGTCCAATATAGGTCTTAAGAAGCGCATGACTGAGCTTGGCATAAACGTTGCCGAAACAAAGGTGGGAGACAGGTACGTGCTGGAGGAGATGCTCAAGGAGGGCTATTCCATAGGCGGCGAGCAGTCGGGACACGTAATATTCCTTGATAAGAACACCACCGGCGACGGCATGCTGACGGCCATTCAGGTACTGGATGTTATGAAGTCTACAGGCAGGCGCATGTCTGCCCTTGCAAACGACATACCAATATACCCTCAGGTGCTGGTGAACGTCATAGTGGATAACGAAATAAAGCATCAGGCCATGGAGGACCAGGACCTTTGGCAGCGCATACGTGAGGTAGAGGGTAAGCTGGGCAGCGGCGGCCGTGTGCTTGTCCGCGCTTCCGGCACAGAGCCAATAATCCGTGTTATGCTGGAGGGGCAGAATACCGACGAAATAAGCGACTGTGCAATATATATAGTAAAGGTGCTGGAGCAGAAGTATAAAGGGAAAATCAGAGTGTAAGCAAAGGTATTATACGAAAGAGCGGGGAAGTACCCCGCCCTTTTTATGTATGGTTTAGTTGCAGCCACAGCCACAGCCGTTGTTGACGCAGCCACAGCCGTTGTTGCCGCAGCCGTTGTCGCAGCCGCAGTTGTTAAAGCCGCCGCCGAGAATGAGCAGCAGTATGATGATCCACCAAATGTTGTCACAGCCACAGCCGTTGTTGCAGCCGTTGTCACAGCCGCAGCCACAACCATTATTGCCCCAGCCGAGGATCAGCAAAAGGATTATGATCCACCACCAACTGTTATTTCCCCAGTTCCACATATTATATTGCCTCCTTTAATTTCGGGCGCTTAGCGCCGTTCTACGATATAGTACGCAAAATAGCCATTTTGTGTGCATATCAGCTTTTTTCAGGTTGAAGAAAAGGCAAGGCCGTGTTATTATTGAAAAAGCGAATAATAATTTTGGCAGTCCTGCCGAAAGGAGAAATATATAATGGCAAACCTTACCATGGATAAGATAGTTGCACTGTGCAATAACCGCGGCTTTATATTTCCGGGCTCGGATATATACGGCGGCCTTGCCAACACATGGGATTACGGCCCATTGGGCGTTGAATTCAAGAACAACGTAAAAAAGGCCTGGTGGCGCAAGTTCGTTCAGGAGAGCCCATATAATGTAGGCATGGATTGCGCAATTCTGATGAACCCAGAGACCTGGGTAGCTTCCGGCCACGTTGTAAACTTCAACGATCCCCTCATGGACTGTAAATCCTGCAAGGCCAGGTTCAGGGCTGACAAGCTCATCGAGGACTATGCCAACGAGCATGGCTTTACCGACATCCACCCTGACGGCTGGACCAACGAGAAAATGTCCGAGTATATTGCGGAGCAGGGCATAAAGTGCCCGGAGTGCGGAAAGAGCGACTTTACCGGCATTCGCAAGTTCAACATGATGTTCAAGACCTTCCAGGGCGTAAATGAGGACACTGCCAGCCAGATTTACCTCCGCCCCGAGACCGCGCAGGGCATCTTTGTAAACTTTAAGAACGTACAGCGCACTACCCGCAGGAAGCTGCCCTTCGGCATAGCTCAGGTGGGCAAATCCTTCCGCAATGAGATAACGCCCGGCAACTTTACCTTCCGTACCCGCGAGTTCGAGCAGATGGAGCTGGAATTCTTCTGTGAACCCGGAACCGAGATGAAATGGTATGAATACTGGAAGGATTACTGCCATAAGTTCCTGCTTTCCCTCGGCATGAAGGAAGAGAATATACGCCTTCGTGAGCATTCCAAGGAAGAGCTGTGCCACTACTCTAACGGCACTACCGATATAGAGTTCCTGTTCCCCTTCGGCTGGGGCGAGCTCTGGGGCGTTGCGAGCCGTACAGATTACGACCTGAAGGCCCATCAGAACCATTCCGGCAAGTCCATGGAATACATGGACCCCTTCACCAACGAAAAGTTCGTTCCTTACTGCGTAGAGCCTTCCCTCGGCGCAGACCGCGTAGTGCTGGCCTTCCTGTGCAACGCATATGACGAGGAAACTCTTGAAAACGGCGATGTGCGCAACGTGCTGCATCTGCACCCTGCCTTGGCTCCTTACAAGGCGGCCGTACTGCCCCTCCAGAAAAACAAGCTGGGCGACAAGGCAAGGGAGGTATACGAGCTTCTGGCCAAGCACTTCATGGTGGATTTCGACGACAGCGGCGCCATAGGCAAGCGCTATCGCAGGCAGGATGAGATAGGCACTCCGCTGTGCATAACCATCGACTTTGATACCCTTGAGGACGAGACTGTCACCGTACGCGACAGGGATACCATGGCTCAGGTTCGCATGCCCATAGCGGAGCTTGAAGGCTATATTCGGAAAGAAATAGATTTCTAAAAGACACATTTGCCCTCGCCGGGCGGCTTCCGGCGAGGGCGCATTCATAATATATCGTACAAAATAAAGCATTTTTATTTTCTTTTATCTCAATAATACGCGCTCAGTTCAATTTACTGCCCTGAAACAGTTTTAGAATTCAATATGCTCCTCATCGGGAGAAGCTGCATGTGTTTATGTGAGGAATTAAAAACCTTGTAGATCAACGCTGTTAATTTATTGCACTCAATTACGCATTGAAGTGCGTTATTTAGCATCTTAAAAAAATAAAAGGAGGAAAACCTATGAGAAGAATTTTGAGCGCTGTGTTACTTGCCGCGATGCTGGCTTTTTCGCTGGTCCCAGCATACGCGGCTCCCGGTACCGGCGAAGGGCAATACGGCAGACTGCAAGAAGCCGTAGATGCGGCGAAGGATGGGGACATAATAGAGGTGTCCAAGGAAGATGACGCGGAAAGTATAACCGTTGCGGGAAAAGCGGTCATTATCTGCGCCGCTGACGGAGAGTGGAGCGAAAGAACAACTGACACGGAATGCATAGCAAGGCTGGAAGGCAATGACGGTAATGGCGCATATTACGTTGTGGGCGACCTTGACAGGTGTGTTGCGTGTGATACGAAGGCTATATGCGGTGCGGCGGCCGCCAGCTATGAGCTTAAAAAGAGCATAAAGCTCAAAAGCGATGTTACCTTTGCCAACTGCGGAATGGATACCCGCGGCATAACCGTAAAGCAGGAGCTATGCATAGACCTGAATGGGAGGACCATAGCCCAGGAGAAGGGCGAGAACGCATATAACGCCTATGCCGCCGTAAACGTGAATATAGAAAACGGAACGCTGACCATCAGGGATTCCTCGGAGGATAAAAGCGGCGGCATAATCGGCAATACCATAGCAATAAGCGTGAATGACGGCTGTTGTGTGCTTGAGGGCGGCAGCATCGCCTCTCGGGGAGAATACGGTAACTCCGCCGGGCTGCTGTTTGCGGGTACGCCGGTAAACCTTACCGAGGAGCAAGTAGGTTTTCGCATGATGGGCGGAAGGATATCCATGGCAGAGCTGGAGGAGGGAGGCATGCTTGCCGGTGACTTTTACGATACGGTCGGCGGAAGCATAGAGATAAGCGGTGGGGAGCTGTTCCGCGTTCCGGAGGAGAACCTTTGCACGGCAGACCCCACCGACGGATTTTATTCGTATATGTTTGACGGGGGCAGCGTCAGCATATCCGGCGGTTATTTTGACTTTGAACCGGACGCAAAATACATTGCCCCTAACATGAAGGCGGTGGAGGCGGTAAGGCCGGGATATAAGTTTGCGGTTACCGACGGAAGCCCTGATCCCTGGAAGGACCAGCAAACAGTGCAAGAAGAAAATAGCTTTAACAGGGTCAAATGCATTAGGGTGATGGCTGGCGGTGAAACCCGTCAGGTAGAACGTGCAGCGGTGCCCCAGTGGAAGCCGGAGCCTTTGGACGGCTCGTTGGTATTGCTCGTGCCCAAGACAGGAGACAGGCCGCTGCTGTACCGGCTGTTCAGCCTGCTTCGCATTAAATAATAAGCGCAGCAAAAGAACCGGGCAGGTCATTCCTGCCCGGTATTGCTATGCTCTGCTATGAGTTTCAGCTTTTGCTCCCGTGAAAGACGCTTTATGGCGCACTCCCGCTTCATAGCCTCGGATCTCGTAGCGAAGGACTCGTGATAGACCGTTTTAACTGGAAGACGGGAGCGGGTATACTTTGCGCCGCGGCCGGAGTTGTGTACGGCCTCTCGCCGGGCTATGTCATCTGTATAGCCGGTGTAGAGGGTGCCGTCGGCACAGCGCATGATATAGGCGAAGTACATCAGTAGCCCAACGCCTCATCTACCAGTATGAGGTGCATCTCGCTTATTGCGCCGGGCTTGGCTTCGATGATGGTGGTCACGCTGCATATGCGCTCCTTGGAGAAACAGTCCACACATCGGCCGGCGACGGCACAGGGGGTGGACAGGCCGAGACGCTGTGCATTCTTTGCGCAGGCCACAGCTTTTATTCTGTCCATGCACTCGTCCATAGTTTCCGCGAACTTGTTTTTGCCTATTATGAGGGCAACGTTCTTTGGCCCGAATATCATGGAGGCTACCCGGTTGCCGGTGCCGTCGATGTTCACTATTTTGCCGGTGCGGGTTATGCCGTTGGCGGAGGCTATGAACCAGTCTGCCTGAGCTGCCTTGCGGGTCACATCGCCTCGCTGTGCAGCAGGCGCTTCCCAGTGAAAATAGGTGGTACAACCCTTATGGCGCAGCGCCTCGGCAAGGCACAGCTCTTTGGCGGTCATGGATCCTCCAAAGCCTGCGGTGCTGCCATCGGGAATGAGGGAAAACAGTATATCACGGGCCTGCGCGCCATCCTTGGCGGTATGTACAGTGTAGTTCCTGCGGCTAAGCAGAGATATAAAGGAATCGTAGTCTTCACAGAACATGGCATACACCTCAAATAACAAAATCAGTATATATAATAATGTATCACACTGCGGCCGCCCTTGCAATTTGCCTTCGCATAAAGTATTATTTCTAATGGAAGCTTTTATGGCTTTTATTTTTCTCTGGAGGGACAGCAATGGCATACAGCCGCGAGCTTATAAGAAACTTTTGCATAATCGCCCACATCGATCACGGCAAGTCCACTCTTGCGGATCGCATGATGGAGCTTACGGATACCGTGGCCGTCAGGGACATGGAGGAACAAATGCTGGATACCATGGAGATAGAACGGGAACGGGGCATAACCATAAAGGCTACCGCCGTCAGAATGTTCTATACACATACCGACGGCAAAAAGTATATGCTCAATCTCATCGATACTCCGGGTCATGTGGACTTCACATACGAAGTTTCCCGCAGCCTTGCCGCATGTGAGGGCGCGGTGCTGGTAGTTGACGCCACACAGGGAATAGAAGCCCAGACGCTCGCCAATGTATACCTTGCACTGGATAACGACCTTGAGATAGTGCCGGTAATAAACAAAATAGACCTGCCCAGCGCCCAGCCCGAGTTTGTCATCAAGGAGATAGAGGATGTGATAGGCCTGCCCGCAGAGGAAGCCCCGCGCATCTCCGCCAAAAACGGCATAAACATAGATCAGGTGCTACAGCAGGTGGTGGATAATATACCGGCTCCCAGCGGGGACCCTGAGGCGCCGCTTCAGGCGCTTATATTCGACAGCATATACGATAACTACAAAGGGGCGCTTAGCTATGTCCGGGTGAAGAACGGCACCGTAAGGCCCGGCATGCGCATAAGATACATGGCTACCGGACGCGAGTTCGATGTTACCGAGGTAGGCGTGTTCACACCAGGTCTGCTGCCCACGGATTCGCTGACGGCAGGCGAGGTCGGCTATATCTCCGCCTCCATAAAGAGCGTGGCTGAGACTAAGGTGGGCGATACCATAACAGATGCGGACAACCCCGCCAAGGAAGCTCTGCCCGGCTATAAGCAGGCAAACCCAATGGTATTCTGCGGTATATATCCCGCCGACGGCGCGGACTACGAAAACCTGCGCGATGCGCTTGATAAGCTCAAGCTAAACGATGCGTCCCTGTCCTACGAGCCTGAAACCTCCATGGCGCTGGGCTTTGGCTTCCGCTGCGGCTTCCTGGGACTGCTGCACATGGAAATAATTCAGGAACGCCTTGAGCGGGAATTTGATCTGGACCTTGTTACCACAAGCCCAAGCGTCATATATAAAGTAAAGCTTACCAACGGTTGCGAAACATGGCTGGATAATCCAAGCAATATGCCAAGCGTTGCGGAGATAGAGTACATGGAGGAGCCCGTGGTGGAGGCTCACATAATGACCCCCTCCGAATATGTGGGCACAATAATGGAGCTGTGCCAGGATAAGCGGGGCGTGTTCAAGGACATGACCTACATCGAGGAGGACAGGGTAAATATCAAGTATGAGCTGCCGCTTAACGAGATAATCTACGACTTCTTCGATCAGCTCAAGTCCCGGAGCCGCGGTTACGCCTCATTTGATTACGAGCTAAAGGAGTATGTAAAGAGCGACCTCGTGAAGCTGGACTTCCTGCTCAACGGCGACATCTGCGATGCGCTGTCAACCATCGTCCATCGGGATAAGGCTTACGCCAAGGGCCGCGCTGTAGCCGAGAAGCTTCAGGAGGTAATACCCCGCCAGCAGTTTGAGATACCCATACAGGCTGCTATAGGAGGCAAGATAATTGCCAGAGAAACCGTTCGCGCGGTGCGCAAGGACGTGCTTGCAAAGTGCTATGGCGGCGATATTTCAAGAAAGAAAAAGCTGCTCGAAAAACAGAAGGAGGGCAAGAAGCGCATGCGCCAGATAGGCACTGTTTCACTGCCCAGCGACGCTTTTATGAGCGTGCTTCGCATAAACTAAAATGGCGGGAATATATCTCCACGTCCCCTTCTGCGTTAAGAAGTGCGCCTATTGCGACTTTGTTTCCTTCCCGGAACAGAGCAGGGCAGATGCGTATTTCCAAGCGCTTTATAAGGAGATAGCGATGGCTGCGGCAGAGTGCGGCGGCAAAAAATTCGACACGGTATTTTTCGGGGGAGGTACGCCGTCGGCAGTACCTCTCGAGTTTATATGCGCCGCAGTGGAGCGCATAAGTGCTGAATTTGACCTGGAAATATCCGAGGCTACAATAGAGTGCAACCCGGGCACTGTTGATATGGGCAAGCTGGCCGCATACAGAAAGGCAGGCTTCAACAGGATATCCATCGGCGTTCAGAGCTTTGACGACGGCTTGCTCAGGTCCATAGGCAGAATACACAGCGCAAGGCAGGCTGAAGAGACGGTAAAGCTGGCCAGATCCGTAGGGTTCGAAAACATAAACATCGACCTCATGTACGGCCTGCCGGGACAGAGCGAAAAAGAGTATATCGACAGCATAGAACGGGGCGGGCTGCTGGGAGTAGACCACATATCAGCATATTCCCTTATATTGGAAGAGGGCACGCCGCTGTACGATTGGGTGAAGGAGGGCCGCATCGTGCTGCCTGACGATGATGCGGTGTACGACATGCACAGGGCCGGCATGGCACGGCTGGAGAGCCTGGGCTATAAGAGATACGAGATATCCAACTACGCCAGGCCAAGCTGTCAGTGCAGGCATAATATAAATTACTGGGACGTCGGGGAATATATAGGCCTCGGCTTAAACTCCAGCTCTGCGCTGCGCAGCAAATCGGGGGAGCTAATACGCTTCAAGAACTGCGAAAGCATAGATAATTACATATCCGAAATCAATTGCGGCAGGCTGCCCAGAGAAAATGTCGAAAGCATAGGACGGGAGAACGAAATGTTTGAATGGATAATGCTGGGGCTGCGCAAAATAGAAGGCGTGGAGCTTGGGCGCTTTAAGGCGCGCTTTGGGGCCGATGTATGCGAAGTATACCGGGAAGCCGTAAATAAGCTTGAAAATATGGGCTGGCTGACTGTGGACCAGAGATTTATGCGCCTTACGGACAGAGGCCTCGATATGCAGAACAGCGCGTTGATGGAATTCATGCAATAAAGAACAAATTTTATCAACGTGATTTTTCCGTTTTGTCACAATATAAGGCGCTGCTCCACTTGCAAGAATTGAGGAGCAGTGCTATTATATTACTCGTGGGTTAGCACTCAAACACGATGAGTGCTAACAACAAAAAAGTATTTCAGAAAGGAAGGGAGCGGCTATGGAACTGGATATGCGGAAGATGCGTATATTGCAGGCCATAATCGACGATTACATACTGACCGCGACTCCCGTGGGCTCGCGGACGGTATCAAAAAAATCCGACATCGCCCTTTCTTCCGCCACTATACGAAACGTGATGAGCGACCTTGAGGATATGGGATACCTTGAGCAGCCCCATACCTCCGCCGGACGCATACCTTCCGAAAAAGCATACAGGCTTTATGTGAACAGCATAATGCACAGGGCGATGCTCACCGAGAGCGAGCAGAGGTTTATTCAGAACTGCTATTCAAATACCATCAACAAGGTGGACGAAATAGTGCGCCAGACGGCATGGGTGCTGTCAAACATGACCAAATATACCTCCCTTGTGCTTTCTCCCAACATCAATGCCGTAAAGTTAAAGCATATTCAACTGGTGCCGGTGACTGAGGGCAAGGCTCTGGTGGTGATAGTTACCGATGCGGGTATTACCCGGGATTACATGATCAGAGTACCCAGGGACATCACTACGGAACAGCTTGAGCGCATTTCCAGGATACTTACCGAGCGCCTACGCAACAAGCGGCTGGACACGGTGAATCAGGAGGAGATACCTGAGCTGTACATTATCATGAAGGAACAGAGGGATTTCCTGAACGATACTCTGGATACTGTGCGCAAGAGTGCCGAGAACGGTTCAAAGCTTGAACTGTCCGGTACAAACAATATGCTCAATTACCCTGAGTACAGCGACATGGACAAGGCGAGGAGCTTTCTGAACGTTATTGAGTCCAAGGATATGCTCCGCAACATGCTTACTGAGGCAACAAAAGTCGAGTTTTCGGTGACTATCGGCACGGAGAACCCTTCGGAGGATATGAAGGATTGCAGCCTGGTCACAGCTACGTATAAAGTGGGCGGGACGCCCCTTGGTTCCCTCGGGGTGATAGGGCCTACAAGAATGGATTACGCAAGGGTGCTTGCGGTGCTGGGCCAGCTTGGCAAGAGCCTCGGTACCATACTTACAAATATGTTTGAAGAGGAGCAGAGATAAATTGGATAAAGAGCATGAGAACAGGGAAAAGGGCGACAAGGATCCCGTAGAGCCGAAGCCTGAAAAGAACGAGGCCGAAGAGGAGCTTGTACCCGAGGAGACCGTAACTCTCAAGCAAGATGAGTTCCAGCAGGTAAAGGATCACATCACAAAGCTTGAAGGCGAGCGGGATGAAATGAAAAATCTGGCTCAGCGTGTCCAGGCGGATTTTGATAATTTCCGCAGACGCAATGCCAGCGTTTATGCGGACAGCCTGGCTGAAGGCGAACGAAACGTAATAAAAGAACTGTTGCCGGTGATTGACAACTTCGAGAGGGCGCTGAATAATTCAGAAAATGTGGATCAAAACTACGTTGAGGGAGTGAGGCTGGTTTACAAGCAGTTGATGGATGTACTCACAAAGAAGGGCCTTGAGGAGATAGATGCCGGCGGTAAGTTCGATCCCGAACTGCACAACGCCGTGATGCAGGGCGAAAGCGACGATGCTGAGTCCGGCGACATTCTGGAGGTTTTCCAGAAGGGCTATAAAGTAAAAGATCGCATAATCCGCCATAGCATGGTGAAGGTTGCGAAGTAAAACAAATATTAAAAAGTATAAACTCAACAATAATCAGGAGGAAATAGATTATGTCAAAGATTATCGGTATTGACCTTGGTACTACCAATTCCTGCGTAGCCGTTCTTGAAGGCGGCGAACCCGTTGTAATTCCCAACTCCGAAGGTGCGCGTACTACTCCTTCCGTAGTTGCTTTTAAGGATAACGAGCGTATAGTCGGCAATGCCGCAAAGCGTCAGGCCATCACCAACCCGGACCGTACCGTAAGCTCCATCAAGCGTGAGATGGGATCCAGCTACAAGAAGCACATCGACGGCAAGGATTACACTCCTCAGGAGATATCCGCCATGATCCTTCAGAAGCTGAAGAGCGACGCCGAAGCGTATCTGGGCGAAAAAGTAACTCAGGCCGTCATAACCGTACCTGCGTACTTTTCCGACAGCCAGCGTCAGGCTACTAAGGACGCGGGCCGCATTGCCGGTCTGGAGGTTCTTCGTATAATCAACGAGCCTACCGCGGCAGCACTTGCATACGGTATGGATAAGGAAACTAACCAGAAGATACTGGTGTACGATCTTGGCGGCGGCACCTTTGATGTATCCATCCTTGAGATAGGCGACGGCGTATTTGAAGTTCTTGCAACCAACGGCAACAACCGTCTGGGCGGCGACGACTTCGATCAGCGCATCATGGATTATATCGTATCCGAGTTCAAAAAGAGCAACGGCATCGACCTTTCTGGCGACCGCATGGCAATGCAGCGTCTGAAGGAAGCTGCAGAGAAGGCTAAAATCGAGCTTTCCAGCATGGTGCAGACCAACATCAACCTGCCCTTCATCACTGCGGACAGCACCGGTCCTAAGCACCTTGACATGACCCTGACCCGTGCTAAGTTCAACGACATGACTGCTGATTTGATCGATAAGACCAAGGAGTGCATGCATATCGCGATGAAGGATGCCGGCCTAACCAATGCCGACATAGATAAGGTCATTCTGGTCGGCGGTTCCACCCGTATCCCCGCAGTACAGGAAGCTGTTAAGGCCATTACCGGCAAGGATCCTTTCAAGGGCATAAACCCCGATGAGTGCGTAGCTATAGGCGCTGCTATCCAGGGCGGCGTACTGGGCGGCGAGGTAAAGGACGTTCTGCTTCTGGACGTAACTCCTCTGTCTCTGGGCATCGAGACCGTGGGCGGCGTATTCACCCGCCTGATCGACCGCAACACCACCATTCCTACCAAGAAGAGCCAGATCTTCTCCACCGCGGCGGACGGCCAGACCAGCGTAGAAGTTCATGTGCTTCAAGGCGAGCGCGAGTTTGCACAGTACAATAAGACTCTTGGCCGCTTCCAGCTGGCCGGTATTGCTCCCGCTCCCCGCGGCGTGCCTCAGATCGAAGTTACCTTCGATATCGACGCCAACGGCATAGTACACGTATCCGCTAAGGATCTGGGCACCGGCAACGAGCAGAAGGTCACTATCACCGCTTCCACCAACCTGAGCGAGGACGAGATCAACAAGGCTGTACGCGATGCCGAGCAGTATGCCAACGAGGATAAGGCCCGCAAGGAAGAGGTAGAGATCCGCAACCATGCTGACAGCATGGTATACTCCACCGAAAAGACCCTCAAGGAGCTGGGCGACAAGCTGAGCGCTGACGATAAGGCCAGGATCGAATCTGAGATCGCTAACGTCAAGAAGGCCATGGAAGGCAATGACTCCGCAGCCATCAAGGCCGCCAGCGATAAGCTGACCGAAGTGTCCTATGACGTATTCGGCAAGATCTATCAGCAGGCCCAGCAGCAGAATCCCGGCGCTGGCGCAGGCTTCAACGGCAGCGATGCAGGCAGTGCGAACACCGGCAGCGCACCCCATGATGACAACGTTGTAGACGCTGACTACGAAGTAGTGGACGACCAGAAATAAAGCTTTTTAAGGCTTAAACAATCAAGTTTTTATAAGCAGGGAGCCAAAGCGGATTCGCTTTGGCTCCTTGCGGGGGAACAAAGAGAAAGAAATAAGAGAATTCACGCGAAAGCGGCAGATGTAGAAAGTTGGGGAAACAGTGGCAAAGGCAGATTATTACGAAATATTGGGAATCAATAAAGACGCTTCCGAGGCCGAAATAAAAAGCGCCTTTAGAAAGGCTGCCAAACAGTACCACCCGGATCTGCACCCAGGCGATGCTGAGGCAGAGAAAAAATTCAAGGAAATAAACGAAGCCTACGAGGTCCTTTCCGACCCTCAGAAGAAGGCGCAGTATGACCAGTTCGGTCACGCCGCCTTCGATCCCACACAGGCACAGGGCGGCGGCTTCAACGGCGCCGGCTTCGGCGGCTTCGAGGATATATTTTCCGCCTTTACGGGCGGCGGCTTTGGCGGTTTTGGCGGCGGCTTCGGCGGCAGCTCATCGGCGCGGCGCAGCGCTCCTGTAGCGGGCAACGACCTGCGCTATAACCTTACCATAACCTTTGAGGAAGCGGCCTTCGGAACAAAGAAGGAGATACTTGTACCTCGAGAGGAGAACTGCACGGCCTGTGAAGGTACCGGCGCGAAAAAGGGCACCAGCCCCGTCACCTGCTCCGTCTGCGGAGGCAGCGGTCAGGTGCGCTCGCAGCAGAACACCATGTTCGGCTCCTTCTCTACGGTTCGTCCCTGTGATGCCTGCGGCGGCACAGGCAAGATAATCAAGGAGCCCTGTCCGGAATGCAAGGGCAGGGGGCGCGTCAATAAGTCCAAGCGCATAGTAGTCAATATCCCGGCAGGCATAGACAACGGCCAGATACTTACCATGCGCGGCGAGGGCGAGGCAGGCCTCCGCGGCGGTCCCGCAGGCGACCTGTACATAAGCATTACCGTGAGGAGCCACAAGCTGTTCACCCGCAAGGGCTCAGACTTGTACATCACCATGGACGTTCCTATGACAGTAGCGGCGCTGGGCGGCGACATACAGGTGCCAACCCTAAGCGGCACAGTGAGGTATCACATTCCGGAGGGTACACAGCCAGGCACTACCTTCAGGCTGCGTGAGCAGGGCATAGTGCGGCTCAATACAACTCAGAAGGGCGACCTTATGGTAAAGGCCAATATAGTCATACCCAAGAAGCTCACGGCCGAGCAGAAGGATATGATAAAAAAGCTGGCGGATTCCCTTGGGGATAAAGTATCCGAGGCAAAGGTCGGCAAAAAGACCATATTCGACAAGGTAAAAGATAAGTGGAATTAAACTAAATGCTTTAGGGCGGCTTTACGGCCGCCCTTTTGTGTTGCCCAAAAGTGAGAAATGCAGTATATTATACTTTAGAATTATCTGCATAAAGAGGAATTGATCATATGAAGTGGATGGAGGTTACCATATTTACTACCGAGGAGGGCCTTGACCCGGTATGCGCTCGCCTTGACATGCTTGGCATAAATCAGGTGATGATAGAACAGGGCAGAGAAAGCATAGAACAGTTCCTCAGGGATACTGCCAAGTACTGGGACTATGCCGACATGGATAGGCTCGTCACCAGCGACGAGCCCTGTGTAAAGGCGTACATAGCAGATGTTGCGGACAATCGCGCTACCGTAAGGGCCATAGAGGATTCCTTTGCGGAGCTCAGGAATATGGATGTAGGTCTGGATCTCGGCAGCCTGCGCACCGTCGTGCGCATCACGGACGACGAGGACTGGGAGAACAATTGGAAGATATACTACAAGCCCCTGGAGATAGGCGACAGGCTGTTGGTGCGCCCCTCCTGGGAGAAGGCGGAGGATACCGGCCGCATAGTCCTGTCCCTCGATCCCGGTATGGCATTCGGCACAGGCAGCCATCACACCACGCGCATGTGTCTCGAGTTCCTTGAGAAGACAGTAAGGGAAGGAGACGACATGATAGATATGGGCTGCGGCAGCGGCATACTGTCTATAGCTTCTCTGCTGCTTGGCGCAAAGGAAGCGGTGGCTGTGGACATTGACCCCATAGCCGAGAAGATCGCCTACGAGAACGCCGCCATGAACGGCATAGGCAAGGATACCTACACTGTTCTTGTAGGGGATGTGCTGTCTGACATCGCATTGCAGGATAAGCTCTGCGAAAAGAAGTATGATGTGGTAGCGGCAAACATAGTGGCCTCCGTCATAATCGAGCTTTCCGCCATAGTGCCGAAACTCATAAAGAAAGACGGCGTGTTCATAATGAGTGGCATAATCGCAGAGAGGCTGGACGAGGTGCTCTGCGCACTCGACAAGAACGGCTTTGAGGTGCTCGAGGTAAAGGCCGGAGACGACTGGCGGGCTATACTGGCGCGGCCCAAGAGGTAAGCATGAACAGGTTTTTTGTAACTCCGGATGACATGACGGAGGACAGCGCCGCCATCACCGGCGAGGATGTGAAGCACATATCCAAGGTGCTGCGCATGCAGAGCGGCGACAGGGTGATGCTGTCCGACGGCTGCGGGTATGAATACCTTGCGGAGATAGAGGCTCTCTCCAGGGAGAGAGTAGAGCTTAAGCTTTTGGATAAAAAACCGTGTCCTGCCGAGCCGAAGCAGCGCATAACGCTTTATCAGGGCATTCCCAAAGCGGGCAAGATGGAGCTCATTATACAAAAGTGCGTTGAGCTTGGCATAAACGGGATAATACCTGTGGCCGCGGAGAGAAGCGTGGTCAGGGTGAAGCCGGGAGAGTACAGGGCGAAGCAGACCCGCTATCAGAGGGTAGCCTGCGAGGCGGCAAAGCAGTCCGGCCGCGGCATAATACCCCATATAGGCGAGCTTACCACATTTAAGACCGCCGATATGTCCGCCTACGACCTTATACTCGTAGCCTATGAGGACGAGCGTCAGACCAGCCTGAAGGAGGTCCTGAGGGCGAATATGAAGGCTGAAAATATAGCTGTTATAATAGGCCCGGAGGGTGGCCTTGAAATTGGCGAGGTAGAGAGCCTGATAAATAAAGGCGGCAAAGCCGTATCACTTGGCCGGCGCATACTTCGCACCGAGACCGCCGGCATGGCTACCGTCGCGATGATACTTTACGAGCTGGAAGAATAGAGGAATACAGGTGAAGGCTGCATACTGTACACTTGGGTGCAAGGTAAACCAATACGATACACAGGCCATGCGTGAGCTCATGGAAAACGCAGGCTACGATACTGTGGACTTTGAGGAAGAGGCGGACGTATACATAGTGAACACCTGCACCGTCACCGCCACCGGAGATAAAAAGTCCCGTCAGATGATATCCCGGGCCCACGGCAGAAACCCAGACGCAAAGATCGTAGTGGCGGGGTGCTATTCCCAAAGGTCGCCGGAGGAGGTGCTGGCTCTGCCCGGAGTGAGTCTGGTGATAGGCTCAAAGGACAGGGCGAATATAGTAGGCCTCCTTGCCAATCTTCACGAAGGCAGGCTCAACGCCGTAGGCTCTCTTATGGGAGAGCATGAGTTTGAGGAGCTTGTGGCCACGAGGGAAGGCCGAACAAGGGCGCATTTGAAGATTCAGGAGGGCTGCGACAGGTACTGCACCTACTGCATAATACCCTATGCCAGAGGTCCGCTGCGTTCAAGGACGCCGGAAAACATACGCAAGAACCTGTTGCTGCTGGCCGAGCACGGCTATAAGGAAGTGGTCATGACGGGAATACATCTTATGTCCTACGGCAAGGATATGGACTGGAAGGTAGACCTGACAGACGCCATAGCGCAGGCGGACGGCATAGACGAGATACAGCGCATAAGATTAGGCTCGCTGGAACCTCAGCTGCTTACCGAAAAGTTTGTTTCGGCGCTGAGCAGCAACCCTAAGATATGCCGTCAGTTCCATCTCTCCATGCAGAGCGGCAGCGACGGGGTGCTCAAACGCATGAACCGCCGCTACGATACCGCCGTATATGAAAGGTGCGTGGAGATGCTGCGCGAAGCCATGCCGGGCTGTGCCATAACCACCGACGTCATAGCGGGCTTTCCCGGGGAGAGCGAACGGGAATTCCAGGAGACCAAGGAATTCATACGCCGCATAAAGCTTGCGCGCATACATGTGTTCCCATATTCCAGGCGTGAGGGCACAGCGGCATATTCTATGCCGAATCAGATACCCAATGCGGAGAAGTCGCGCCGGGCAGGCGAGCTTATACATATAGGCGCGGAGCTGGAGAGGGAATACCTTCAAAACTTCCTCGGCACCGTGCAAGAGGTGCTTCTGGAAGAGCCCGAGCAAGGCCTTATGAGCGGCTATACCGATACCTATGCCAGGGTAAGCGTTGAAGGCGCAGATGAAGGTATGGCGGGACAGATGGTAAAGGTGCTGATAAAAGAAGCGGCAGAGGATCGCCTGCTGGGACAATTAGTGATATAATATACTCATATAAAGCCAATAAACAAAGGAGGAAAGTCCATGGATGATTGCATCTTTTGCAAAATAGCAAACAAAGAGATACCTACGAGCCTTGTCTATGAGGACGATCTGGTAGCGGCCTTTAACGACCTTTCGCCTCAGGCGCCGGTACACGTGCTCATAGTGCCCAAAAAGCATTACCAGAGCGTGCTGGAAGTACCGGAGGGAGACGCCATAGTGGCCCATATGTTCCATGTGGCGTCCAAGCTCGCCAAGGAGCTGGGCATAGCGGAGAAGGGCTTCCGTCTCGTCATAAATACCGGCAAGGATGGCGGTCAGAGCGTGCCGCACCTTCATCTGCACATGACCGGCGGCAGGGAGCACGGCTGGCCAGCAGGTTAGTACAGCGGTTAAACAAAAATACACAATTATTGTGTTGACTTGGGGGGCCTCTTCAAGTATAATAGCTTTGTTTGGATTCCTATGCTTCGTATAACTCACGATGTGCTATGTTGCATTCAGAGGGGAGGGAAATTGATGGAAATTCGCGTAGGTGAAAACGAGTCCCTGGAAAGTGCTCTTAAGCGGTTCAAGCGCAAGACTGCCCGCAGCGGCATCTTGGCCGAAGTACGTCGTCGTGAACACTATGAAAAGCCCAGCGTAAAGCGCAAGAAAAAGGCCGAAGCAGCCAGAAAGCGCAAGTATTAATTCAAAAGAGACCTAAGGTTTAAGGTTCGGGATAGTAATACCTTCCCGTAAAAACCACAAGGCAGTCGTGGCGACACCGGAATAACAAACATCAATGGTTAAAAAGGATTCCCCGGTAGAAATTACCGGGGATTTTTTTGCTTTATTATGGCATATCTTAGCATATCCTATTTAGAGGTGACTGATATGCCATTTTTGAATTTCGGAGACCTTCGCCGCAAAGAGGTGATAAACATGCGGGACGGGGCAAGACTGGGCTGCATATGCGATCTGGAGGTGGATCAGTGCTCAGGGCTGATACGATCCATAGTTGTGCCGGGGCCGCCGCGGTTCTTTGGAATACTGCGCAGCGATGAGGAGTTGGTGATACCATACGACCGTATAAGCAAGATAGGCGACGATGTGATACTGGTGGACGTGGTGCTCAAATAAGGCTGATACCGCATAAAAATGCTCAAAGCTATGGCGAAAAATCTACATATGTGGTATCATGCATAGTATAAATACAATACTTTGGGAGGTATTCCCCATGAAATGCCGCTATTGCTCAAGCACGGAAAGCAAGGTAGTGGATTCCAGACCTACCGAGGACGGTACTTCCATTCGCCGCAGAAGAGAATGCATTAACTGCGGGAAACGCTTCACCACCTATGAAAAGATTGAAGAAATACCCATAATGGTAATAAAAAAGGACGGCACACGAGAACCGTTCGATAGCGAGAAGATACTTTCCGGCGTCAGGAAGGCCTGCGAAAAGCGCCCCGTTTCCACCGCGGATATGGAGCTTTTGGTGGACAACGTAGTGCGGGAGGTGTTCAACTCCCTTGAGCAGGAAGTAAGGAGCGAGGCCATAGGGGAGATGGTCATGAGCAGGCTGAAGGATCTGGACGAGGTGGCGTATGTGCGCTTCGCGTCGGTATACCGCCAGTTCAAGGATATAAATACCTTTATGAACGAGCTGAAGATATTGCTCGGTGAAAACTGATGAAGATGCAGCAGCAACAGGCCGCGCTGATAAAGCACGGCTTTATTTACAAAAGGACAAATAAGGGTACAGGGCTTTACTGCGCCGAAGCGCTGGATAAGGCCGGAGGCGTGTCCCACGGCTTTTCCACCCGTGAGGGAGGCATAACTGTCGATCCTCCAAAAGCGTCGCTGAACCTGAGCTGGACACGGTGCGGATCCCCGGAGGAAGTTATAGCCAACTTTAAGATATTCGCTGAAGGCGCAGGCATTGATTATGACGATATGGCGGTGGTGAACCATGAGCATGGAGCCAATGTGCTGAGGATCGCCCATGAGCACCGGGGCCGCGGCTTCTATAAAGACCCGTTGCCGCCCTGCGATGGCATAATCACTGACGACCCGACCGTCACTCTCGTCACCTCCCATGCGGATTGCGGGGCGTATTTCTTTTACGACCCCGTTCATCGCGCCATAGGAATGGCCCACGCGGGCTGGAAGGGCACGCTGCTTCGCATAGGCGCCGAAATGGCCCGGCGCATGGCTGAGGAATTTGACACTGACCCGAGCGACATAATTGCCGCAACAGGGCCCTGCATCTGTCGAGACTGCTTCGAGGTGGATGCGGATCTTGGCGAAAAATTCCAAAGTGAATTCGGCTATCCCGGCATATCGCGACCGGGCAGGCAGGGCAAAGCATATGTGGATCTGGAGCTTGCGGCTGCGGTACAGTTCGTTGAGGCTGGGATAAGGCCTGAGAGCATCACCCTTATGAACGCCTGTACCTACGAAAACCGCCAGCATTTCTTCTCCCACAGGCGCGATAAGGGAATAACCGGATCCATGGCGGCCTATATAAAGCTCATACAGCCATAAATTGCTTGCTTTCAACTTCCCCGTAGTCTGCCAAACTAAAGGCAGTATTTATGGGGAAGTTTTTGTATGCCTGAATATATAGTTTTTTCGATATGCCTGATAATACTGTCCGTTACGGGGGTCCTGAAGTCGCCATGCCGGGCAGTAGGGCTGAGCATGTTTGAGCTGCTGTACATGCTGCTGTGCGCCTTGGCGCTTTCTGTATTTGATATGACGCTTAGCGTAGAGCTTAAGGTAAACGCAGGGGCTGCAGTGATGATATTCCTGCCGGCGCTCCTCGTGGAAGAGAATCGCGAGAATCAGGGAGGGGCGGTTGCGGCTCTGGTGCTGTTTTCTGCGGTGATCGCCCTCGTTGAGCGCAGCGGCCTTGTATATGGCAGTGATAACGGCCTTTTCAGCGCGCTCATGGCTGGAACGTCCGCCGTGCTTTTGAATGAGAGCCGGGGCTGCGCCTGCTGCATAGCGGCTGGGATACCGGTGTTTTCCAGGGTAGTAGGCTGCTTTATAAACATGGCGTCCGTAGGCTATTCCAGCCTTGAGATAGGTCCGGAGGTGCTGTTCTCGCAGCTTGCCGCGCTGAGTATGGCTATAGTAATAATATGGATACACAGCTTGTGCTCAGTTGCCGGTGCAGACGCCAAATAAATCAATATAACAGATAATTCGACCGTCCTTAACAGGGACGGTTTTGTGTTATGGAAAGAAATACTGTCATAGTTATATAGCAACAGGAGGGACAGGCGATGAAAAGGAGCAGCTTATCGGTGCTGCCAAAGGGAATACGGGAAGACGTAGAAGGGGTACTCAGGCCGGATACAGAGGAGATACGGGTGCGGGCCAACAGGCCGGTGCTGCTGAGAGGGCCGCAAAGCATATTGCTGAATCGTATAGCTTCTGCAGAAGAGTGCGAAACCATGCTGGAACTGGTATGCGCCCATTCGCTCTTTGCCTACGAGCAGGAGCTGCGCGGCGGCTATGTGACGCTGGAGGACGGTTCCCGAGTAGGCATCTGCGGCAGGCTGAACCCTTCCGGAAGCGTATCCATGCCGGGAAGCTTCAATATACGTATCGCCCGGGAGATAAAAGGGGCGGCGGACGGGCTTATGGAGAGGATAACCACCCGGGACGGCGTACTTTCCGCACTCATACTTTCAGAACCGGGAGCGGGAAAGACCACGGTATTGCGGGACGCGGCGCGGCAGCTTTCAGCGCAGGGCTTGCAGATCGGCATTGCAGACGAGCGGGGAGAGATAGCTGCGTCGGTAAACGGTGTGCCAAGGCTTGACGTAGGGGACAATACCGACGTTATGGGAGGCTGCGCCAAGTGCCGGGCCATGGAGCTCATGATACGCGCCATGTCGCCTCAGGTGCTGATAACAGATGAGATAGCTACCGCAGAGGACGCCGAGGCAGTCATGGATGCTTCGGGCTGCGGGATAAAGGTGATAGCCAGCGCACATGCGGGCAGCGCGGCGGAGATAATGCGCCGGCGCGATATATCCGGGATAATAGCCGCGGGGGCATTTAATAAGGTACTGCTTTTGAAAAAGCAGGGAACTGAACGCCGGTTATATGACATTACGGAGGAACTGACATGAGAAGTATAGCCTGTGTTGCGGTACTGTGCCTGTTCAGCCTTTGGGGATACTCAAAGAGCAGAGCTCTGAGGATTCGCGCTATGATAATGCGGGCCTTCGGGACTGATATACAGAGGCTTTGCCGCGAGATAAAGCACAGGCCGCGAGAGCTTCGCAACATGGTGCTCTGTTTTGAGGGCAGCGAGTTGGAGGGCTTCTGGAGGCTGCTGGGGGAAAGCCTCGGAACCTGTGAGCGGGCGGAGGAAGCGTGGCGGGAGGCCGCAATGTGGCGCGGCTTTAACGTACTGGGAGAAAGAGAGAGGGAGATAATACTTCTTTGCGGCAGCGGACTTGGCATAAGCCCCTCTGAGCCGCAGCTGAACGCCGCACAGAGGGCTTATGAGGAGGCGTTCTCAAGGGGAGAGGAGCTTGACAGGGAGGCTGCTGCAAAGGGCGGCATGTTCACTAAGGTAGGCGTGCTTATGGGTATAGGGGCGGCACTGCTTCTGATATGAGGTGAAGTATATGGGGATAGATATTGTACTTAGGATAGCGGGCATAGGCATACTGGTGGCAATAATATGCCAGCTTTTGAAGCAGACAGGCAGGGACGACATAGCAATGCTGGCGGCGCTTGCGGGGCTGGTTATTACGCTAAGCCTTGTAGTGGGCGAGATAAGCACACTGCTTGATCAGGTTAAGCGCATATTCGGGCTGTGACCATGGGCGAAGAGATGCTGAGGCTGGGAGGAGTGGCGGTGATAGCCGTGAGCATAGCGCTGGTGCTGAAAAACCAGCGGCCGGAACTTGCATTGCAGGTGTCCATCGTTACAGGCATAGTTCTGCTGGCGGCGACGATAGCCATAGCCGGGGAGGTAAAGCAGCGGGCGGAAGAATTCATGCAGAATTACTCGGTGGATGGAGCCGGAATAGCGGCAGTGGTAAAGATAACCGGCATAGCATATACGGCGCAGTTTTCGGCGGACATATGCCGTGACGCGGGGGAAAGCGCCGTGGCCTCCCGCATAGAGCTCGCAGGACGGCTCATGATGCTCCTTGCGGCGCTGCCTATGGTATTTTCAGCCGTGGAGGCGATATGCGGTCTTGTAAGCTGGTAGGGCTGTTGCTGCTTGGGGCGTTGCTGCTGCCCCCATGTATAGCGAGGGCCGAAGAAATATCCATACCGGCGGTGGAATACGACATATCGGGCTGGGAGGATATATGGCGTGAGATACAGGTGGAAACCGGCGGGGCTGCCGGCGGCGCATCGGTATCGGACGTAATAGGGCGGATAAAGGGCGGAGACCTGGACGGACTGCTCGATATGGGAAGGATCCAAGAGCTCTTTAAAGAGAAGCTCGCGGAGAGAGTAAAGGGCATGCTTGGCATAATAGCCACGGCGTTCTTTTCTGCGGCAGCCGGGGCGGCAGTAGGAACACAAAAGGGCGTTGGCGAGATGCTGAGCTTCTGCCTTACCGGGCTTTGCATATCCGTTGCCGCCGCATGCGTGTGCGCACAGATGAAGGAAGCACAGAAGTTGATAGACGGGGTATCCCAGCTTGGTGAGATGATATCTCCGGCGCTTATGGTAATGATAGCGGCAGCCGGCGGCAGCGCCGTATCAGCCGTGCAGCCTACCTCCGTACTGCTTTGCAGCGGCATGACGGGGGCGTTTCGAAGCACCTTCATGCCGTTCATCCTGATGATGTGCGCACTGTCCACAGCGGGTACGGTGAGCGAGAACAAGCAGCTCAAGGCAATGGCTGGGCTGATAAAGAGCCTTTTGAAATGGGGCATGGGGCTGACGTTCACCTTCTTTCTTGGCAGCGTAAGCATAAAGAGCCTGAATGCAGCGGGACTGGACAGCGCGGGGGTGAAGGCGCTGAAATACGCCTTCGATAAATCCGTACCTGTAGTGGGCGGAGTGATATCCGGCACATATGAAGGGCTGAGGGCCGGGGCGATTGTGCTGAAGAACGCGGCGGGTACAGTGGCGCTGCTGCTGTTGCTTTTGTACTTTACAGCTCCCGGCATACGAATGCTGTGTTCGGTCATAAGCATGAGGATAACCGCCGCCATATGCGCCGTGGCGGACGATGGGAGAATATCCGCTATGCTTACGGCGGCGGCTGACAGCTGCACGTATATGTTTGCTGTAAGCGCAATAGCGGTGCTAATGAATATGCTGGCCGTTGCGGCGGCGCTGCTGGCTTCGGGGGTGGGATAAAATGACGGAAATGATAAGCATTCTTAACTCTGCATGCGTGCAGCTGGTGGGTATAGCATGCGGGGCATACATATTGAAGTGCGCCATACCTGAGGGAGGCATGCAGAGGAGCGCCAGAAAAGCGTTGGACATAGTTGCCCTTACGGCTGTCATAAGAATAATAACGGGAGTGCTGCCCAATGGAAGATAACAGGGCGAAGAAGCTGCTGGACAGCTTTGTAGACAGGCTAAAAGCAGATAAGCGGCTGGAAATAGCCGTGTACTGCGGCCTGGGGGCGCTTTGCCTGCTGCTCTGCCTGCCAGCATACGGAGGGAAAAAGCAAAAGGAGGAGGCAAAGGATACTGAGACGGTTCAGCAGGACGACCTTGAGCAGAGACTCATGGATACGCTGAGCTGCGTGAGGGGCGCGGGAAAGGTAAAAGTAATGATAACCTACGAGACGGGCAAGGAGAAGATTCCGGCGATGAATACCGATATCACCCAAAGCAGCACCTATAATGGCGAAGGTGAGAACCGGACGGAATCATTAAGCCCCGTAACGGTATACCAGAACGGCGAAAACGAGGCCGTGGTACTTATGGAGAGGCAGCCTACGGTAAGAGGCGTGATAGTCGTGGCTCAGGGCGCAGCCGACATATCGGTAAGAATGAAGCTCCAGTCGGCGGTGCAGGCAGTGCTGGGCGTGGAAGCCTCCAGAGTCGAGGTGCTTGAAATGGGAATAAACGGAACGGAGGAATGAAATAATGGTAAGATTTGTCAAGAAGTATCTGGTGCTGATGGTGGTGGCTGTTTTGTTCGTAGGGGCGTTTTTGCTCAACCTGAAGACAAACGCCGCAAAGACTGAGTCCGGCGAGGGCGAGGCGTTTCAGCCCGCAGAGGAAGCACAGGAGGCGGAGTACGTGCCCGGGGACTATTTTGCCACATTCCGGGACGATCGGGAGCAGGTGCGTAAGCTCGAAATGGAGTATCTGGACGAGGTAATAGCAGCCTCTGCAAGCGACGATGAGACGCTTGCGGACGCACAGGGGCAGAAGCTCACGTTGGTGGAAAACATGGAAAAGGAGTTTACTGTAGAGAGCCTGATCAAGGCAAAGGGCTTTGAGGACGCGGCGGTGACATTCCACGCAGGAACGGTCAACGTAGTGGTAAAGGCAGACGAGCTGAGCGACAAACAGGTGGCTCAGATACTCGAAATAACAAAGAAAGAAACGGGGGAACCTGCAGAAAACATAAAGGTGATGACGGGCAAATAGGCAAATTCGTGACTAAACTGCAAAATCCTGATCATTATCTATGCAGAAAAGGCAAAACCTGTTATAATAATAAGGCAAATACTTGAAGGAGGCATGCATAATGGCAACTGAAGAGAGCATTTCCATGGAAGCAATGGATATACAGGGCGGCAAGATAACCTTCGCGCCTGATGTGATAGCTACAATAGCCAGCCTTGCGGCAAACGAGGTTGAGGGTGTAGACAGCCTGGGCGGAACGGTAGTAGAAGGCATTACCGGCATGCTCAACAAGAAGAGCATGACTAAGGGCGTAAAAGTAGACATCAACGACAATACCGCCACAATAGACATAAGCGCCATAATCAAATACGGATTTAAGATTCACGAGGTATCTACCAATCTGCAGCGCAAGATAAAGAGCACCATCGAGAATATGACGGGACTGAATGTGACGGCCGTAAACGTATTCGTGCAGGCAATAGCTTTCGAGAAGCCTGAAAAGAAGGCGGCTGTCCCCGCTCCCGCAGAGACTGAAGAAGAAAAGGAATGCTGATAAAGCCTTCCATCACTTAAAGCTAAATTAATACAGAGGTATCAAATTATGAAACCAAAGGTACTCTACAGGATACTGCTGGTGCTGGTAATGCTGGTGCTGTTTGCGCTGGGCCTGTGCTTTATAGGCGTTGCGCTTAACTTCATAACGGCTGACACTGTAAACGCCATAGCCGCGCTGCCCTACGCTTCCGCCATAAACGGCTGGATAACCGCCGGTGTCGGATTGCTGCTCTGCCTTATCGCTATAGTACTCATTATAGGCTTCAACCGTAGGGCGCCCAAGAATCAGGCACCCGCCTCAGCTGTTATCTCCCAGAACGAGATGGGTATCTCCAGCATAACCCTCGCGGCCATAGACGATATGGTCAAGCGTCATTGCGCTACTGCGAACGGCAATGTCAAAAAGTGCGACAGCCGCATTGCAGTGGTCGAAAACAAGCTCAAGATCGACCTGAGAGTTGTAATAGCAGAGGAAGCCAATATTCCCGAGACTACAGAAGCCCTCAGGACCAGCCTTATAGATTACATACAGACAATTACCGGCATACAGGTGAGCGACGTTAGCATTCTTGTCTCAACTGAGCCCGAGAAGAAGGCTGAAGCCTGATCCCCCTAAAAACAGAGGAACATACGATGGACGAATTCAGGCAATTTTTAAAGGAATATAAATGGCGCGTAATAGGCATTGCAGGCGGAATACTGCTGGCTGTGCTGATATTCACCATAGGCTTCTGGCGTACGCTGCTGCTGACCGCCATTACAGCCTTGTGCTATTTCGTCGGCTGCATACTGGATAAGGGCGGCAAGGAAAGCCTTCAAGAGGCTTGGAGCCGTTTATTCAGAAAAAATTAACGTCAAGAGGTACTTTTACAAATGAGCAGAAAAACCGCCCGTGAGGTCGCCATGAAGCTTGCTTTCGCAAGCCTTTTCGGAGGAGAGGAAACCTATGAGGACGTGTTGGACAAGTCCGGCATCACCGAGAAGCCTATGGAGGAGGACATAATCTACTCCGAGCAGGTATTAAAGGGCATACAGGAGCATGAAGCCGAGATAGACGACATTATCAACGAGCTGTCTATCGGATGGCGCATAGAGCGTATGCCCAAGGTGGATCTTTGTGTGCTTCGGGTAGCGATCTATGAGATGCTGTACAGGGAAGATATACCCTGCGGCGTATCCATAAACGAAGCGGTAGAACTCGCAAAGCAGTTTGGCGGTGACCGCTCCTCAGCTTACATAAACGGCATGCTGGGCACCTTTGCGAAGCGAATAGAGGGCGAACCACAGGCATAGGCCTTATGGAAAACAAAAAAGCTTACGCAAGGCATCGTTTGCGGTATTGCAGACGGTGCTTTATTGCTGGAAAAAGGGCCGCTTTTAGGGTATCATATAAGAAATAAGCAAAAGCGACATACGGAGGGCAGATGGCAAAGCTGATAGACGGGAAAGCAATAGCTAAAAGCATATATGATAATATAAACCTCAGGGTACGGGAACTGCGCAGCAAGGGCGTGATACCTAAGCTCGCGGTGGTACTTGTGGGAGATGACCCTGCATCCAGGTTATACGTCAACTCTAAAGAAAAGCGTGCCAGGGAAAACGGCATAGAGACTGAAGAATACCATCTCGATGGAAGTGTGGCGGAAGCTCAGGTTACGGAGCTTATAAAAAAGCTGAATGTCGACGACACTGTACACGGGATATTGGTCCAGCTGCCACTGCCAAAGCATATGGACAAGCAACGGGTGCTGTCATGCATCTCTCCCGATAAGGATGTGGATGGCCTCCACGCTGTAAACGCAGGCGCGCTCATGACGGGAAGCAGAGGCTTCATACCCTGCACGCCCAAGGGCATACTGCACTTGGTAAAGAGCACCGGTATAGACGTATCCGGCAAGCGCTGCACCGTGGTGGGCCGAAGCAGTCTGGTTGGCAAGCCCGCCGCCCTTCTTATGCTCAACAGCGACGCAACTGTGACGGTATGCCACTCCAGGACGGCGGATCTGGGCAGCATCACCAAAGAGGCCGATATACTAATATGCGCTGCCGGCAGACCAAGGCTTATCACGGCAGACATGGTAAAGCCCGGGGCCGTAGTGATAGACGTGGGCCAGAATAAAATCGACGGCAAGTGGTGCGGTGATGTGGACTTCGAGCCGGTAGAAAAGATAGCAGGATATATAACCCCGGTGCCGGGAGGAGTTGGCCCCATGACCATTGCCATGCTTATGCAAAACACAGTGGAGGCTGCGGAAAATACCATTGTTGGATAACGGCTACAAGCTGACGGTGACTCAGCTAAACGAATATGTGAACGGTATGCTCAAAAGAGATTTGCTTTTGAACAATGTTTGCGTATGCGGAGAATTGAGCGGATTTAAGCGGCATTCCTCAGGACATCTTTATTTTTCGCTGAAGGACGAAGGGGCGCTGGTGCGTTGCGTAATGTTCCGGCAGAATGCGTATAATCTCGAATTTTCACCGGAGGACGGCCAATCCGTAAGGGTATACGGAAGCGTGTCGCTTTACGTCAAGGACGGCCAGTACCAGCTTTACGTCACAGCTATGGAGCGGGAGGGCGAAGGAGAGCTTTTCCGCCGATTTATGCTGATGAAGACACGGCTTGAGGCCAGGGGCTACTTCGACGAGAGCCATAAGAAGCCCATACCGAAGCTGCCTAAATGTGTAGGCGTGGTCACATCGCCTACGGGAGCTGCGGTGCAGGATATAATCAATATAACGCGCCGCCGCTTTGATGGCATGAATATACTGCTGTACCCGGTACGGGTTCAGGGCGAGGGGGCGGCAGCGGAGATCGCCCACGCAATAGACGAAATGAACCGCATACAGAAGGCGGATGTACTGATAGTGGGCCGCGGCGGCGGCAGTATGGAGGATCTTTGGCCCTTCAATGAGGAGATAGTCGCCAAAGCCATATACAACAGCAATATACCTGTCATAAGCGCTGTGGGGCACGAGACGGACTTTTCCATAGCCGACTTTACAGCTGACATGCGGGCTCCCACACCGTCTGCGGCGGCAGAGCTTTGCGTGCCGGAGCGGGCAAGGCTGGAGGGAGACGTGAGAATGGCCCTCGAAAGGCTGCGCTCGGCCGCTATGGGCCATGTAGGACGGATAAAGGCGGAGCTTTCGGATATCGGCGAATCTGCCGCATTCCAAAGGGCTCACCACCGGATAGCGCTGCTGCGCAGTGAGGTAGCGGCAGAGCAGAGCGCCATGGCGAACGATGTGAGGGCAGAGACTGCCAACGCCGCCCATTCCATAGAAAGCCTGACTGCGCGCCTTGAAGCGCTGTCTCCGGGCAAGGTACTGGAGAGAGGCTACGGTATGGTGCAGGCCGAAGGCAGGTACGTAGGCAGTGCAGCGGAGCTTAAGGAAGGCTTGGCTGCAAGGCTTATAATGAGAGACGGGACCGCGGATATTACAGTTGATAGCATAAACATAAAGCAAGCGAGGGAAACGCCATGGCAAAGAAGGAAATGACATTCGAACAGGCCAAGGAAAAGCTGGACGGCATAGTGGAAAAGCTTTCAGACGGCAATCTGCCAATAGAAGAAATGGTCAAGCTTTACGAGGAAGGCGCAGGGCTTTCCAGGTATTGCCTCGGCCTGCTTGCCCAGTACGAGGGACGCCTCGAAAAGGTAGACAGTTCCCTTTCGGAGGCCTGATATATGTGTTATAAGCATGAGCTGGCCCGGTATAAGGGCATAGTCGAAGAAAAACTGTTTGCGATAGTGGACGGCTGCGGCGCGCCGAAGGATCTTAAAAGCGCCATGCGCTACAGCCTCGAGGCGGGCGGCAAGAGGCTTCGCCCCGCAATGACGCTGTACGTATGCGAGATGCTTGACGGCGACATACGGCGCGCGCTGCCGTTTGCCTGTGCCCTTGAGATGATACACACCTATTCTCTCATACATGACGACCTGCCATGTATGGATAACGATGATTACAGACGGGGCATGCCTTCCAACCATAAGGTGTTCGGTGAAGCAAACGCCGTATTGGCGGGGGACGGGCTGCTTTCGCTGGCATTTGATACCATGCTTGCCGCAATAGCAAATAACCCCTGTCAAGGCGAAATAAAAGCCGCACAGGCGGTATCCGAGGGCGCAGGCGTGCAGGGCATGGTGGCGGGTCAGGTGGCAGACCTGGCTTCTGAAAAGTCCGGTGCGCGGGATATGGATACGCTGCGCTTTATACATGTCAACAAGACCGGCGCAATGATACGTGGGTCGCTGCTTGCGGGCGGCTGCGTAGCGGGTGCTGATGAAGAGCAGTTGAAGGCGCTGAGCGATTTCGGATATGCTTACGGCGACCTGTTTCAGATGACTGACGATATACTTGATGTAGAAGGCAGCTTTGAAAGCATGGGCAAGACGCTGGGAAAGGACGCTCAGGAGGGAAAGCTTACATATATTTCGCTCATAGGCCTTGAAGAAGCAAAAAAAATCGCAGGCCGGACGGCTGAAAAAGCATTGGCGGCACTGGAAATCTTCGGAGAAAAGGCATGGCTCCTGCGAGAGCTGACAAATGCCACGGTAAGCCGCAAAAGCTGATAAATGGCGGAACATTGACGGAATATAATGAACACTAAGTACATTGACAGCATCAGATCCATAGAGGATTTCAGGCGCATTCCGGAGAATGAGCTTGATTGCCTTGCCGCGGAAATAAGGGAGTTTCTGGTGCGGTCGGTATCAAAGACCGGCGGGCACCTGGCCTCCAATCTCGGCGTGGTGGAGCTTACCATAGCGCTGCAACGCGCCTTTGATACGCCAAAGGATAAGATCATATTCGACGTGGGCCACCAAACCTATGTCAACAAAATATTGACCGGCCGTGCGGCCGAATTTCCCACGCTCAGGCAAATGGACGGCCTTGCGGGCTTTCCCAAGACAGAAGAGAGCGAATTTGATACCTTCAATACCGGCCACTCCAGCACTTCCATTTCTGCGGCGCTGGGCATGCTGCGCGCCATGCGCATAAAGGGCACGCCGGGACGTGTCGTGGCGGTGATAGGCGACGGGGCGCTTACCGGCGGAATGGCCTTCGAGGCCCTCAACGATGCGGGGCAGAGCGAGCTGCCGCTTATCGTCGTACTTAACGACAACAATATGTCCATATCCAAGAATGTCGGCGCGCTGCCAAGGCATCTTGACAGTATGCGTGTCAGCAGCGGCTATCTCGCCTTCAAGCGAGGAATGGTGAATATGCTGGATAAGATGACAAAGGCTGGGCCGCGCATACATGCCTGGCTGTCAAAGGTAAAGTCCAGGATAAAGTACCTTCTGCTGCCCAATGTGCTGTTTGAGGAGATGGGCTTTACTTATCTGGGCCCAGTGTCGGGTCACGACATACAGAGCCTTACAGAGGCGTTGAATCTTGCAAAAAAAGTGCCAAATCCCGTGCTGCTGCACGTGCTGACCGTCAAGGGAAAGGGCTACGGCCCGGCGGAGAAGGAGCCGAGCAGATTCCACGGCATAGGAAAATTCGACCCCGATACCGGCAGGAGTCCCGGCACGGCTAAAAAGGACAACTCGGCCATAGCAGGAGAGACACTGTGCCGCATTGGCAGGCAGGAGAAGGATCTTGCAGTCATAACCGCTGCCATGAGCGAGGGTACCGGCATGGAGCCTTTCAGAGAGGCGTTCCCGGAAAGATTCTTTGACGTTGGCATAGCTGAGCAGCACGCCGTAACCATGGCCGCAGGGCTTGCTATGGGCGGTATGAAGCCTGTGGTAGCAATATACTCATCATTTTTGCAGAGGGCTTACGACCAAATGCTCCACGATGTGGCACTGCAAAGGCTGCACGTGGTCTTCGCCATAGACAGGGCGGGCCTTGTGGGCGCGGACGGCGAGACGCATCAGGGCGTGTACGATATTGCCTACTGTTTGACTATGCCTTATGTGGAGATATATTCCCCGGCCTCTAAGGGCGAGCTTGAGGAAATGCTCAAAATGGCGGTGGAGGGCGGCGTCCCTGCTGCCGTACGGTACGGAAAGGGTACACTGCCGGATAGAGTATACCCGGCGGTAGAGTACGGCAAATGGATTGAGATAAAACCCATAGCCAAGGTTACGGTGGTAGCTACGGGCCGTATGGTGGAGATAGCGGAAAGGGCAGTGGAGAACCTCGACGCAGGCTTGGTGAACGCAAGGTTCATACGGCCTATGGACGAGGCTATGCTGGATATAATAAAACAGAAGGCTTCTTACGTCATAACGATTGAGGACGGCATTGCCCAGGGGGGCATGGGAAGCAGAATAGCCCAGCGGCTCGCAGGCATAAAGGTCGAGTGTATGGGAGTGAGTGAAAAGCCCGTGGGCCAAGGTACCTGCGACGAGCAGACCAGGCTGTGCGGCATGGACGAAAGGGCCGTCAGGGTACGGGTATTGATGGCCATGGAGGGAATAAAATGAGCGGAGTAAGGGCAGATGTAAGGCTTGTGGAGCTGGGGCTGGCGCCCAGCCGTGAAAAGGCACGCACGCTTATAATGGCGGGGGAGGTGTTTATCGATACATTGCGGATAGATAAGCCAGGCGCGGCTGTGCCTGAAGACGCATTGCTTACCGTAAAGGAACAGGCAATACCGTTTGTGAGCCGCGGCGGATTGAAGCTCGATAAGGCTGTAAGGAAATACGGCCTTGATTTTACCGATATGGTGACCATGGACGTGGGAGCCTCTACCGGCGGCTTTACAGACTGCATGCTGCAAAACGGCGCAAAAAAGGTATACGCCGTAGATGTGGGCTACGGACAGCTGGACTGGAAGCTGAGAAACGATCCGAGGGTCGTGGTGATGGAGCGCACAAACGCCCGCAATATGGAACCGGACTGGTTTACAGAGGCTCCTGACTTTGCCTCAATGGACGTTTCATTTATATCAGTTAAGCTGATACTGCCCGGTATATATAAAAGCCTTCGCGAAGGAGCACAGGCAGTCATACTCGTAAAGCCGCAGTTTGAGGCAGGTCGAGGCCGGGTAGGCAAAAACGGCGTGGTGAGGGACAAGGATACACACCGTCAGGTGGTGGAGGATACCGCCCGTTTTGCTTTGGACACAGGGTTCTCTATACGCCAGATAGATTATTCTCCCATAACCGGGCCGAAGGGGAACATAGAGTTTCTGCTGTTGTTGGAGAAAAGCGGCACAGCAGGAGGTACAGAGGTATTGGCCGACATACCGCATATTGTGGATATGGCGCACGGTGAGTTGGCCTGATGCATATTTTTTTCAAGAAAATAATATTTATACTTGAAATATGACGATAATATGCATACAATTAATGTACATTAAAATTATTCTTTTGCTGACGAGCATATTATCATAAAAAGTCCATATGCCAATCGTCGCGATTTATAAAAACACTTTTTCAATTTAAAGAGGAGCTTTAAAGATAAATGCGAATCCAGAGCATTGGCATATTTGCAAACCCCAATAATGAAGGCGCACTGGCCGCAGTGAGCTCTGTGTACGGCGTAGCAAGGAGCAGGGGCATTAAGTGCTTTATAGACAGATCCTTCGCAAATATGGAGGAATTCAGCGGCTACGAGACGATACAGGAGCAGGTTCCCGGCCTCATGATAGCCATAGGCGGAGACGGCACAATACTTCACGCGGCAGGATACGCCGCTGAGAACGACATACCCATACTTGGCATAAACTTTGGCCGCATAGGATTCCTGAGCGAGATAGATGTAGAGGGCATATCCGACGCGCTGGACGCTATAGAGAGCGAGCAGTACCGTACGGATAAATGCATGATGCTTTCATGCAGCGTGAATGGCTGCGCCGCTAAGGACTGCCTTAACGAGGCGGTTTTGTACAGAAAAAAGTTCTCCGGAGTAGTATCGATTACTGTAAATGTGAACGGCATAGATGCTGGAACGGTCTCCTGCGATGGCCTTATAGTAGCTACGCCGACCGGCTCTACAGGTTATTCCATCTCAGCCGGCGGTCCGGTAATTGCTCCTAACACCGACGTTGTGATAATCAACCCAATATGCCCTCATACCTTGGCCTTCAGGCCTATAATTGCGCCCGGGGATTCCGTAATAGAGCTTTCCATAAAACAGGAGGGTTTTCTGGGTATGGACGGCGTATCCACGGAGCGCATAGTGCCCGGGGACATGGTAAGAATATGCAGAAGCCGGCGCAGCGTGCGCTTTATAAGGCTCGGTGATCGGAATCTTTATTCACTCATACGAAATAAGCTTTCCTGATAAATACGTATTTATTTTTCGCGAAGCGGACAATCGCGAATATACGATATACAAGAGAAAAAATCATAGCTGACGGAGGAGTGAAGTAATGAAATCTGCACGGCATTCCATGATACTCGAGCTTATTGACCAGTACGATATCAATACGCAGGATGAGCTTGCCTCAATGCTCAATGACAGAGGAGTAAAGGTGACGCAGGCCACAGTATCCCGCGACATAAAGGATCTGAGGCTTATAAAGGTATTGACCGAAAGCGGCTCCTATAAATATGCTACGGTCGATAAGGCAGAGGCGGGGCTCAAGGATAGATTCATAAGCATATTTGCCCATTCGGTTGTATCCATGGCCGAAGCGGGAAATCTTATAGTCATAAAGACCATTACCGGCACGGCTCCTGCTGCGGCGGAAGCTATAGATTCTATGCGCCTCGATGACATAGTAGGCACTATGGCCGGAGATAATACTATTTTTGTTGCCGTAAAGGACCCGGCTGTCACCCCTGAGCTTATAAAGCGCTTTCAGGATATGCTCAAGGCCTAACTGCGGCGGAGAGGTTAATGTTAAAAAGGCTGTCTATAAAAAACGTCGCTTTGATAGAGCGGCTGGATATGGATTTCGACAATGGGCTTAACGTGCTTACCGGCGAGACCGGAGCCGGTAAATCCATCATTATTGACGCTGTAAATCTGGCGCTGGGAGAGCGGGCAAGCAGGGAGCTCATAACCACGGGGGCTGAAAAGGCGTCTGTAGAGGCGGAGTTCGATATAGAAGGCGAGGAAGCCGTAAAGTCCATGCTGCGGCAGAATGAGCTGGAGGACGACGGTCTGATAATATCCCGTGAGCTGTCGGCTTCGGGCAAAAACGTATGCCGCATAAATGGTACGCTCGTTAACCTTGCTACGCTTAAGCAGATAACAGACCTGCTGGTAGATGTTCACGGCCAGCATGAACACCAGTCGCTGCTAATGCAGTCGCGGCATATAAGGTTTCTGGATTCTTTCGCAGGGGAAAGGGATAGGGCTCAACGCGAAAAAGTGGCGGGGCTTTATTCCGAATGCAAGGCTATACAGTCAGAGCTTTTGGGCGGCTTCGGCTCCGAGGACGAGCGGGCCCGGGAAGCGGACATATTAAGATATCAGATAAACGAGATAGAAAATGCACGGCTCACTGCCGATGAAGAGCAGAAGCTCACGGAGGAGCGGGCGGTGCTTATCAATGCAGAACGTATAATGACGTCGCTGCAGAAGAGCTCCGAGGCTGTCTCCGGAGACGAAGGGGCCGTGGGGCTTCTCAGCCAAGCCGTATCTGCCATGAAGGATATATCAGGCATATCGACAGAGTACGGCGAGCTGTCAAGGCGGCTCAGCGAGGCGTATTATACCATCGAGGATATAGGCTATACGCTCAGGGACATGCGTGACTCCTTCGACTTTGAGCCGGGCAGGATAGATCAGATAGAGCAGCGGCTTGAGATCTATTCAAACCTCAAAAAGAAATACGGTTCAGAGGTAGAAGATGTTATCGCCTTCGGCGAGCGGGCGTCGGAACGTCTCGGGCAGCTGGAGGGCGCGCAGGAAAAGCGGGAAAAACTGCAAAAACAGCTTGCGGATAAGGAAAAGCTGTATAGGGCTGAGGCGGCCGCGCTTACGGATATACGACGTACAGAGGCAGAAAGGCTGCAAAGGGAACTGCTGAGCCACCTGAAGGATCTTGGCATGGAAAAGGCGCGGTTCGAGGTCAGAATTGACCCGCTCACGGAGCCGGGACAGAACGGCATGGACAGGGTGGAATTCATGCTTTCCGCCAACCCGGGCGAAAGCCTGAAGCCCCTTGAAAAAGTAGCGTCCGGCGGCGAAATGTCACGCATAATGCTGGCATTCAAGGCTATTGCCGCCAATGCGGATGCCATACCCACGCTGATATTCGACGAAATAGATACGGGCATAAGCGGCCACATAGCCGCGGTGGTGGGCGAAAAGATGGTGAGCATAGCGGATAATCATCAGGTGCTTTGCGTGACACATCTGCCCCAGATAGCGGCCCTTGCGGACGTACACTTTATGGTGCAGAAGCAGGACGATGGACAGACTACCAGAACAAGCCTGAAGCGGCTGGAAATGGAGGAACGGTACGAATACATCGCCCGTATGATGAGCGGCATGGAGGATTCAAAGTTAGCCTACGAGCACGCCAGGGAACTGATAACCCACTCTGAAGAAATCAAGCAAAAGCGTCGTAAAAATAAATAATAAAATACATCGGCATTACAAATCATAAACACTGCGAAGTTGCTTCGCGGTGTTTATTTTTATTCTTTAAGGCGGTGTATATATGAAAAGACTCTGGCAAAATCTTGCGAAATGCATAGGTCTGGCGCTGTGTGTGACGCTCGTCTGCTTTAATTCAGGCGAGCAGATGAGTTATGTGCGCGGGCTGTCCAACAGCGTATCCACCGATCAGCTGGAAAATATATGCCGGAGCCTGAGCGGACCGCTAAGCCTCAGTATGGGCGACAGGGATGTATATGTTTCGGAAAACCTTTCCGAGACACTCTCCGGAAAAAGCGGCAGCGCCAGCATTCGCCTTTTCGGCGTTATACCAATAAAGACCATAGAGTACGGCGAACGGCAGGACATAACCGTAATGCCGGGAGGGATGCCCATAGGCGTATCCATATATACAGACGGGGCGCTGGTGGTGGGCCTGGGCAGCATATCCGAAACTGCGCAAATATGCCCGGCGGCGTCTGCCGGCATAAGGGCCGGAGACGTCATAACTGCGGTCAACGGCGAGACTGTGCGGGATTCGCTGCATCTGAGCGAGCTTTGCTCTAAAGGCGGGGAGCTGATGGTGACTGTTCGCCGCGACGGGCAGCAGCTGACTGTCGCGCTTACTCCCGTTAAGAATACGGAAAACGACACATACCGGGCAGGTATGTGGGTGAGGGACAGTACATCGGGCATTGGTACGCTGTCCTTTTGCAATATGTCGTCCCTCAGATACGGAGCGCTCGGCCACCCTATAACGGATATAGATACAGGCGCCATAATAGATGTAGGCAGCGGCAGCATAGTTGAATCAAGCATAATAGGCGTATCAGCTGGCAGCAACGGTATACCGGGCGAGGTAATAGGCTCGTTTTCAACGGCAAGCAGACAGTTGGGCAGCATAGAGCTAAACTGCGAATACGGTCTGTACGGCGAAATGGACGAAATACCCGTGAACCCAATATACCCAAACGGCGTAAAGCTTGCATACCCTGACGAGGTTCATACCGGAAAGGCTGAGATACTGTCCACCGTGGACGATCGCGGAGTATGCGCCTACGAGTGCGAGATAATCAAGCTGTATCCGCAAAAGGAGATGAGCGGCAAGGGTATGGTAATAAGGATAACGGACAGGGAACTCATCGCAAAGACGGGAGGGATCGTTCAGGGCATGAGCGGCAGCCCCGTAATGCAGGATGGAAAGCTGATAGGCGCTGTTACTCATGTGTTTGTGAACGACGCGAAGTGCGGCTACTGTATATATTCTTGGTGGATGAACAGGGTTAGCGAAAAGATACTGTAAAAATTGGAAAATAATTGCAGTTTGCTGTTTAAAAAATGGCCGAAATGTGCTATATTGGAATTACACGTGTTAAGGTCTATTTTTTTGCAGGAAGTTTCGTTGTATGAAAATGAGTAAAACAAAAATACTTGTAGTAAAAGATTACGCTAATTACTGCACTGAGTTAATAGGGCTGCTGAAAGATTCGGGATGCTTTGATGTGCTGCCGCGGGTGCATGACCCGAGGTCTGTTGTTGACAATGTAAAAGAAAACAAGCCTGATCTCGTGATACTCAATGCGACTATGGCAGGGAGCGATGGCATAGAGATACTAAGCACCATACGCAACTGCCCTGAGACGAAAGATACCAGAGTGGTAGTTATAACGCCCATACTGGATGACAGCCTGATAAATATTTATCAGGCGCTGGGCGCGGCGTTTATAATACACAGCAGCAATCCTCCTGCAATGGTTTACCATAGGATTCTGGACCTTACTATGGACGACGAAGCAGGCAGAACTATAAGGGACGAGCAGCGAAAATGCGAATACGCGGTAATGGCGGAGAACATGGCGAACAACTTCTTCAGAGTGATAGGCATTCCTGTAAACCTTATTGGATATGCCCAGCTCCGCAAATCCATACTTTACTGTGTGGAAAACAGCCTTTATCAGATAAATCTGTCGCAGGATGTATATCAGTACGTGGCGGAATGCTTCGCAACTACTCCTAAAAGAGTGGAGCGCAATATTAGAACCGCCATAGAAGCGGCGTGGAGCCGCGGAAACATAGAAGCCCAACACAGATACTTTGGCAACACTGTAAGCCAGTCAAACGGCCGGCCTACCAATAAGGAATTCATAGCGAACATAACTGACAGAATAGTTACCCATCTGCGCCACAGTTAAAGAACATAAATACAATATGTCTTAAATCCCGTCCCGCGCTCATATATTTTGTTATGAGCTGAAAGGAAGGGTGATTTAATGCGCTACCTTGGACGGCGGTGGTACATATATGCCTTTGCAGCGGTTATGGCATTTGCAGCCGGAGCTTCGATGGAGTGGCAATGCGAGGGATATACGGCTGCCGCCATAAGCGCCATAGGCGAGATCAGCGGAGCCGGACTTTTGAGGCTGTCGGGATATGGGCTGCTGTCTGCGGCTATGATGTACTCAATGGCGGCGATAGCTAAGGACGTGTTGCCCGGCAGTATCCTTAAAACAACGGCGTTATGGATAAAATCGTTTTTAATGGGTATTTTTACACGAACCGTGATAGAGGACTGGCCTGGGCTTATTGGTATACCGATAATAGCCCTGTCCTTCATGGGAGGGCTGTGCCTTTGTATGGGGCTTATAGTCAGGTCTTCGGAAAAGAGCGTAACCAAGGGGGAGGCGCTTGGAATGAAGATGGCGCTGTTCGCGGCGGGCGCATTAACGGAGGGGATAGTGCTGCCTTCCGTCATAAGGATGGTAGCCATGCTATCCAAATGATTTGACGGAGCCGTCGACCGGTGGTAAAATCATAGCACAAAAGAAAACGCATAATGAAAGGCATTTAAAATAATGGCAAGGAAAAGATCAACTATAATTGTGCTTGACAGCGCCGGCATAGGCTACCTTCCGGATGCCGCCGAGTTCGGCGACGTGGGGGCGAATACATTCTGCAACATATATAAAAAGCGCGGTCATCTGGATATACCCAATATGCGCTCTCTCGGTATAGGCAAAATAGAAGGCGCCGATCTGGGCGGATACGATGGAAAGATAATAGGCTGTTATGGCCGGGCGATGGAAAAGACCAAGGCAAAGGATACAACCTGCGGCCACTGGGAGATGGCCGGCATCATAATGGACAATCCGTTTAAGACCTATCCTAACGGATTTCCAAAACATATAATGGATAAATTTGAGAAGGCGATAGGCCGCGGCACCCTTGGCAACTGTGTTGCCTCAGGCACCGTTATAATTCAGGATCTGGGCGATGAACACGTGGCTACGGGCAAGCCAATAATATATACATCTGCGGACAGCGTATTTCAGATAGCCGCCCATGAGGATGTAATACCTCTTGACGAGCTGTACTCCATGTGCCGGAAGGCAAGGGAGATACTGGTTGGCGACGACCTTGTGGGCCGCGTCATCGCACGTCCGTTCGTAGGCGGAAACGGTAAGTATACCCGTACGGAGCACCGCAGGGATTACGCCATACCTCCAATAGAGGACACCATACTGGACGGTCTTACCGCAAAGGGCTTTGAGACTGTGGCCGTTGGCAAGATAGAGGATATATTCCACAAGCGGGGCATAACCACCGTGAACCATACCACCAACAACCCGGCAGGCATTGAGGCCACCATAGACTTCCTGAAAAATGGCGTTGGCAGCTTCATATTTACCAATCTGGTGGATACCGATGCGCTGTACGGACACCGCAACGACGTAGAGGGCTACGGCAAGGCTCTGGAGTATTTTGACAGCAAGCTGCCGGAGATAATGGGTGCGATGACCGATGAGGATATACTCATAGTTACTGCCGACCATGGCTGCGATCCCACTTTTCCCGGAACTGACCATACCCGGGAGTATATACCTATACTGGTGTATGGTAAAAAGCTTAAGGAAGGCGTGACAATAGGCACGCGCCATACCTTTGCCGATATAGGCTGTACCGTATATGAGTATATAACAGGCGAATCCTGGAGAACAGGTACCTCATTCCTGAAGGAAATACAGTAAAAATTTAATACATGGCGCAATAATGGCCCCCTTTGCCTAATATTATTAAATAACGGCAAAGGAGGTCTTTTTATGGGTAAAAGGTTGGCGGGGACGCTGTTGGCTGTGGTACTGCTCATAAGCTTTGGAACGGCGTACGGTGAGGAATATCCGGTGGACGTATCCGGCATGAAGGCGGCTGTGCTGTGCAGCCAGGACGGTCAGAGCATAATTGAATACAATTCGGCCGAAAGGCTGGAGGTGGGAGGTCTGGGGCGGCTGCCGCTGCTGCTGGCTGCCTGCGATAAAATAGACGGCGGCGGGCTGGCGCTTACGGATAAAGTCACCGTCAGCCGCGAGGCGGCAAGGGTGCCGGGACCCACTGCGTTCCTGGACGCATACGAGAACGCCGAGGTATCCATGCTCCTAAAAGCGGCGGCGGTGATATGCGCGGGGGACGCCATACATGCCTTGGGCGAGGCGGCATACGGATCCATAGAGGCCTGCGCAATGGCAGCGGCAGAAAAGCTGAATAGCATGGGCATACAGGCGGAAAGCGGAGAAATAGCCAACGGCAGTGTCAGGCTTTCTGCCGATGATCTTGTAAGGATCGGCGGCAAGCTGAGTACGAGCGAATGTTTTTCGTTGTACAGCGGCATATTCTACGACAGCATACAGCATGAGGACGGCAGGACAACGGAGCTTGCAAGCTCAAATAAGCTTATAAAGAGCTGCGTAGGTACAAACGGCGTAGCTACCGGCTCATCGGCCGATGCCGGATACTGCGGCATATTTTCAGCGAAGCGGGGCAGCGCCACTTTTATCTGCGCCGTAATTGGCGCTAAAAATTCATCTGAAAGGGCGGCTAAGGCAAAGGCGATGCTGGAATATGCTTTCGCGGCGTACGATATAAAGACGGTGGCGAAACAAGGGGAGAGCATTGCAGAAGTTGAGGTAAAAAACGGAACAGCTTCCGTAGCAGAGCTTACAGCGAGAGAAGGGGTTGTGTGCCTGCTGCCGAAAAACGCCGAGCTGCAATCAGATAAAGACATACCGGATATGCTGGAAGCGCCGGTATCAAAAAACGACGTGCTGGGCAGCATCACGTACAGTCTTGACGGCGAGCAAATAGCCAAGGTGGAACTGGTATCCTCGGCTGATATACCCCGCGCGGGCACGGCGCACTATGTAGGGCGGATACTTTGTGAATGGCTGCATGCCTGAAGGCAGGGCGGTTGCATACTTTTGAGCAATAGCGTATAATAAAACCAACTATTGTGATAGGAGAAATGCAATTGCTTAACAGTATCGCAAACGGAATATCTGGCTCCCTCGGCTCCTATGTAATGGAGCTGCTTTACAGGATGCCGGCAATTTTGGTGGCTCTGGCCTTCCATGAGTGGGCTCATGCCTATGCCGCATATAAGCTGGGGGATCCTACCGCTTACAATTTGGGCAGAATGACGCTGAATCCCCTTGCCCATATTGACCTAATAGGACTCATAATGATGATGCTGGTGCGCTTCGGCTGGGCAAAGCCTGTGCCCGTAAGCACACGCAACTTCAAGCACCCAAGAAGGGACGAGATAATAGTATCTCTGGCAGGCGTGGCTATGAACCTCGTGCTGGCTTTTGTTACCATGCTCATATTTTTTGGCCTGATGGTGGCAGGCAAGGCCGGCAACGCCGCCCTCAACACCATATTCTATTATTTCTACTTTATAAATCTGGGCCTCTGCGTGTTCAACATACTGCCTATACCGCCCCTCGACGGCTTCCATGTGGCCTCCTGCCTTTTTATGCGCAGCATCGGTCCAAAGCCGTTTATGTTCCTGCAGAAGTACGGCTTTGTGATACTTATAGTGCTGCTCATGACCAACTGGCTGGATGGCATTATGTCATCCGCAGTGAACTTCCTGATGTCCGGAATGATGAACATATGTGCAGCCATATACGGCCTGTTAGGGCTGATGTAACATGGCATACGAGGTAAACCTTAAAGAATTCCAAGGGCCTCTGGATCTGCTGCTTCATCTTATTGAGCAGGCAGAGGTGGATATAAAGGATATTTTCATATCCGAGATAACCGCCCAGTACCTTGAATACATGAAGCAGATAGACACGCTGGATATGGATACCGCCAGCGAATTCCTTACCATGGCGGCGACGCTGGTGTATATAAAATCCCGGTCGCTTCTGCCGAAGCCCCCGAAGGAAAACACCGAGGAAGAGGATCCTGCCGACGCCCTCATACGCCAGCTGCGTGAATACAGGGCGGCAAAAGAAGCGGGTGAGAAGCTCCGTTCGCTTCTGGACGGGGCGCGGGGCATATATGCAAAGCTGCCGGAGGAGTTCGCGCTCCCACCGCAGGAGATAATCCTTCAGGAATCCTCGGTCCAGAGCTTGTTTGACGCCTTTACTGAGCTTATGGACAAGCGCAGGGAGGAAAAACAGCGGGAGATAAACTCTCAGGAGGTAATGGATGACCGCTTCACAATACGACGGCAGCTGGTAAAAATACGTGACGTACTGAGAGACAAGGTCAGCGTGCCCTTTGAGGAGCTGTTTGAGGACGATGCACCAAAGATGGAGATGATAGTTACCTTCATGGCGCTGCTCGATATGCTCATGAGAGGCGAGATAAGCATAAAGCAGCCACGGCCTTACGAAAAGATAACGATAACCGCCAAAGAACTCCGGGAGGACGACGAGGACGCGGAGTACATGGACGAACAGTAAAAGGAAAAGCAAACGATGCAGGACGAACGCTATTCGGCAATTGAGTGCATACTCTTTGTGTCCGGAGAACCGGTGTCGCTGGTACAGCTCCAGCGTGCGCTGGATATAACAGGCATAGAGATGAACGCAATAATACACAACATGGAAAAGCAGTATCGCCAGGAGGAGCGAGGCATACAGCTATACATAACCGACGACACGGTGCAGCTTGTATCCAACAAAAAATACGCCAGCTACGTTGAAGAGCTGCTTCAGCCTGCCCAGACTAAGAGCTTTACTCAGGCCATGCTGGAAACGCTTTCCATAGTGGCATACAAGCAGCCTGTCACAAGGGCGGATATAGAGGCCGTCCGAGGGGTAAGATGCGATTATTCCGTGAGCCAGCTATTGAAGCTGGGGCTCATACGGGAACTGGGCCGCAGGGATTCCGTGGGGCGGCCTATGATGTTTGGCACTACAGACGCCTTTTTGCGGCAGTTTGGGTTACACTCCATAGAGGAACTGCCTGAATACGGCGCATTTGCCATAGAAGCCGATAGCAGCGAGGAAAAGCCTTCATAATTTTTACCAAATTAAACAATACTAAGGGCTATGAAAGTAGTCCTTTTTTTGTTTGCCGCGATTCTTATAATGCTTTGCGCCGCGCTCGTATGCCCTGCGGAGATAAATGCCAGGGGGAGGGTAAAGCCGCGTTTTGGGGAGGTACAGGCCGATATATGCGTGCTTGGTACAATAAGAATAAAGGCGGAAGTGCTTGCGGTCTGGCTGCCGTTGGAGGCGGATATTCGAATAAACGGCAGAAGGATAAAGCTCAAACGGCAAAGGCGGGGAGGCAGTATACTGTCGTCGGTAAGAAAGGAAATTATTATAAGGCGCCTGTATATAACGGGTGAATTTGGCATGGCCGGCGATGGGGCAAAGACGGTTATAATAGCGGGGATAATGCGTGAACTTGGGCTGACAGCCTGCGCCCTATCCGGCGCCGGAGATATATGCGCCGATATACGGCCTGCCCTTGAGCGAAACGCCTTTTGCATAAATTTGGAAGGGATAGCCCAAATAATCCCGGCGCAGATTATATTTGCCGAAGCAAAGCGGCGAGGTAAAACCAAATGGGAGGAGAAATACCAAAATGCACCCTGTTGAAAACATAATGAGGACCACCATGGAGCAGCTCAAAGAAATGGTGGACGTTAACACCGTAATCGGAAAACCGATACTTACTGCCGGAGAGACGATGATATTACCCGTATCCAGGCTGTCCATGGGCTTTATATCCGGTGGCGGGGAATACGGTCAAAAGACGGAGCGCACTCCAATACAAAAGAGCAGCGATGAGATGGGGGAGTGTATGAGATATCCCTTTACCGGTGCCGCGGTCGCCGGCATGACCATAACCCCCATGGCGTTTTTGTCAGTGAACAACGGCAGCGTAAAGGTGATGCCCGCGGATTACGATACCACGTTTGACAGGGCGGTGGAGATACTGCCCGAAATAATAGAAACCGTAGAGCAAGCCATAGCCAGAACAAAGCCCTGCGCTTCTGAGAGCGAACAGGAATGAAGGCCGGGCTTTTAAGACTGCCTGCGCTGTGTATAGCTGCTGTAATACTGCTGACTTTCGGCAGCGCATCAGCCGACGGGCTGGACGTGTCTGCTAAGGGGGCCGTACTCATCGAGAGCCGGACCGGCAAGGTACTGTATGCGAAAAACGCACATGAAAAGCTGCCAATGGCCAGCACCACAAAGATAATGACCGCGTTGCTGGCAATAGAAAACGGCAATTTAAACGATATAGTGGAAACGGATGCTTCCGCCTACGGCACGGAGGGCTCCAGTATTTATCTCGATTATGAGGAAAAGATAAGCCTGAAGGATCTGCTGTACGGCCTTATGCTTTCCTCAGGCAACGATGCGGCGGTAGCTATAGCGGTACATATAGGCAAAGGGACCAATAAGTTTGCCGAGATGATGAACGCCCGGGCAAAAAGCATAGGCGCTTTGAACACTAATTTCGTAACGCCAAACGGGCTGCACGATGAGAACCACTATACCACAGCTTACGATCTTGCCCGCATAACCGCAGTAGCCATGAAAAGCCCTGTGTTTCGGGAGATAGTATCTACACAGTATTACAGGGCTGAAACCGGGGCAAAGCCGCGCACCTTCAAAAACAAAAACAAGATACTATGGGAATATGACGGAGGCAGCGGAGTAAAGACAGGCTATACAAAGATAGCAGGCAAATGCCTGGTGTTTTCCGCAGAACGGAACGGAATGGAGGTAATAGGCGTGGTGCTCAATTGCCCCGGAATGTTCGACGACGCTAAGGCCATGATGAACTATGCCTTTGAAAACTACGAGACAGCCACTATGGTAAAGGCGGGAAATACAATTGCCGGAGTGGACGTTGCAGGAGGAGAAAAAAACATATTGGAACTGAAGGCCGGTGAAGATATAATAGTACCTGTAAGGAAAGGCGAAAGCGCGTCATACCGCACGAGGGTAATATTAAAAGAAGGGCTCCATACGCCTATAGCCGAAGGGACAGAGCTTGGATGCGTAGAGGTATTGGATGACGGCGCGCTGCTTTGCACGTGCCCTCTGCTCTCGGCAAAGGACATGCCGGGCGTAGGCATACGCTTCTACTTTGACAAACTGATGAGGTGCTTTACGGCGTAAGCCATGCGCCTTTGTGGGGGTAAAAATGCGTTTACAGAAGTTCATGGCGGACGCCGGGATAGCTTCAAGGAGAAAATGCGAGGAATACATAGCTGAGGGCCGTGTGAAGGTAAACGGCAATACAGCCGTGATAGGCTGCACGGTGGAAGATGGCGATGAGGTGCTGTTTGACGGCAATCCGGTATGCGGAAAGACCGAAAGAGTAGCAATAGTGCTGAATAAGCCACAGGGCGTGGTATGCACCTCCAGCGACCCTGAGGGCAGAAGGACCGTGGTGGACTATGTAAAGGAGCTGCCCTACAGGCTTTATAACGTGGGCAGGTTGGATTACGATTCGGAAGGGCTCATCATACTCACAAACGACGGCGATCTGGCATATAAGATGATGCACCCGAAGTTCACTGTGGAAAAGACTTACCATGTGGTATGCACCGGCAGCCTTACTGACAGTGACAAAGAGCGGCTCGAAAAGGGGGTAGCCCTTGAGGACGGGCTGACCGCCCCTGCAAAAATAGAAAATATAGAGTATTCACGGGGCAGGACGGCCTTTGACATAACCATACACGAGGGCAGGAACCGACAGGTGCGTCGCATGCTTTTTGCCGTAGGCCGTGAGGTTATGCTGCTCAGAAGAATAAAAGAGGGCTCCATAACGCTGGGCGAGCTTAAGGGAGGACAATGGCGTTACCTTACGGAAGGCGAACTTGATTCTCTTATGCGGGAACAATAGCAAGGCCTGAATATATAATGATAAATTATAGTTTAACAGCATTTTTACGGGTTTTTTTACCTGAATGCCGTTTTTATGTTGCCAAAAACAAATCGATAGTGTATTATTAAACACAATGGGGCAGGATTAGATCCCATAGAATTACCATAAAAACTATAAGCAGTTTTTATGACTTTTCAATTATTATTAAGAGCCTTTTGATAATAAAAAAGAAGGGAGGAGCAATACATTGGAAAACATCAGCTCGGCATTAGTGATGGTACTCGGTATGGGCACTGTATTTGCAGGACTTATAATGCTGATATTGCTTACCAAGCTTATGAGCGTGGTGATAGGCAGGGGCAAGGGCGCAGAGCAGACCAAGGCCGCGCCTGTGGCGGCAGCAGCACCGGCAGCCGGCATATCCGATAGAAAAGCCTTTGACGCGGCCATAGCCGCAGCTATCGCTACCTATATGGGTAACGAGCCCGAAGGACTAAGGATCCACAGCATCAAGAGAGTATAAGCCATTCGACCAAATTGATTGAGATTATTGATGGAGGAAATCAAAACAATGCGTAAGTTTCATGTAAATGTAAACGGCACTTCCTACGAAGTTGAAGTTGAAGAGATTGCTGCCGGCGCAGCTCCTGCTGCCGCGCCAGTACAGGCTGCCTCTCCCGCAGCTGCTGCTACCGTAGCAGCAGGCGCTACAAGCGTTACCGCTCCCATGCCCGGCAACATACTTGATATAAAGGTAAAGGTCGGCGATACCGTTGATGCCAATACCGTAGTCATTATGCTCGAGGCCATGAAGATGGAAAATGAGATCTATGCCGGCGTAGCAGGCAAGGTCACCGCCATCAACGTAACCAAGGGTTCTACCGTAAACTCCGGCGACGTCCTCGTTGTTATAGGTTAATCTCCTTTTAAGGGCAAAACAAACTTAAGAAAGGAGATCGCAGATGACTTTTGCAGATGTATTTTCTAACTTTATAGATACAACCGGGTTCGCATATCTCGCAGCCGATCCAAAATGTCTCATAATGATAGCCATCTCCTGCGTTCTGCTGTACCTGGCTATTGTAAAGGGATTCGAGCCTTTGCTGCTGGTGCCTATCGCATTCGGTATGCTGCTCACCAATCTCCCCGGTGCGAATATGTTCCATCCCGACTATTTTCTGAAGGTGGTAGATGGCGCTACCGTTATCAACTGGTCTGAGCTCGGCCATGGCGCCGGCCTTATCGACTACCTGTATCTGGGCGTAAAGTTGGGCATCTACCCCTCTCTGATATTTATGGGCGTAGGCGCTATGACTGACTTCGGTCCCCTGATTGCCAACCCCAAGAGCCTGATAATGGGTGCGGGCGCACAGTTCGGCATCTTCGTTGCTTTTATCGGCGCTAAGCTCCTTGGCTTCAGCAACGCTGAAGCGGGCTCCATAGGCATTATTGGCGGTGCGGATGGCCCTACCGCTATATACGTTACCCTTAAGCTCGCCCCTTATCTCCTTGGCCCCATCGCTGTTGCGGCTTATTCCTATATGGCATTGGTTCCGGTCATTCAGCCCCCTATAATGAAAGCCCTGACTACGAAGAAAGAACGCCAGATAGAGATGAGGCAGCTGAGGCCGGTATCACAGAAGGAAAAAATCGTATTTCCCATCATGGTCACCATATTCGTATCCTTCATGCTGCCTTCCGCAGCGCCTCTGATCGGCCTGCTTATGCTGGGTAACCTGTTCCGCGAGAGCGGCGTTACCGACCGTCTTTCCAAGACTGCCCAGAACGAGCTGATGAATATCGTTACCATATTCCTCGGCATCTCAGTAGGCGCTACCGCTACCGCTGAAACCTTCCTAACCGGCAAGACTCTTGGCATTCTGGCCATGGGTGTTTTCGCGTTCAGCTTTGGTACCGCTGGCGGTGTAATAGTTGCAAAGATAATGAACAAGTTCAGCAAGGATCCCATCAACCCCCTGATCGGTTCCGCAGGTGTTTCAGCCGTTCCTATGGCTGCCCGCGTATCCCAGGTAGTTGGTCAGAAGGAAAAGCCCGGCAACTTCCTGCTCATGCATGCTATGGGCCCCAACGTTGCCGGCGTTATCGGCTCCGCTATCGCTGCCGGTGTGTTCCTTGCCCTGTTCATGAAGTAGGAGGTATTGCACCATGGCTAACAAACTGATGATAACCGATACCATACTGCGCGACGCGCACCAGTCTCAGGCCGCAACCCGTATGCGTACCGAGGATATGCTCCCCGCCTGCGAGATACTGGACAGCATTGGCTATTATTCTCTGGAGTGCTGGGGCGGCGCTACATTTGACGCCTGCCTGCGCTTCTTAAACGAGGATCCGTGGGAGCGTCTCCGCAAGCTGAAGAAGGCCCTGCCCAACACCAAGCTGCAGATGCTTTTCCGCGGTCAGAACATACTTGGCTATAAGCACTATGCGGACGATGTCGTAGAGCAGTTCTGCCGCAAGGCGATCGAGAACGGCATTGACGTCATTCGCATATTCGATGCGCTCAACGATGTGCGAAATCTGGAAGCCGCAATCAAATACACCAAGAAGTACGGCGGAATATGCGAGCCTGCCATAAGCTACACCATGAGCCCCGTGCATAACGAGGATTACTTCGTAAAGCTGGCAAAGGAGCTGGTTCAGATGGGCGCGGACAATATCTGCATAAAGGATATGGCAAACCTGCTGCTGCCCTATGACGCATATTCGCTCATCAAGCGGCTCAAGTCCGAGGTGGACGTGCCCATACACCTGCACACCCACAACACCACCGGCACCGGCGACATGACTTACCTCATGGCCATGCAGGCGGGCGTGGATATCGTGGACTGCGCACTGTCTCCCTTTGCAAACGGAACCTCACAGCCCGCCACGGAGTCTCTGGTGGCCACACTCAAGGGCACCGAGAATGACACCGGGCTGGATCTCGGCAAGCTGGCGGAGGCCGCAAAGCACTTCCGCGGCGTAGCCGAAAGGATGATGAAGGAAGGCATACTCGACCCCAAGGTGCTCCGGGTGGATACCAACACTCTGGTCTATCAGGTTCCTGGCGGAATGCTTTCCAATCTTATCAGCCAGCTCAAGGAAGCGGGCAGGGAAGACAAGTACTATGACGTTCTTGAGGAGATCCCGATCGTCCGCAAGGACTTCGGCTATCCTCCCCTTGTAACTCCTACCAGTCAGATAGTCGGCACACAGGCCGTGTTTAACGTACTAATGGGCCGCTATAAGACCTTCCCGCAGAACTCCAAGGCGCTGCTCGCCGGCGAATACGGCGCGCTGCCCGGCGAGGTAAACGAAGAGGTCCGCCGCAAGGCCATTGGCGACAAGGAGGTCATCACCTGCCGTCCCGCCGATCTGCTTGCGCCGGAGCTTGAGAAATACGAGAAGGAGGTAAAGGAGCTCGGCTACTACGAGCAGGAGGAGGACGTACTGAGCTACGCGCTGTTCCCCAAGGTAGCGCCCAAGTTCTTCGAGGCCCGCAAGGAGGCCAAGGAGGGCAAGAGCGCCGCTCCCGCGGCCGCCCCGGCAGATCCAAACAAGGTACTTAGCCTCTATGTGGAGGATAAAAGCCTCTAAGGCTTAAATCAAAAAACCGTCGGTGCTAACCGGCGGTTTTTTATTGCCTTTTTGCCGCTATCCGGCGGCTTCTGCCTCCGGCTTAGCCGTAGCGTTTGCCTTCCATTGCTCCATCTGGGCGTTGGAAAAGCCGAATTCCTTCTGGAGGGAAGATAGGGCATAGTCGGTACGCTTTTGCAGGCAGCCGCGCAGGTCGGATACGCTGCTCTTCCATGCGGACATGCTGGAGGGGATGCCCCAGCGCTTTATGTGACGTGCCATCTCGGGCTCCATGGTCTTTACCATGTCATCGAGTATGGTCGTGACCTTTTCGGGCGTGAAGTAATTGTACACCACATATACATATCTCTCGCCGAATTTCTCGCACCATGAGCGGTTTTTGCGAAGGCCCACATATATGTCCATATTAGTGAGTGAGCCGTCCTGGGAAGGTACGCCTTCCGCTTTGAAGTAGCTTGGCAGCACGTTTCGTGTGGGGCTGGAGGCGCTGAGCGCCAGATCCAGATCGTAGTATATTGGCCGCCATTTTATCTTGTAGTCGGTAGTGCGCCAGTATTTTTGATTGAACATGTCGCCGTTGGCAAAATATGTCTGAGCGATGAGGTAATCCATGAAGTAGTCCACGTCTACCCACTGGCACAGTTCCTCGTACTTTGCGGTGCTGGATATGTCTCCTGTAAGGGCGTAGTTGCGCACCCGCTTAAAGTCTGTCCTGTCGCCCGCAAGAGGGGTTTCGTTTCGGCGGATAATGTTGGCGGTGGAGGGATCTACGCCGTAGTGAGTGGCGAGATAATCCTCGTTCTGGTTTTCGTTAAGATCGTACAGACCCCAGTACTGACCGTTGATGTATACCACTACAGAGCGGGTCTTTATGTTATCGATATTTAATCCTTCCACGCATTTGCTGAAGAAGGAATCCCGGATGCGCGCTTTTGATGCGTCCTGCCCGGAGTTGCGCACCGCAAGGGAGGTATATTCAGTAACATCGTTGCCGGGGAAGAAGTTGTATTTCGTGGAGCTCTGGCCGTAGCCACCCCGAAGAAATATGGACATGGACTTTTGCCGCATGTTCAGCGTAGAAGCGCCGTTGACCCGAAGGCCACAGGGAAATTCCACGCCCAGCGTGCCGTCCGGCTCGTAATACTCGCAGAAGCCTTCACGCTCAACCTTCTTCCAGCGGTCGGTAACAGAGTAGACCTCCTCGAAGGCCTCCCTGCCAATGGAAAGGCAGACCACCGGCACGGTGTGCTTTTCCTCGAAAAGATAAGTGGCTGCCGCAGTTTCGCTCTTTATTAGGCCGTCGGCAACAGAGATAGCTTTTATCACGGTATTCGACGATATCTTCAGCGGACCTGAATATATGGAGGAAGCCGTGGTGGGTTTGCTGCCGTCGGTGGTGTAGTATATTTTAGCGTTTGGCGTAAGGCTTGACAGCGTCAGCTCAAAGGCGGCGCTGTGGTACAGTTCCCTGTCGGAAAACATTGGAGCGTCGGCATAGCTGCTGTAATATGTTGAGGGATTGGCAGCGCTTTTGGTTGAGGTGGTGAAGTATACCCGTTCCGGACTGTGGGCAGTGCGGCCCGATGTGACGCCGAGGCTCAGGGAGCCGGTTGAAAATACATCTTTAATGTTGCCGTCACCGTCGGTGAGTATCAGCGTATCGCCGGAAGCGGATATATTAAAGGGCGCCGAAACGCCCGATTTTGCTGAGGTGGAAGCGGCTATGGACGCATATTCTCCGGCCGGCAGCTTGAACGACGGGAAGGTGAACTTGTTCATGTCATTGGCGTCGTCGGTCAGGTGCCAGCCCTCGAGGTTTACGGAAGATCCCGAGGCGTTGTGAAGCTCTATCCAGTCGGTATCCTTGCTCTTTGCGGCCTTTACGGCGGACACTTCACTTATGTATACGCCGGACATGTCTGTGGTTATGGCAGCTTCGTCCGGTGAACCGAATGCGTGGGTGGTATTAGGGCCGCCGGGGGTAGGGCTGGAGTAATACTTCAGCGAGCCGTCGGCGGATATGCCTGCGGATACGTTATCGCTCAGCTTGGGATCAAGCTGCAAGCTTTCATAGCGCATGGTATCCGAAGACAGGAACATCAGCTCGTACTCTCCCTTGGAAAGGGAGAAGGAGGTGTGAAGCTCGCCCTCGGTCTGGTCTTTGCCGGAGAGAAACACTACGAGGTAGCTCTTAGGCTCTATGGAGACCTCCGGGAATGCCCACTTGAAAGGATCGTCCACATCATCACTCAGGAAACAGCCTGAAAGTGATACCGCGCTGTCTGAAGAGTTGTAGAACTCCACCCAGGGGGAACGGTCGCCGAAGCAGTCACGAATGCTGTACTCGTTGAACTTTAGCACTTCGTTTATATGTACGGGATCGCTGCCGTCCATAGCTGAAAGCGTCAGCGAAGGCAGTGTTTCTTTGGAATTGTCCTGGCCGGGGGTGGGAAATGCGCAGCAGGTATCAGGAGCAACAACCGATATACCGGGATAGACCGGGTTTGTCCAGTTAAACATGGATATCACATTGCCCATGCCGTTGGAGAGCAGCAGTGCGGAGTCGCCTTTGCCCAGCCTGAAGGAGGCGTGTATCTCGCCGGCATTAGAGTCTTCCCTGCCTGAAAAGTAGACTATGGCGTATTCGCCCGCGCCGAGAGTGACGCCGGGGAGACGATATTTTGAAGACTCGCCGACTGAATCCGAAAGGTAGTAATCGGACATCAGCACTTCTTTGTCGGATGTGTTTTTTATCTCGGCCCATGGGTAATATCTGCCGTCTTCGGAAGCAAGTGTGGAGGTGTTCTTTGGCATGACCTCGGTTATGGCAAGGGCGCTTTCGTCAGAATCTGCCTTGCCGCCATCGTGAATGGACAGAAATATGTCCTCGCCGTTTGCCTCGCCGGGAGTAGGCGTACTGCAATAGCCGTAGTTGCCATCGGCTGCGCGGGCATAAGAAACGTCAGTCACCAATTCGGGTATCTCCAGCTGCTGCATTACGTTGTAATATGGGTCTACAAGGTACAGCATGTCGCCGCTCTTGGAGAGGCCGAATCCGGTACACATGGGATCGCCCTCATACTTTGAGGCATATACGATGAGATAGCCCCCCGCAGGTATGGTAACAGAGGGGAAGGTGTATTTATGGGGATTCTTTATGTTGTCGGTGAGCCCGTAGCCCCCAAGGTCTATAGGCTTGGAGGTGGGGTTGTATAGCTCTACCCAGTCAGGGCTGCCAAGCTTTTGGTCCACCAGAGAATATGAGTTGGAAGTGACCACCTCGTTTACGCAGAGCTGGCCTGATGAGGAGGAAGGCATGATGCTTTCGCAGCCGCAAATAAGGGCTGCCGTAAGCAGCGCCATAGCGATATTTATAACTTTTTTAAACCTTTTGTTCATCATGCGTTCATTATAGCATATACAGGCAAAATACGACACAGTAAACTTTGGAATAAAGTGTGAACAGCTTCCGCTTTGTATGGTATACTTGATTCAAACAGAAAATCGGAGAAGAATATGGACAGAAATAAAGGCAGTAGGAAAAAACTCAGTAAACGGCAGATATTGCTCATAGCAGCTGTGGCGCTTGCCGCCGTGATGCTGCTTACGGGCAGGCTTACCCCGGCGGGACTGATAAATTCCCTTCTTGGAACGGACATACCCGAGGCTCAGCAGGCATACGAATCCGTACAGCCGGCCGAAACTTCGGAAGATCTGCCCTTGGCAGAAAAAAACGAGCCGTTTGAAGATGCAGCGGAGCCGGAACAGACGGCGATAGACGAAGACGGCGAATACACATCAAAGGAAGATGTGGCGCTGTATATACATACCTACGGAAAGCTGCCCAAAAACTTCATTAAAAAGAGCGAAGCCAGAAAACTGGGCTGGGAGGGCGGCAGCCTTGAGCCTTACGCACCCGGCCGCAGCATTGGCGGCGACAGATTCGGCAATTACGAAGGCTTGCTCCCGGAAGCGGAGGGACGCAGGTATACGGAGTGCGACATAGATACCATGGGCAAATCCTCGCGGGGGGCAAAGCGCATAGTATTTTCCAACGACGGCCTTATATACTATACTGGCGATCACTATAAGTCCTTCGAGCATCTTTACGGGGAGGAGTAGCTATGGAGATAATAATACTTGACGGAAAATGCATGAGGGACTTTGAGTCTGCTCATGACTATCTGAGCAGGGTGCTGCGGCTTCCTGAATACTACGGCCGCAATCTTGACGCGCTGTACGACTGCCTGAGCGAGTTCTTTACGGATGACTCCATAATAATCCTCTTTAACGGCGATGAGATGAAGAACAGCCTCGGCGTGTACGGGGATAAGCTTGTGAAAGTGTTTGAAGACGCCATGGGTGAAAGCGGGTTCAGCTTTATTTATAAGAGCTAAAACCCGCACCATAATTTGTCCGAATTGAGTACAATTATGTCATTATTCCTGAAAATATTGCCTTTGGCGGCGGGAAGGCTATACTTAACATAGATACAAGTTAATTTTCGGGAGATGACTGTATGGCAAACGGAAAAGAGATTCTTATATGCGACGACCAGCCCATGATACATGAGACGCTTGGCGTGTACCTCGAGAACGAGGGCTTTACATATTGCTCCGCATACGACGGAGATCAGGCGCTTCAAATGTTTGACAGCAAGAAGCCTGACCTGGTAATACTCGACCTGATGATGCCTAAAAAGAGCGGCATAGAGGTTTGCAGGGGAATACGCGCCAAGAGCCGCACGCCTATAATAATGCTCACCGCAAAGGGAGAGGAAATAGACCGCATAGTAGGACTTGAGCTGGGAGCGGACGATTATATCGTAAAGCCGTTCTCCGCCAGAGAGGTGGTGGCCAGGATAAAAGCCGTACTCAGGCGTTTCAATACCGATGGAGGGGTGCAGTCACAGGTCATACGCCGCCCCGGTCTCGAGATAAATATCGCAAATTACGATGTTCGCATAAACGGCGAAAGCATACCCTTTACGCCAAAGGAGGTCGAGATACTCTACCTCCTTGCGTCCAATCCCGGGAGAGTATTCGACAGAGAGCATATTCTGTCCAAAGTATGGGGCTATGATTTCTTTGGGGATACACGCGCAGTGGATACCCAGATAAAGCGTATACGCCAGAAGCTGCCCGACGAGGATCTTTCCTGGAGCATCAAGACAGTCTACGGTGTGGGCTATAAGTTTGAGGTCTGCTGATAGTGTTCAAGGATACCATACTCCGGCGCATAGTGGTAATAATACTGCTCTCTGTATTGCTCAGCGCTGTGCTGACCACAGCGGCGTTTTACTATTCTGGCGGCAGGGTATTCAGCGGAATAAAGGCGAAGGAGCTTAGGCCGCGTGCTGAATATCTGGCGAATATCACGGCGGAATATCTTCAGGGCCTAATTACAAAAGAAAGTTACGAACGCTCTATAGGCCGCGGCTTTAAGGTATGGGACGCTTCGATGTACGCATACGATGCATGCGGCGATCTGTTCGCATATCCCGCAAGTGAAGACAGCACTGTTAATAAGGACGCAATATCCGGCCTTCTGCAAAACGTGCTGAAGGGCGAAAGCGTATACTCGCCGAGCACGAAGAATCACGCGGGCGTTTTAATAGGCGAGCCGGTGGTGAGTCGTTTCGGCAACGTCATAGGTGCGGTATTTCTTGTAAAGCCTCTTAATGAACTGAACGCCGCCATGGGAAGCCTCATATATGCTCTGGTAATAAGCATGATCGCCTCCAGCCTTATAATGATCCTGCCTGCGTATCTTGGCTCGAGGAGCATAGTGCGGCCAATACGCCAGATGAACGTTACCGCCAATGCCATGGCGGGCGGCAACTTTACCGCGAAGGCGGAGGAGGAGGGCACGGACGAGCTGGTGCAGCTGGGCAGGTCCCTTAATCATTTGTCCGCGGCTCTTTCAGCTACCATAAGCGACCTTACGCTGGAGAAAAACCGATTACACGCCGTGATAAACGGTATAGGAGAGGGTATAATCGCAATAGATGCCGAGGGAAAGATAATCAAGACCAATTCGGCGGCATTGAGGCTGCTTGGCGGCAGCTATGCTGATGACATAACGACGCTGCCGGCGTATAGGCAGGCGGCGGAGGATATAGGCTGCGTCCTAGGCGGGGAGACTGTCTCAAAAGAACTGAAGGTCAGGGATCGGATACTGCGCGTAGCCATAACGCCGTTGACCGATGGCGGCAGGGGTGAGGGAGCCGTAATGCTGATACGCGATATCACCGAGGCGAGCCGGTTGGAGCAGACCCGCACTGAGTACGTGGCCAACGTCTCTCACGAGCTGCGCACGCCCATAGCCTCTATTCGCGGCCTTGCGGATGCTCTGAACGACGGCCTGGTAAAGAAGGACGAGGATAAAGCCAGATATTACGGCTATATACTGCGGGAATCCATGCGGCTTTCGCGGCTCATAGACGACCTTCTGGAGTTGAGCCGGCTGCAATCCGGCACTATTGCCTTTAAAAAGCAGTTCATAAGTATAAATGAGCTCATAGAGGATGTAACTGACAGGTACGTTTCTGCCGCAAGGGAAAAAGGACTTAATGTGGAGATAGACATAGGGGAGCCATACAAGGTATACACCAACCCGGACAGGGCTGAGCAGGTACTTGTGGCATTGACTGACAATGCCATAAAGTACGGATACAGCGGTACGCTGCGGTTCTCCGCCGAGAAAAAGGGGGACAGCCTTTACATAAGCGTGAGCAACCCGGGCAGCATCGCGGATGAAGACATAGACCACGTGTTCGAGAGGTTCTATAAGGCGGATAAATCCCATGCCGGGCAGGGCACCGGTCTTGGTCTTTCTATTGTTTATGAAGTCCTTGATCTCTTAGGTGAACGGATATGGGTAAAGAGCGAGAACGGGACGGTTACGTTCACATTCACCCTTTCTACGGTAAGACCCGACAAAATCTGAAAAAATGTGTGAAATTGCCTGCCTGCGAATATGAAAGCGGGCAATATTATGCTATAATTGTTTTAATATTTTGTATTATTAACATCGGAGGTTCATTTGACCATGAGCGCAAACAAGATACTTATAGCTGATGACGACAAGGTCGTACACGAATCGCTTGGAATATATCTTAAATCCGAGGGCTTTGAGGTTATCGACGTTTACGATGGCAAAGCTGCAGTAGCTGCGCTGGATAGCGACATAGCGCTCTGTGTGCTGGATATCATGATGCCGGAGATGTCCGGTCTTGACGTGTGCCGCGAGATACGCAAGACCTCTCGCGTACCCGTGATAATGCTTACCGCAAAAGGCGAAGAGATAGACCGCATATTGGGCCTCGAGCTGGGCGCCGACGATTATATCGTAAAACCCTTCAGCCCCCGTGAGGTAGTTGCCCGCATAAAGGCGGTGTTGCGCCGCACGACCGAGCAGCAGCAATCCCACGACGACGGCTGCGTTACCCATCAGGAGCTTACCATAGATATAAAGAGCTATACTGTTACCTTGAGGGGCAAAAATATAATCTGTACACCAAAAGAGATAGAAATACTCTACATGCTGGCTTCAAATCCAGGCCAGGTATTCACTCGCGAGCAGCTCCTTAACCGCGTATGGGGCTATGACTTCGCGGGCGAAACGAGGACAGTGGATACCCACATAAAGCGCATACGCGCAAAGCTGGACAATACCGGCCTCAACTGGAGCATCAAGACCATATACGGCGTAGGCTACAAGTTTGAGGTAGAGGACGGAAAATAATGAAGAGCGTATTCTTCCGGCGGCTGCTTATAGTCATGGTAATAGTGATGATGCTCACCACCATAGCCATGGCGCTGGGCTGCGGGGTAGTGGGCATAAAGATATACGAGAACATCACACTGGAGGAGATGATGCCTAAGGCGGGCACCGTCGCAGACCTTGTGCGCGAATTGGGCTACGGCCATATAAGCCGCGAGGCATTTTTGCGCATTGCCCAGTCATATGTGGAGGCATCGGATTCCACTACTCTGGTATTCAGTAAGGACAAGGAAATAATACTTGCCGCTAACATGCCGGATGGCGAAGATGAACAGGAAGTATATTCGGCACTGTCCGATACGATGGATAAAATAGTCTCCGGAGATACGGTAAAAAGCGAGTCCCTTGCAATAAAGAGCGTAGGTGATACTCTGTCTGCGGGCGTGCCGATAACCGACGACAGCGGCAATATATATGGCGGCGTGCTGATATTCCAGCCTGTCCGAATAGTAAGCGAGAACATGCGCCCGATGCGTGTGCTGATATACACGGCGTTGCTGGCTGGAGTGCTCATAATGCTGCTGCTCATGAGCTGGCGCTTCAGCCTCTTTACCGACCCGCTTCACAAGATGTCCGAAGTTGCCATAGAGATGTCAAAGGGCAATTTCGACATAAGGGCAAACGAGAAGGAGGATGGCGAGGTTGGCCTTCTCGCCCGGGCGCTGAACACGCTCTGCGAAAATATATCCGGTACTATATATCAGCTGCGCATGGAGAAAGGACAGCTGGATCAGGTGCTGCAAAGCCTTTCGGACGGCGTTGCAGCAGTTGACGGCAGCGGCGAGCTAACACATTACAACGCGGCGCTCATGCGCATGTTCGGCGTAGTCAATGTGGAAAAGACTGAGGATCTGATAAAGGATCCTATGGTATGGAAGACGTTCCAGGAGGTATTCCATACAGGTGAATCTCAGGTAATAACCTACCCGATGTCGGGCGATAAAGTGCTCTGGATAAGCGTATCCCCAGTGAATACGGACGAGGGAGTGCGCACGGGCGTCGTCGGCCTGTTCAAGGATATGACTGAAATGGAGCGCACGGAGCGTATGCGCCGTGAATACGTCGCCAACATATCACACGAGCTGCGCACGCCTCTTACGGCGGTACGGGGCCTGCTTGAGCCGCTTGCAGACGGCATGGTCAAGAGCGAGGAGGACAAGCAGCGGTACTATAAGATAATGCTGCATGAAGTGATGCGGCTGTCCCGCCTTATCACTGATATGCTTACGCTCAGCAGGCTTCAGGCAGGCACGGAATATATGGAGCTTTCAAGGGTGAACCTCGAAGAGCTTATAAACGATGTGGCAATGGGGTACGCCTCTACGGCCCAGAGTAAGGGCATAAAGCTCGATGTGGATTGCGACCACACTGTAGACGGCCTGACGGACCCGGACAGGATAGAACAGGTGCTGGTAATCCTTATAGATAACGCCATGCGCTATACCCCTGAAGGCGGCAGGATAAAGATAAAGCTCCGCTCCGGCGAACGGCTCATAATCAGCGTGCAGGACAACGGCTGCGGAATACCGGAAAAAGATCTGCCCCATATTTTCGAGAGGTTCTATAAGGTGGATAAATCCCGGGGAGAGGGCGGCACCGGTCTGGGACTTTCCATAGCCAAGTACATCATGGAAAAGCTCGATGAGAACATTACCGTGGCGAGCGAGCTGGGCAAGGGGACCATATTTACCTTTACCGTAAAGAAATACGTTTCCAACGCCATAGAACTGGGACCGGCTAAGGAGTCACGCTGCGAAAAGGACAAGGATAAGAAGGAAAAGCCTGCCGAAAAGGCTCCCGATGAGGACGGCGTATACGACGCGGATTACGAGATAGTCCATTGTCCGCCGGAAGAAAAAGAGAAAAAGATAAAGTTTCCGGAGGTCAAGATAAAAAAACGCAAGGAACCGAAGGAAGCCGGTGAACAGAAAAAATCCGGAGATCAGAAGGAGCGGCAGTGATGCAGGAAGGCTGTGTGCTTTGCCCGCGTAAATGCGGCGTAGACAGAAATATACAAAGGGGCGCGTGCAACGCGCCCTGTTTTCCGTATGTGGCAAAGGCGGCGCTGCATATGTGGGAGGAGCCATGTATCAGCGGCAAGCGCGGTTCTGGCGCGATATTCTTCTGCGGCTGCAATCTGAAGTGCGTGTTCTGCCAGAACTACGATATCAGCAACGGCAGCGTAGGAAAGATGTACGATGCGGAGGGCATAGCCGAGCTCATGCTGCGCCTCCAGGGCAAGGGCGCTCACAACGTTAACCTCGTATCACCCGCGCCATTCGTGCCTGTGCTGGCGGACGCCATACGGGCGGCAAAAAACAGGGGATTAAGCATACCCGTCGTGTACAACACCAACAGCTACGAAACGCTTGAAGCTCTGCGCATGCTGGATGGACTGGTGGATATATACCTGCCGGACCTTAAGTATGTAAGCGGAGCTGTATCAAAGAAATACTCCGGCACGGAAAACTACTTTGAATATGCTGCCCCGGCGGTACAGGAGATGTTCCGCCAGACAGGCCTGCTGGAGCTGGACGGCGATGGCTTGGCCAATAAGGGCGTGATAATACGTCATCTTGTGCTGCCGGGTTCCGTTGACGAAACGCGGCGCGTGCTGAAATACATAGCGGAAAACTTCCCCAAGAATATAACGGTTTCACTCATGAGCCAGTATGTGCCCTGCTATAAGGCGGAGAAGATGCCGCCTCTTAACAGGAAGCTGCTCAGGCGGGAATATGAAAGGGCGGTAGACTACTGCCTCTCATTGGGCCTGGAAAACGCTTTCATACAGAAAATGGACTCTGCAAAGCGGGAATATACCCCCGTTTTCGACGGCAAATGCGACTAAACTGTAAACACTTGATTTATTGGGAAAAATAGTGTTGCATAATACAATATGTAGTGATAGTATAATAGCATAAAGCGAATATATTCGGTCGTCCGGGATAAAACAGGATTTCTTCATTGTTTTTTCCTCCAAAAATACAAACCGAACTTATGTCTTATAATTGCCGTGTCAGGGGCGTTTGCACGGTAATGATTTTCCGGACGATATATTTGCTAAGGGCTCTGAAGAAATTCAGAGCTCTTTTTTTCTCCTCTGACCGCATATGCTTATCATAAGGGGGTATTTGTATATGCAGAGCAGAGATAAGATAATATGCGCCGCAATGACGTTGGCAATTATCGCATTTATGGTGCTTTCGCCGGGATATATAGTCGCCCACAGGCGGAACCTTACACAGCAGTACCGGCAGCAAAGCACCGAGAGCTATCAGGGTATAATAAGCCTGTGGCATATAGTGGGCTTCAAATCTTATCAGGGAAGCATGGGAGCGTGGTTGGAAAAGGCCGCTGCAGCCCTCGAAAAGAAGCACAAGGGAGTGTATTTCGAGGTGGAAAGTATGACCTTCTCGGATTATGAGGCGCGGCGGGAGCGGGGCGAGAAGGCGGATATGTATTCGTTTCCACTTGGCTGGGAGTATATAGAGGAGCTTCAGCCCATAGATATGACAATGCCGGAAATGCGGGGCAATATAGCGGATTCCTGCCGGTACAACGGCGGCGTGTATGGAATACCTTACGCCGCATCTGGATATGTGCTGGCTGTGAATTCACGAATAATACAGGAAAAAGGGCTGGATATGGATACGCTCTGCGGAATGATAAGGTCAGGCGAGGCGAAGGCGTCCGGAGATGAGATTATCGCATGCATATACGGCGCCAAGGGTGAGCTTGGGGACGAGGAGGACTTTTCTAAGGAGAAAAGCTGGGCGGCATTTATTGACGCCAGAACAGCCGGCGACATGGCGCGGAAAGTACAATCCGGCAATGGATTCCCGTTTGAAGCGTTTTCTTGCACGAATTATACAAATCTTGTGCAGTACCTGGGCATTGGCAGCGGCGCAGAGGAAGAAATGCGTGATTATATACTGGAATTCATGCAGTATGTTTTATCCGAGGATAAACAGCAAAGCCTGATGGAACTGGGCCTTATACCTGCGATAGCTACAAAAAATCAGCCGGAGAGCGAAACGCCTGCAGTTGGCGCAATGTACGAAAATAGCAGCCAACTGGCAGTGCCGCAGTGCTTTTTGTACGCGACATATGAGGATCAGCTTTGTCAGAGCGCCGAGAAGGCGCTTTCCGGCGATGAAAATGCAAAAAAGGATCTGGATTTGAGGCTTATGGAACTTGTGCAAGGGGCTGGTATAAAGTAAAATATAATATGCATATGTATCGGCTGGAGGAACCATGAAGTACGATAAAGAGAACCTGGCAAGGCTCGCGAAGGAGCTTGAGATATATAAGATAAAAGCAAACGCACCCATGGCGGAGTATACGTCATTCCGCATAGGCGGACCTGCTGATCTGCTGTTTATGCCATCAGACAGAGAACAGCTTGAATATGGCATAAAAAAGGCGAAAGAGCTTGACGTGCCGTATATGATAATAGGCAACGGCTCCAATCTTCTGGTAAGCGACAGCGGCATAGAAGGCCTTGTAATACGCATTGCCGGAGACTTTTCGAGCATCGAGTACAGCAAAAACAGGCTCAAGGCGCATGCAGGTACGCTAATAAGCGTGGCGGCAAAGGATTCGGTTGAACATGGTTTAATGGGCCTCGAATGGGCGGCGGGCATACCGGGCACCGTTGGCGGCGCTGTAGCGATGAACGCAGGCGCATACGGCGGCGAAATAAAGCAGGTGCTGACAAAGGTAGAATACATAGAGGATGGGGCGGTATGCTCAGTTGAGCCTGAGGATGGCGACCTTGGCTACAGGTTCAGCCGATTTGCGGCGCCTGAGAGGATAGTCCTGAGCGCAGAATTCAGCCTTTCGCCCGATGACGGCATGACGAAGGAGCGCATGAAGGATTACTCTGATCGCAGAAGGGCAAAGCAGCCGCTGACATACCCCAGCGCAGGCAGCACCTTTAAGCGCCCGGCAGGCTACTATGCGGGCGCACTTATCGAGCAGGCGGGCCTCAAGGGAATGAGCGTAGGGGGCGCCGAGGTAAGCACACTGCATGCGGGATTCATCATAAACAAGGGCGGCGCTACCAGTGAGGACGTGAAAAGGCTTATTGAGCTGGTGCAGGAAAGGGTATACGAAAACAGCGGCGTTACGCTGGAGACGGAAGTAAAGTTCATCGGAAGGTAAAGCCTATGCAGCTTATAATTCTTACCGGCATGTCCGGAGCGGGCAAGACGCAGGCCCTGAAAAAGTTCGAAGATTCGGGCTATTTCTGCGTGGACAACCTGCCCTGCGAAATGTGTGTGGGCCTTGTGGAGCTATGCAAGAGGGCTACGCCGCCTGTAGAAAAGGCGGCAGTAGTAATGGACAGCCGTGAACGCATATTCAGGCTGAACATGAAAAACACCCTCGGCCGGCTGGACGAGGCAGGAGTGGATTACAGGATAGTATTCCTTGATTGCCGCGATGAGATACTTGAACGGCGGTATAACGAGACGCGACGCCGACACCCCCTTTCAGATGACATAGCGACCGGCATACGTATGGAGCGTGAGATGCTTGCAGAACTCAGGGATAGGGCAAGCGTAATAATAGACACTACCAATATGCGTCCGCTGGAGCTTGGGACGGCGCTGGAACGCGAGCTGAATATGGGCAGTACCGGCTTTATGCTAAGAGTGATGAGCTTTGGCTATAAGCGGGGCGTGCCTTTTGAGGCGGACATCGTCCTGGACATGCGATTTTCATCAAACCCCTATTACGACAAAGAGCTGAGGCCGTTATGTGGCAAAGATAAAGCGATACGGGATTACGTGATGGCAGATAAGGACGTGCGTGAATTTATGGACAACGTCGAAAGCATGCTGTACAGGCTTATACCACGCTTTATAGAGCAGGACAAGCGGCGGCTGGTGGTAGCGTTCGGCTGCACAGGGGGCAGGCATCGTTCTGTATGTGCGGCAGAGGAACTTTACAACAGGATAAAGGGCAGATATAACGCAGTGCTTACGCACCGGGATCTTACCATAGAGGGCAGCGATATAAAGGAACGTACAGGAGATAAGAGCTAATATGTCCTTTTCATCTCAGACAAAAGATGAGCTTGTGGAAAGCTGCAGGCTGGGAAGCACAGAAGAGAAGCGCTCCCTGCTTTGCGGAATAACCCATGCGGCCGGCTCAATGACGCTGGGACGTGGCGGCATAGGCCTGCAATATATAACCGAAAACAGCAGCGTCGCGGCGCTTACGGTACGCCTCGGCCGGGAGCTTTACAGCGTCACCGCCGAAACCTCCATAAGTGAAAAGGAGAGGCTCAATGCGGTGAGCAACGTAGTGAAGTTCACTGGCGATGGCGTGAGGGATCTTCTGAACGACGCGGGATACGGTGTAGACGGCGACGAGGATTTTGAGCTGGGATACATACCGCCGCGCCTTACCGATGACGAAAGCAAGGCTAAGGCGTTTTTGAGAGGTGTGTTTCTGGGCGCAGGCTCGGTAAGCGATCCTAATAAGGGATACCATTTGGAGCTCGTGTGCAGATACGAAAAGTTTGCAGCGACACTGTGCGACATAATGGCGAGCCTTGGCATAAGCGCAAAGTTCTTGCCGAGAAAATCCAGCTATATAGTATATCTCAAGGATGGGGAGCTGGTTTCCGACTTCATAACCCTAATAGGCGCCATGAACAGCACCATGGCCTTTGAGGAGGCGCGGGTAATGCGCAGCGTAAGCAACCATATAAACCGCCAACAGAACTTTGAGGACGCCAATATGAACAAGGCGGCAGCGGCAGCTGCGCAGCAGCTTTTGGATATTGAGTTCATACGGCTCAATGCCGGCCTGGACAGCCTGCCGCCAAAGCTCAGGGAAGCAGCGGAGCTTCGCATAAACAACCCGGAGGCCACCTTATCCGACCTTGCGGAAATGGCCGAGATAAGCAAATCCGGCCTTAACCACAGGTTAGCCAAGCTTTCAACCATAGCGCAGGAGCTCAAGGACAAATAGGAGATAACTGATGAGCGGATTCACACATTTGCACGTACATACCCAGTACAGCCTGCTGGACGGCGCGGCCCGCATAAATGAGCTTGTGGCCAGGGCGAAGGAGCTTGGTATGGATTCCCTTGCCATAACCGACCACGGAGCCATGTACGGCGTTATAGACTTCTATAAGGAGTGCAAAAAGAACGGCATAAAGCCTATACTCGGCATGGAAGCCTATGTGGCGCCCCGCTCCCATCTCGAAAAGAGCGGAATGCGTGAAAACGCCCACCTTATACTTCTTTCAAAGAACGAACAGGGCTATAAGAATCTCATGAAGCTTTCCACCATTGCATTCGTGGACGGCTTCTACTACAAACCCCGCATAGATTATGATTTGCTGGAGCAATATCACGAGGGACTCGTATGCCTTTCCGCATGCCTTGCAGGCGACATACCGCAGCTGCTCTTGCAGCGCCGGTATGAGGACGCAAAAGCGCTTGCAAGCCGCCTCAAGGGAATTTTCGGCGGGGACTTCTACATAGAGATACAGAATCATGGAATACCGGAGCAGCTGGAGGTGCTTCCACAGCTTGTAAAGCTTGCCAAAGAGCTGGATATAAGATACGTCGCAACCAACGATATACACTACGTCAAAAAAGAGGACGCCGAAAGCCAGGACGTCCTGCTTTGCATACAGACAAACCGTGTAGTCACCGACGGAAACCGCATGAAGATGTCCGCCGATGAGTTTTATCTCAAGTCGGAAGACGAGCTCAGGGCCATGCTGCCGGAATATCCGGAGGCATTTGAGACTGCAAAAGAGATAGCGGACAAGTGCAACGTAGAGATAAAATTCGGCGAACAGCACCTGCCGGGCTTTACCGCGCCCAGCGGCTTTACTAACCTCGAATACCTTACAAAGATATGCCATGAGGGTCTTAATCGAAAAATGCCTGACGCCACGCGTGAGGTGAAGGACAGGCTTGAATACGAGATAAGCGTGATAGCTCAGATGGGCTTCGTAGACTATTTCCTGATAGTGTGGGACTTCGTAAACTTTGCCCATGAAAACGGCATATTCGTAGGCCCCGGACGCGGCAGCGGCGCAGGCAGCCTTGCGGCATATGCCATGGGCATAACGGACACGGATCCCATAAAATATGACCTGATATTCGAGCGTTTCCTTAACCCCGAGCGCATATCCATGCCGGATTTCGATATAGACTTCTGCATAGAGCGCAGGCAGGAGGTTATAGACTATGTCACCCGCAAATACGGAGCGGATCACGTATGCCAGATAATCACATTTGGATCCATGGCGGCCCGCCTCGCGGTGCGGGACGTAGGCCGCGCGCTGGATATGTCATACGCCGAGGTGGACAGGATAGCGAAGCTCATACCCAACGCCCTCGGCATGACGCTTACAAAGGCGTTAGAGCTTTCGGTAGAGCTTAAATCCCTCTACGACAGCGACCTGATGGTAAAGAAGCTCATTGACCTCTCATTGAAGCTTGAGGGACTTCCCCGGCATGCTTCAACGCACGCGGCAGGCGTGGTTATATGCGCTCAGCCCACCGTTGAATACGTTCCCTTACAGCGCAACGAGGATGCCATAACCACACAGTTCACCAAGGATACGGTAGAGGAGCTGGGCCTTCTTAAGATGGACTTTTTGGGCCTGCGCAACCTGACGGTTATAAAGGATACGCTTGACTTCATAAGGCAGCAGGGCAAGGAAGTACCCGACCTTGAGCGCATGGAAAACGATGACCCAGCCATATTCAGGATGATATCCGATGGGGATACAGACGGCGTGTTCCAGTTGGAGTCCAACGGCATGCGTCAGTTCATGATGCAGCTTCAGCCCGACTGCTTTGAAGATATAATTGCGGGTATTTCCCTTTTCCGCCCCGGCCCCATGGAGCAGATACCCCGTTATATCGCCGCCAGAAACGACAGAAAAAATATCAAGTACACCCACGAAAAGCTTAAGCCCATATTGGAAAAGACTTACGGTTGCATGGTATACCAGGAGCAGGTAATGCAGATAGTGCGCGACCTTGCGGGCTATTCCTGGGGCAGGAGCGATCTCGTGCGAAGAGCTATGGCCAAGAAAAAGCACGAGGTGATGGCTAAGGAACGGGAGTACTTCATAAACGGCATAGTCCAAGACGGCAAGGTGGTCGTACCGGGCGCGGTGCGAAACGGAGTTGACCGTGACACCGCAAACCGCATATTCGACGAGATGATGGACTTTGCGTCCTATGCCTTTAACAAGTCCCATGCCGCCGCATACGCAGTGCTGGCATACCGAACGGCGTATCTCAAAAAATACTACCCGGTGGAGTTCATGACAGCCCAGATGAACAGCTTCATAGGCAAGGACATGGGCAAGATATCCGAGTACGTGAACTACTGCCGCCAGCGGGGCATAAATGTGCTGCCGCCGGATGTAAACAGCAGCATGGCCAAATTTTCAGTGGAAAACGGCAGCATACGCTTCGGCTTTGCCGCAATAAAGAATGTAAGCGAGAGCATAACCGGACATATAGCCAGGGAACGCGAGCAAAACGGCCCGTTTAAGGACTTCTTCGACTTTATACGCCGGGGAGACCAGCTCAATAAGCGCATAGTAGAGGGCCTGATAAAAGCGGGCTGCTTTGACAGCATGAATGTACGGCGCGCCCAGCTTCTCGCCATATACGATCAGGCAATGTCCGCCGCGGGTAACGACAGAAAGCAGCGGGCCACCGGACAGATGTCCCTTTTCGACATGGCGGGGGCAGACGATATTGCGGCAGACGCGGCAATACCCCTGCCCGATATACAGGAATTCGACAAGAACACCCTGCTTTCCATGGAACGGGAGGTAATGGGCATATACATAAGCGGCCACCCGCTGCTGGAATATGCAGACGAGCTAAATAAGCTTGCATCGTGCAGCGAGCTTTCAGCCTCGGACGGTTTGGGAAAATATACAGACAACCAGAAGGTACGTCTTGGCGGCATAATAACCTCCGTGCGCACAAAGCCTGTAAAGAGCGGCAACGGCCTCATGGCCTATGCTGTTATAGAGGATCTTACCGGTACCATAGAGCTTGCCGCATTCCCGACGGTATTCAACCGCTGCGGCAATAAGCTCATCATGGATAATAAGGTGATAGTATCCGGCAAGCTAAACATGCGCGAGGATCAGAACAATACCGTGCTGGTGGACGATATATTTCCGCTGGAAAGGACAGGCGCCTCCGGCAGGCTGTATCTCAGGCTGGACATGAATGATTCTGCAATGGTGGAGCGAATACAGACCATGCTCAGGCGTTACCCCGGCAATGTAACAGTAATACTGGTAGACGCAGCCACGAAGAAGGCCATGCAGGCTGACAGGGGCATGTCTATTAACCCGTCGCCTGCCTTTATAGCCATAATGAATGAAATGCTTGGCGAGGAGAATGTAAAGCTTAAATGATGCGTGAAATTCCGATAGAAAAAAACGACGATATAGAATTTACCATAGATGCTCTGGGTTCTGAGGGGCAGGGCATAGGCAGGGTAGACGGCTATACGGTATTCGTGCCCCTGGCTCTGCCCGGCGAAAAGATACGCGCCCACGTAATAAAGACTACCTCAGGCTACGGCGTGGCAAAGCTTACAGAGGTAATGGAACCGTCGAAGGATAGGGTTCAGCAGGATTGCCCGGCATATCCACGCTGCGGCGGCTGCTCCATGCGGCACATGAGCTATGAGGCGCAGCTGGCTGCCAAGACAAAGCAGGTGAGGGACGCATTTATCCGTCTCGGCAGGTTTGATGGAAGCGAGATAAATGTACAGCCCTGTCACGGCATGGAACACCCGGATCGGTATCGCAACAAGGGCAGCTTCCCATATGGTTATGACGAAAACCACTGCATAGTGCCCGGCTTTTTTTCACCCCGCAGCCACCGCATAGTGCCTATAGCAGACTGCCCCATACAATCTGAGAATATTATGGCGGCGGTGCGGGTAGTCACCGATTGGGCGCGGGAGTATAACATTACGCCATATGATGAACAGAAACGCTGCGGCCTGCTGCGACACTGCATGGTGCGTGAATCCAGCAGCGGCGTGATAGTGATGGTCGTCACCGCCGGCAAGCTGCCACACGATATTGAGCTTGTAGAAATGCTCAGAGCAAGCATACCACACCTTATCGGAGTAGTACACAACCTCAATAAAGCCGACACAAACATCATACTTGGCAATAGATTTACTACTCTATGGGGCAGCGAAAGACTGCCCGTCACAGTCTGCGGCCACAGCTTCCAAGTGTCCATGCCTTCGTTTTTGCAGGTCAACCCGGTTCAGACAGAGGTACTGTACAGCTACGCGCTGGATTTCCTCGATCTGAAGGGCGATGAACGTGTGGCGGACGTTTATTGCGGCATAGGTACCATAACCCTTATGCTGGCTGAACACGCCAAAGAAGTAATCGGCATAGAGTGCGTGCCGGAGGCTATATCCGACGCAAACCGCAGCGCCTCCGAAAACGGCATAGCCAACGCAAAGTTTATATGCGGCAACGCCGAGGATGTGCTGCCAAGGCTGGTATCCGGCGGCACAAAGCTGGATTGTGCCGTAATAGATCCGCCCCGCAAGGGCTGCGATGCGGCAGTGCTGAAGGCTCTCGCCCAAAGCGGCGTAAGCAGGATAGTTTATATTTCCTGCAACCCTGCTACACTTGCACGCGACTGCCGCATGCTTGTGGACATGGGCTACTTTGTGGAAAAGATACAGCCGGTGGATATGTTCCCGTGGACTTATCATGTGGAGACGGTATGTTTATTGTCCAAACATAATGCCAAGCAGCATACTGAGGTTGGTTTGAATCTGGATGAGCTGGACTTGACCAACGCGGAGAAGACGGCTACATAAATTGGTGTGATTATGAAAAAAAGATTCTCATTAACAACAACACGTATAATAATGATCGGCTTCCTGCTTACGATTTTAACAGGCACATTTTTCCTGTCATTACCGATAAGCTCGGCGCATGGTAATGCAGCTTCTTTTTGGGATGCCTTGTTTACTGCAACGACCGCTACCTGCGTTACAGGGTTAGTTGTTATACCCACTGTTTCGTCATGGAGTGTCTTTGGGCAGGTTGTAATTCTTTTGCTAATCCAGATTGGCGGACTCGGCGTCGTAACTATTATGTCTGGACTGATGATTTTATTACATAAGAAAATGGGGATAAATGATAGGTTACTATTACAGGATGCGTTCAATTTGAATTCCTTATCAGGACTTGTCCGCTTTGTAAAAAAAGTTGTTATCGGAACACTTGTCATAGAAGGAATCGGTGCGCTTCTATATATGATAGTGTTTATCCCGGATTTCGGTCCAAAAGGAATATGGATTTCAATATTTACTTCGGTCTCGGCCTTCTGCAATGCCGGTATTGATATAATTGCCGAAAACAGTCTTTGTGACTACGCCCTTAATCCTATGGTCAATATTGTTACCTGTTTGTTAATCGTTATAGGTGGTATCGGCTATATCGTTTGGTGGGATATAATTCGGGTAATAAAAAACATGAGACAAAATAAAAGAAAGATTTTTGGAAATCTGACTTTACACAGCAAAATTGCAATTATATCAACTCTTCTCTTGATTATAGTGGGCGCAATTCTTGTTTTTGTTTTGGAATATGACAATCCGCAAACCCTAAAGGATTACACATTATTTCAAAAAATAGAAGTATCCTTCTTTCAGTCTGTTACAACCAGAACTGCGGGGTTTGCAACGCTGCCGCAGGAAAATCTTACGAATGCGACTGCTGTAGTTTGTCTGTTGCTAATGTTTATAGGAGGTTCTCCTGTCGGTACAGCCGGCGGAATTAAAACTGTTACCTTTGCAGTGATTATTGCGTCAGCGTGGGCATCGATTTGTAACAAAAAAGATACAGAACTGTTTGGAAGACGCCTGGCAAAACAAGCTGTCAGTAAGGCAACTGCCGTTACCTGTATGTCTTTCGCTATTATGTTCATTTCAACTGTTTTGCTGTCTGCAACAATGGATGCCGATTTATTGGATATCGCTTATGAAGCGGCGAGTGCAACCGCCACTGTTGGGCTTACAAGAAATTTGACGACCACGCTCAACGATATCGGAAAACTTATCGTTATTATTACAATGTATCTAGGAAGAGTAGGACCGATATCCCTTGCTGTCGCATTTAATCGTAAAAAAGAAAACCCAAATATTATCAGGAACCCGATCGAAGAAATCAGTGTAGGATAAAAGGAGGATTTTGTGATGAGCATAAATAAGACATATGCAGTATTTGGCCTGGGCCGATATGGAAAAGCTGTTGCCGAGGAGCTTGTAAAAAATGGCGCTGAGGTGCTGGGAGTTGATGTTGATCAGGATATTGTCGATAATGCCGTTGAAACGATCCCTGTTTGTAAATGTGCTGATATTACAGAGGCAGAGGTGATAAAAAGGCTGGGTATTTCCAATATGGATATCGTAATAGTATCCATGGCAAATAATTTGGAAGCCAGTGTAATGGCAGTAACGCTATGCAAAGAAGCAGGTGTTGAAACCGTGATTGCGAAGTGTGCAAGTGAAATGCAAGAAAAGATACTAAAGCGTGTCGGTGCTGACAGAGTTGTATTTCCCGAAAGAGAGTCGGGCATAAGACTTGGCAGAAACCTGATTACGTCAGGATTTTCAGAGATGATTGAGTTGTCGAAAGAAGTATCCATGATCGAAATGGATGTGAAAACAGAATGGATTGGAAAAACGCTTATTGAATTGAATCTCAGGAAAAAGTATGGTATCAATGTGGTAGCAGCCCGAAAAGGAAATATCTTTTTGACAACGATAGAGCCGACGCTTTCCTTGGAAAAGGATATGCAGCTAATCGTGATTGCCGAAATCTCAAAAATTCAAAAGCTCAAGTGACTGAATCATAAGGAAAATGGCAAAGGACGATCGGGTGCATGAAAAAGTCGGCTTAAAGCGGCTTCAGCTTACCTATGCTGAAGATGATAAAGGATATACTTCGCTGTTTGGAGGCATTCACACTATTTCATTGGATTTGTCAGGTATATCGCCTACCCCGTTTAACACCAGCCGTGGACGGTAGGGGAACTTATTGATGTCGGCGCGGTCGGTCACGCCGGAGAGCACGAGGCAGGTGTCAAGGCCAGTCTCGATTCCCGCGATCATGTCGGTATCCATGCGGTCGCCTATCATTACCGCGTCCTCTGAGTGTACGCCCAGTATCCTAAGGCCCGTCCGCATCATAAGCGGGTTGGGTTTGCCTATGAAATAGGCGTTCTGGCCGGTGGCCATTTCGATAGGGGCGATCATTGCCCGGCATGCGGGGATTATCCCGTTCTCAGAAGGGCCTGTAAGGTCGCTGTTGGTGCCGATGAGCTTTGCGCCCTTCATCACCAGGTGTACCGCCTTCAGGATGTTCTCGTAGTTGTAGGTATTACCCTCGCCGATTATAACGTAATCCGGGTCAACGTCGTTCATGGTGATGCCTTCGTCGTGCAGAGCCATTATGAGGCCTGCGCCGCCTATTACGTAGGCGCTGCTTTCCGGCGACTGGGAGCTTATGAAGCGTGCGGTCGCCAACGCACTTGTATAGAAATGGCTCTCGTCCACATCAAGCCCCATGCGCTTGAGCTTTTGCTGAAGCTCCTTGGGTGAGCGCTCGGAGGAGTTGGTGAGGAAGAGGAAGTTCTTGTTTTCCCTGTACAGCCAGTCAACGAACTCCTTTACGCCGGGCAGTAGCTTGTTGCCGTGGTAAATGACGCCGTCCATATCGCATATAAAACCCTTCTTGTTCCTTAATTCGTTCATATCATTCCTTCTTTCTTTTTTATTTTCTCTTTATGATAAGATATTACCTTCGCAATGTCAAATTCAAAAGCAGGCATTTGTAAAATCTATATATAAAAACAGGTCCTCGGTGTGAAGACCTGCGTTTTATCGTGCTTTTCAGCAAGTTGGAAAGTCGATCTTTATGGAGGTACCCTTGCCCGGGGCGCTGGTGAGATCTATCTTGCCATGGTGGTACTGTACCGCGTGCTTTACTATGGAAAGGCCAAGCCCGGTACCTCCTGAGGACTTGGAATGGCTCTTATCCACCCTGAAGAAGCGCTCGAATATGCGGTTCTGATACTCGGGCGCGATGCCGATTCCGGTATCGGAAACGGTGACGGAGGAGAAGCCGCCCTCGCTTACCGTGCTTATTTTTACGCTGCCGCCCTGCCTGTTGTACTTTATGGCGTTGTCGCAGAGATTGTATACTATTTCATATAGCAGCCTCTTTACGCCGTATACATTGGCGGGAGAACCTTCGACGGCGATGCTTATACCCTGGCTATCGGCAGACGGGAGCAGGTCGTCGGCTACTGCCGAGGCGACAGAGAGCAGGTCGACGTTTTCACGGGGCATATCGCCGCCTTCGTCAAGCTGGGAAAGGCGTATTATGTCGCCTATCAAGGTAACGAGACGCTGTGCTTCCAAACGTATATGTCCTACAAAACGGGACATATCCTCTGGTTTTACCATGCCGTTCTCTATCAGCTCCGCACTGCCTATTATGCCCTGTAAAGGGGTCTTCAGCTCATGGGAAACATTGGCGGTGAACTCGCGGCGGTTCTGCTCGGCAGTCTCTTTTTCCGTTATGTCGAAGGCCAGTATGACTACGCCTGCCGTTTCGCCATCCGCTGCTATGCGACTTATATCGAACTGATATATGAAGCCCTTGCGTCCGGCGTGTATCTCGCTGTGGCCGTCCTTGAGCGCAGCCTGTATGGCCACACTCATGTCGTGACTCCGGTCCACAGAAAGGAAATCCTGCCCGACGCAGGAGGGCTCCGCGCCGAAAATCTCAATGGCGGCGGGATTTATGCTGAGTATGCAGCCGCGGTTATCCAGAAGTACAAGACCCTCCTTCATACTGGCTGTTATCTGGGCGAACTGGTCGGTGCGCTTTTTAAGCTCCCGCATTTGCGCGGTTATCTGGTTGTGCTGCCTGTTTATGCGGCTGAGCAGAGGGGACAGTTCTTCGTATGAATCGTTATCCAGCGGATGCTCAAGATCCAGGCTGTTCAGCGGCTCGACTATGCGCTTTGATAGGCGCTTTGCGAGCATGCCGGACAGCACCAGCGCTGCTATGAGCACTATCAGAATGGGCTGGAGAATTCCGAGCACCAGCACGCCTATGGTGGCCTGACTAACGGATATGCGCAGTACGCTGCCGTCTGTGAGCCTTTGGGCGCAGTATATGGTCTTTTCAAGAAGGGTAGAGGAGTAGCGGATGCTTTCGCCGTAGCCATCCTTGAGCGCCTGCTTTATCTCAGTGCGGTCGGCGTGGTTTTCAAGGCTTTCAGCGTCCGTACGGGTGTCGTATATAACATTGCCTTCGGTGTTTATCCATGTAATGCGGTAGCGGTCAGGGGAGAGCCTCTTTAAAAAGTCGCCGCCCTGCTGTTCCACTGATACTGCCGCAAGGCTGAGTTCGTCTTTTAGCTGCTTTTTCTGTATTATGCCGAAATACTCATACAGCGCGCCGGTTATTACAAACAGGCTGGCAAGCAAGACCGCTCCTGCTACGAGGAGTATGGAGTGGAATATCTTTTTTGTCATTGTGATACCTCCAGCCGATAGCCTACGTTGCGTACCGTTTCTATCATATCGCCGTATTTGCCGAGTTTCTGCCGCAGAGTGCGTATGTGCATATCCACCGTCCTGCTTTCGCCAAGATAGTCGGTGCCCCATATTTCCTCCATCAGCTGATCACGGGTGAAGGCGATACCGGGGTGGGAGAGGAACAGGCGCAAAAGCTCGAATTCCTTGAAGGTGAGAGCAACGCGTTCGCCGTCTGCGGTGACGGTATGCTGGTCAAGATTAACTATGAGGCCGCCGGCCTTGAGGAGATGCTCTACCTGCTTGGGCGCACAGCGGCGCAGTACGGCCTTTACGCAGGAGACCAGCTCCATTACGCCGAAAGGCTTTGCGATATAGTAATCCGCGCCCAGGTCGAGCCCCTGTATTTTATCGTACTCCGTGCCTTTGGCGGTAGCCATTACCACGGGTATGGAGTCAAGCTCAGGGGAGGATTTCATACGGCGAAGAAGCTCTATGCCGTCTATGCCGGGCAGCATAACATCCAACACTACCAGCTCGGGCCGTTGCTTTTGCAGCGCTTCCCAAAATGAGGTTCCGTCCTCAAAGCCCCGGGCCTCCAGGCCTGTGGATTGCAAGGCGTAGACCTCTATATCCCTGATGCTCGCGTCATCTTCAACGCACCAGATCATGCTATACCTCCTTGTGAACGCCTGTTACCGAGAATATCACCCATTCGGCGATATTTACCGCGTGGTCGCCTATGCGCTCGAAATACTTCGCAATCATGAGAAGGTCCAGGGCGTACTCGCCGTCGGCAGGCTCTTCGGCTATCTTGGTTATGAGCCGCCGCTTTACCTGATCGAAGTAATCGTCAACTGTATCGTCATATGCCACGACCTTTTCTGCCAACATTATATCATGCTTTACGTATGCATCAACGCTCTCTGTCACCATTTTGATAGTCGCCTTGGCCATTTCCCTCATAAGGTCGTCATTTTCTGCGGGGCGGCCGTCAAGGAAAGAGATTATCTCCGCGATGTCCTCAGCCTGATCGCCTATGCGCTCCATATCGGTTATCATTTTCAGCGCTGCGGATATCTGTCTCAGATCCTTCGCCACGGGCTGCTGCTGAAGCAGCAGCTTCAGGCACATGGACTCTATGGTGCGCTCCTTCTGGTCTATTTCGGAATCCAGCGGAGCTACCTTGGCGGCCAGAGCTGCGCTGCGCTCGGTAAGCGCTTCCGAGGCCAGCTTTATAACCTCCTCACACAGTGCGCCCATCTCTATAAGTTCTTTGTTAAGCAGCGCAAGCTGCTCGTCAAAACGGCTTCTCATCTCTAACCGAACCTCCCCGTAATATAATCTTCTGTCTTTTTGTTCCCGGGCTGTGAGAATATCTGCTCAGTGTTGCCGTATTCTATAAGCTCACCCAGCAGGAAGAAGGCGGTGTTGTCGGAAATCCTTACTGCCTGCTGCATGTTGTGGGTGACTATGACTATGGTGTATTTCTCCCTGAGCTGCATGGCAAGCTCCTCTATCTTAGAAGTAGAGATGGGGTCAAGGGCACTGGTCGGTTCGTCCATGAGCAGCACTTCCGGCTCAACGGCGAGAGCGCGGGCTATGCACAGCCTTTGCTGCTGGCCTCCCGAAAGGCCAAGGGCGTTCTTTTTTAGCCTGTCCTTTACCTCGTCCCAAATTGCCGCGCCCCGGAGGGAGCGCTCTACGATATCGTCCAGCCTGGCCTTGTTCTTGATGCCATGGGTGCGCGGGCCGTAGGCGATATTGTCGTATATGCTCATGGGAAAGGGGTTGGGCTTCTGGAAAACCATTCCTATCTGGCGACGGAGCTCATTCACGTCTGTTGTCGGGTCGAATATGTCGGCGTCCCTGTATTTCACGCTGCCTGTTATCTTAACGTCGGGTATGAGGTCGTTCATACGGTTCAGCGTCTTGAGAAAAGTTGATTTTCCGCATCCGGAGGGCCCTATGAGGGCGGTTATGCTCTTTTCGGGTATATCTATATTTATGTCTTTAAGCGCCTGATGGCTGCCGTACCAGAGGCAGAGATCTTGTACGGTGATTATATTCATCATAGTTCCTTTTTCCTCCTGAAGTATCTTGCCACAAGGTCGGCAGAGAGGTTTATTATAAGAGTCAACAGCATGAGTATGGCGGCTATGGCAAAGGCCACCTCGAATTCACCGCGCTCCTTGGCGTATACGTAAAGGGCGACGGTAAGCGTAGCGCCGGAGCTGCCAAGGCCTGAGAAGAAGCCGTGGAGAGTATGGGCAAGACCTGCCGTAAACAGCAGCGCCGCCGATTCGCCAAGTATGCGTCCTACGGCCAGTATGCAGCCGGTAATAACGCCGTCCGTACAGCCGGGCAGTACTACAGTGCGTATCACGCGCCACTTGCCGGCGCCCAGCCCGAATGCGCCCTCGCGGTAGCTCTGAGGAACCGTCTTAAGGCTCTCCTGAGTGGTGCGCATCACGGTGGGCAGGTTCATTATCACCAGGGTAAGAGCGCCTGCCATAAGGGATGTACCCATCTTGCAGAACCGGCAGAAGAACAGCATTCCTACCAGACCGTATATTATTGAAGGTATTCCGGAGAGCGTCTCTGCGGCATACTCTATGGCGCTTACCACCCGTTTGTTTGAGGCATACTCGGTGAGGTATATCGCTGCGCCCACCCCCAGCGGCACCACGATAAGTATTGTAGCTATCACGATGTATAGTGTGTTCAACAGATCAGGCAGTATGCCTATGCTGTCTGCAAGATAGCTGGGGGATGTGGAGAGCAGTTCCCAGGTTATATTGGGCAGCCCCTTGCACAGCACGTAGCCTATCAGAAACAGCACAAGCAGGCAGGTGAGCCCGGCGGAGAACCACATCAGGCACTTCATCAGCCCCGTATAAGCGCGGCGCTTGGCCGATACGTTTTTAGCTTCCATGGTCTAACCTTCCTTTTCCCTTTTGAGAAAGAAATTGAGCGCGGCGTTTATCAGCATGATGAACAGAAAAAGCACCAGCGCTATGGAGAACAGAGCCTGCTGCTGCAAGCCGCTTGAGTAGGACATTTCGCTTGCCACGGCCGTTGTCAGGAACCTTACGCTCTGGAAGAGCGAAGGCATGTTGGGCACGTTGCCCGAAACCATCATTACAGCCATTGCTTCGCCTATGGCCCTGCCGACGCCCAGCACTACTGCGGCCGCTATGCCGCTTTTCGCGGCCGGTACGGATACCCGGAAATACGTTTCCACAGGAGTTGCGCCAAGGGCGAGGGAGGCGTCCTCGTATTCCTTGGGCACAGCCTCAAGCGCGGTCACCGAAACCTTTATTATAGATGGCAATATCATAATGGAAAGCACTATGATGGCGGCCAGCAGGCTTGAGCCATCAGGCACGTTGAAAAGCCTGCGTATGCCGGGTACGAGTATCAGCATACCTACAAGGCCGTAAACTACCGAAGGAATGCCTGATAGCATGCTCACCGCTGACTGCATAATGGCCCTGACCGAAGGCTTTGCCATTTTTGCAAGGTACACCGCCGTAAAGAATCCCACAGGCACTCCCAGCAATATGGCGCCGGCAGTACCGTAGATGCTGGTGAGTATGAAGGGCAGTATGCCAAAGGAGGGGGTAGCGGCTGTAGAAGCCCAAGTCTTGTTGAAGAGGAATGGAACAAGACCTATCCTGCGTATTGCTGGTATACCCGATATGACCAGGTATACCGTGATGAGCAGAACGCAGCCCACTGTTATAAGGCCGAGCACAAGGAATATGCTGTGCATCACCAATTCAAGCATTTTCCCGATCCTTTTGTTTTTCTTCATATTGCGTATCCTCTCTCAAGACTTATAGGCAGCTGTTGCCAGCTGCCCTTTATATATCCGTTTATCAGTTTACCGGGACCGCACCTGCTGCGGTGATCACTTCGGCGGCTTGGCTGGAGGTAGCATAGTCGAAGAACTTCTTTGCAGTTTCGGAGAGCTCAACGCCGTCCTTGGTCACCAGTACGAAGGGACGCTGGATAACATAGCTGCCGTCCTTTACAGTCTCCTCAGTAGGAGCGATGCCGCCTACGGTCAGCGCCTTTACGTTGTCCTTAAGGGAGGCGAGGGAGGCGTAGCCTATAGCGTCGGGGTTCTGGGAAACGGTGGTGATGACGTCGCCGGTGGAGGTCAGCTCCTGACGGTACTTGCAGGCGTCATTCGTACCGGTTATGGACTCGAAGCCGTCGCGGGTGCCGCTGCCGGCCTCGCGGCCTATGAGCACGATCTCAGCGTCGTTGCCGCCAACGTCCTTCCAATTGGTGATTTCTCCCTTGTAGATAGATGCAATCTGCTCTACGGAGAGGTCGGATACGGGGTTGTTGGGATTTACGATTACGGCGATGCCATCAAGGGCGAGTACTGTTCCGGTGAGGCCTGAAGCCTTCTCGTCGTCCTTCAGGTTGCGGCTGGAGAGGCCGATATCACAGGTGCCTTCAGATACAGCCTTGATGCCGGAGCCGGAGCCGGTAGGATTGTATGTATATGAGGTGCCGGGGTTGCTGTTGATGAAGGATTCACCCAGGGAGCCTATGACTTTTTCCATGGAGGTGGAGCCGTCCAACGATACGTTGCCGTCTTCTGCGGCAGCCTCAGGCGCCTTGGCGGAGCAGCCAACGAAAAGTGCCAGTGCACAGGCAGCTGCGATTACGATGCTTATGATCTTCTTCATTTTTCTTTGATTCCTTTCTTTTTTATGTCCTTATCGTTTACGGTTATTATGTTACATCGACCGTGTAAAATTAAAAAGAAAGGTTATGTAAAACCCATGTAAAATGGCGCAGTGGGGGATAAACACGGTCATTCCGTCATTTTCCACCGACTATTCAAGGTTTTGTTTACATTATGTTAATGCTATTTGCAAATCATCGTGATATAATTGCAAACGTGGAACGATACAAGCGGAGGTTTCTTCACAATGAAATGCAAAAGAATAATTTCTATAATTATGGCGGCGCTTTGCCTGCTCACTATGTCGGGCGCGTTCGCTTATAAGGTAGGCGAGGCGAGGGTGGCTATAGGCGCTAACCTTGATTCCGAGCAGATAGCGGCAGTATACAGTGATTTTGGCATTGAGCGCGGCGTAATACCCGAGATAACCGTCACCAACGAAAACGAGAGGCAGTACCTTGAAGGCCTGGTAGACGACAAAAAGATAGGCCATAAGGCCATCTCCTGCGTGTATATCACAATACTGGACGACAGCTCCGGACTGAATGTATCCACCAAGAACATTAACTGGTGTACCGAGCAGATGTATAAGAACGCCCTGACTACCGCCGGCATAACAGATGCAGATGTGAAGGTCACAGCGCCCTTTGAGGTGTCCGGCACAGCGGCTCTTACCGGTATTTATAAGGCGTATGAGGATATAACCGGCAATTCGCTTTCCAGCCTTGCAAAGATGGTAGGTGCCGAGGAGCTTATCGTTACCGGCCAGCTTGCCGAGTACATAGGCAGCGACGAAGCTACCGCCCTCATAAACGAGCTCAAGGGCATACTGGATATCACCGAGACCATGTCCGATGCGGACGTGAAGAAGGAGATAAAGAAGCTTGCGGATCAGTACAACGTGCAGGTGACAGATGAGCAGATAGAGCAGCTGCTAAAGCTGTGCCGTCAGCTTGAAAAGCTGGATATCAACCAGCTCAAGGAAAAGCTGGTATCAATCACTAATACCGTTGAAAAAGCCATGACTGCCAAGGATAAGGTGGCAAAGACCGTCACGACAATTACTGAAAAGATAACGGGGTTCCTTGGAAGCGTCAGCAAGTTCTTCGCCGGGCTATTTAATAAGTAAGTAAGATATAAGAGCACAACAAAGGCGCCCCCAGGGTTGATAAGGGGCCGCAGCCCCTTATGTTTAATCCGGCTCTGACGACATGTGCGTCAGAACGGATGAAAACCCAGAGGTTTTCGTACTTTGCGGATTTTGCCGCCCGGGAGCGAATGCGAGAGGCAAAACCCGTAAAACTCAAAAAAGTGGCTGAATGCCACTTTTTTGACACTCTAAGGCGCGTGCCGTACGGCACGCGCCTTCAACATATCTGTATATCTGTTAATTCCGAAAGTCTGGACCGGGATCTCCAAGCCGCCAATGTTTTCTGCAAAGGCCGATGTATTTGTCGTTTGCACCGAGAACTACCTGCTCGCCAACCTTGGTTATGCCGCCTTTGCCGTCGAGGCGTGCGTTGCATATGGCCTTGCGGCCGCACCAGCAGATGGTCTTTATTTCCTCGATAGTATCGGCCCAGGCCATAAGCCAGTGACTGCCTTCAAAGAAGTTGCCCTGAAAGTCGGTGCGGAGGCCGTAGCAGATGACGGGAACGTTGTATTCGTCCACTATATCAGTCAGAAGCTGCACCTCGTCCTTTGAAAGAAACTGCGCCTCGTCGACGATTATGCAGTCGTAGTCTCCGCGCTTTATAGCGGCTATGTCCATCTCGTGGAACAGTACGCACTCGGAAGAGAGGCCGCAGCGGGACTTTACCGTGCGCACGCCGTCCCGTACGTCTATGGCAGGCTTGACCAGTAGGGCATTCTGCCCCCGCTCGCCGTAGTTGTATTTTACCATGAGGGCATTGGCGGTCTTGCTTGAGCTCATCGCTCCGTAGCGGAAATACAGCTTTGCCATGGGCTTTACCTCAGGCTCTTATCATACGGTATACCCTCTGCCTTAGGCGCTCTGGACTTCTTGGAGGTGAAGGCCAATACCACAAGGGAGATGATGTAAGGCAGCATATTGTATATGCCGCTGGGGATATTGAGGTTCTTGAGGAAAGCAAAGCCGAAGTATACATTCGACAGCGCCCTGAAGAATCCGAACAGCAGAGCTGCAAGTGCTATCTTTGTGGGCTTCCACTGGCCGAATATCATAACGGCGAGGGAGAGAAAGCCAAAGCCCGCGACGCCATATTCGAACTTCCATTCGCTTACGCCGCAGGTGATGTACACTATGCCGCCGAGACCGCCCAGAAGGCCGGAAATCAGCACACCTGCCCAGCGCATCTTGAATACGTTTATGCCTACGCTGTCGGCCGCCTGAGGATGCTCGCCGCAGGCCATGAGCCTAAGGCCGAACTTGGTCTTGTATAGGGTGATATAGGACAGCACCAGTGCTATCACTGCGACCAGCATGAACCAGTTGAACTCAAAGGAGCCTATGTTCACAAGGAAGGCCTTCTTGGCGCTGACGTACTGTATGGTAGAGGATACGTCATCGGGATTAGCTGCGGTGTTTATAGCCTTTACAATAACGGTGGCAGCCGCAGTGCCAAGTATGTTCATGGCGGTGCCGACGATGGTCTGGTCAGCATTGCAGTGAATGGCGGATATAGCCAGAAGGCAGGAGTAGAGCATGCCTGCTATGATGCTGGTAAGTATTACCAGCAGTACCATAAGGGCAGCTGGAGTGCCGTCAGGCAGGTAGCGCATCATCAGTGCGCCGCCCAGAGCACCCATTACCATTATACCTTCAAGTCCCAGGTTGATTACGCCGGAATGCTCGGAGAAGCAGCCGCCAAGGGCCACCAGCAGCAGAACAGAAGCGAACAGCAGGGTGTATTGTATCAGCAGTACCATTAATTGTCGCCTCCTTTCTCAGTATTTGCGGAGAGAGCTGCCTGCTTTTCCAGCCGGGCCTTTTTTTCTTCGCTCTTTGCAATACCGCGGTTCATCACCGTTTTAAAGAACAGCACGAAGCTGCAAAGGTAGATGATTATGGCGGAGATAAGGTCTGATATCTGAGAGCAGTACATGGACTTATCCACATATGCGCCGCCGGCGGTTATGTGTTGAATGAAGAAGGAGGAGAATATCGAACCTATGGGGTTCAGTCCGCCGAGAAATGCGGCCGCTATGCCGTTGAAGCCCATGCCGGGGACGGAGGAAGTGGAGCACTGCCACTGCTCGTAGCCGGTGAGGTAAAGCATAGCCGCACCCAGTCCTGCCAGTGCGCCTGAGATGCCGAGGGAGAGGATTATGTTGCGCTTTTCGGCCATACCGCAGTACTTGGCTGCGTTTTTATTGTAGCCGGTAGCGCGCAGTTCGTAGCCGAAGCGGGTCTTTTCCAGTACTATCAGCACCACTATGGCGATGATTATGGCAAGGGGAATGGCGAGGCCTACGTACTGGTTGTTGTTGAACAGCTTGCCTAAGCCCAGTGAGGGCAGCACCGCATTGGGATTGGTGGTGTTTAGCACCAGAGTGTATGGGCTGGTCTCTTCCTTTACCTTGGTGAGCAGCATATTTGTGAGGTAGAGGGTTATCCAGTTGAGCATTATGCCGGATATGACTTCGTTTACGTTGCGGTATGACTTTAGCACACCGCTTATGCAGCCAAGCAGTGCGCCTGCCAGCATTGCAAATACCATGCAGGGCAACCAGCTCCAACCGAGGCCAAGGGCCGTGTAAAGCGCCAGAGCCACGCCGGCACAGTACTGACCGGCGGCGCCTATGTTGAACAGGCCTACTTTATAGGAAAATAGTATTGACAGGGAGCAGAGGAGCAGAGGAGCCATCTTTACCAGCGTATTGCCCATGTACTTTAGCTGTGCCTGGGGCCTGTTGTAGGTCATGAAGTTCTTTACTATGGTAACTATGGCATTGCCTGCGCCGGTGGGATTGATGAACAGCAGCACAATATAGCCTATAAATAGTCCCAGCACTATGCATACGAGGGACGCTATCAGCGACTGCACACCGTCATTTTTCAGCAGATTCTTTTTCATGCTTTCACCTCGTCTCTCTTTGCGCCTGCCATGTAGAGGCCCAGCTCTTCCTGAGTGGTGGCCTTTGGGTCAAGCTCGCCGACTATCTCGCCCTCGTACATTACCAGTATGCGATCCGGAACGTCCATCACTTCATCCAGCTCAAGGGATACCAGAAGTACTGCCTTGCCGGCGTCGCGCTGGGCTACAAGCTGCTTGTGAATGTACTCGATTGCGCCTACGTCAAGGCCGCGGGTGGGCTGGACGGCTACCAGCAGCTCAGGGTTTTTGTCTATCTCGCGGGCGACTATGGCCTTCTGCTGATTGCCGCCGGACATACTTCTGGCAATGGTGACAGGGCCTTGACCGGAACGGACGTCGTACTGGTCTATGAGCTTTTCCGCGTAGGAGCGAATATTGTTCCTGCGGAGGAAGCCTGCCTTGTCAGTGAACTCGGGTTCAAAGTAGCGCTGGAGCACAAGGTTGTCCTCAAGGGAATAATCCAATACCAGCCCGTGCTTGTGACGGTCCTCGGGTATGTGGCTCATGCCCATTATGCTGCGCTGACGTATGGGGGCGTGAGTTATATCCCTGCCGGAGAGGATGATTTTGCCGGATACTACGGGATCAAGGCCGGTAAGGGCATGAACGAATTCGGTCTGGCCGTTTCCGTCAATGCCCGCTATGCAGACTATCTCGCCTGCGCGCACCTTCAAGGATGCGTTCTTTACGGCGTTGTTCTTGTGCACCTTGGAGGCTACGGTAAGATCTTCTACAGAAAGGATAACGTCGCCGGGATTGGAAGGGCCCTTTTCAACGTGAAAGCTGACGTTGCGGCCTACCATCATTGAGGAGAGCTCCTCCATGGTGGTGTTGGCGGTTTCTACAGTGCCTATATACTTGCCCTTGCGAAGGACGGTGCAGCGATCTGCCACCGCCATTATTTCATTTAGCTTATGAGATATGAACAGTATGCTCTTGCCCTCGGCGGCGAGGTTTTTGATGATCTGCATCAGCTCGTCTATTTCCTGAGGGGTAAGCACAGCCGTAGGCTCGTCAAATATCAGTATGTCATTGTCGCGATACAGCATTTTGAGTATCTCTGTGCGCTGCTGCATGCCTACGGTGATATCCTCTATGAGAGCATCAGGGTCAACGGCAAGACCGTATTTTTCGGAAAGCTCCATAACCTTTTTTCGGGCGTCCTGCTTTTGCAGAAAGCCGTGGTTGTTGGGCTCGACGCCAAGTATGATGTTGTCCAGAACAGAGAAGCATTCCACCAGCTTGAAGTGCTGGTGAACCATGCCTATGCCAAGGGCGTTGGCGTCATTAGGATCCTTAATCTCGACCTTGCGGCCGTCCTTATGTATCTCGCCCTCCTCAGGCTGGTACAGCCCGAAGAGTACGCTCATAAGGGTTGATTTGCCGGCTCCGTTTTCGCCGAGCAGGGCATGTATTTCGCCCTTTCTGAGTTGAAGCGTGATGTTGTCGTTGGCGATTATGCCAGGAAACTTCTTGGTAATATTCAGCATTTCTATAGCATACTGATTTTCCAAGTCACTGTCCCTCCTTCCGTTTTTATGGCCCGGGCGCTACTTGTTTCACGGGGACGGAAACCATATACATATAAGTAAAGTTTACTATATTTATATGTATAAAGCAAAGAAAATTTAGCGCTTCCGACAATTTATATACATACATAAAAAGAGGACCGCCGAAGCGGCCCTCCTATAAGGCTCAAGATTGATTACTTGATAGCGCCCTGATCGTCAACAGCGATGACGGTGGCGAAATCAGCGGCAGTCTTGGTGGTATCGTTGGAAACGGTGATCTTGCCGGCAAACATATCGGCTACCAAAGCCTTGTAATCATCAGCGGTGAACTTACCGTCTTCAAACTGAGTGGAGCCCATGGGGATCTGAACGTAGTTATCCTCGGGGTTCTCGGATACCAGGCCCAGAGTGTCGATCTTGCCGCCGTAGTTGGCGAAATTGCCAGCAACAACTTCGCTCAGCATGGTCTTTACGGTGGGGGCAAGGCCCTTCATAGCGGAGGTAACAGTCATGCCTTCGCCGTATGCACCATCGATGATGGCAGCCTGGTCAACGTCAACGCCGATTACCTTAGCGCCTACCTTGGCAGCAGCTTCAGCAGCAGAGGTGTAGATGCCGCCGCCGCAGGCAAATACGACTTCAGTACCGTTGGAATACCAGGTATCCATGGCAGCAGTGATGTCGGAGTCGCCGTAGAACTGACCGCCGTAGACGTAATTCAGCTTAACGTCGGTGAGGCCCAGAGCAGCCGCAGCGGCGTCAACGCCCTGTACGAAGCCGTAGCCATAACGTACAACAGCGGGAACGGCCATGCCGCCCAGGAAGCCCAGGTTCTTATAGCCCAGCTTTACAGCAGCGTAACCTGCCATATAGCCGCAAAGCTCTTCCTGATATACCGCGCAATACAGATTTGCGGGGAGCTGATAATCGTCACCCAGATCACCGGCGCTTACGTCCAGAGCGATGAAAGTAACATCGGTGTAGGTGCCGGCAGTCTCCTTGATGGCGCCGGCAAAGGCATAGCCGGGCATTACAACTACATTGTAGCCTTCATCGATAGCGGACTCGATCATTGCCACGCGCTCTGCATCGGAGTCGCCTGCGGGCTTGAAATAGTTAAAGTCGATACCCTTTTCCTCACAGAAAGCCTTGCAGGCTTCGTAAGTAGTCTGGTTGAAGGACTGGTCGGTGATATCGCCGTAGTCGGTAATCATGGCGACCTTGTACTCAGAAGCGGTCTCAGTGGTAGCTTCAGGAGCAGTAGTCTCTTCAGTTGCGGGAGTCTCCTCAGTAGGGGCGGCTTCCTCGGCAGCAGGCTGAGAGCAAGCTACCATAGACAGAGCGAACATAGCTACCATAATAATAGCAATGAACTTCTTCATGTATAAGTTTCCTCCTTAAAATTATGCAGCTGTATTTTTGTTTGCCGCATTGATGTATATATTATAACAAATGCTTTGTATTATTTCAAATATAATTCAGCTATCATAATGTGAAATATGTGTCACAATATAATAAGATCCGGCGTGCCGCAAGCTTTTTCCTGTTTTTCATATTTTTGTTCCAGTTTGGCGCAAATAATATTTGGAGATGCAGCTAATTGATGATACAATATTGCAAGGAATAATGAGGTAAAGCCATGTACGGATACATTCAGCCGAATCAGGACGAGCTCAGAATAAGAGAATATACCGAATACAGGGCGTATTACTGCGGGCTGTGTAAATGTCTCAGCGCCGAATACGGCGAAATAGCGCGGAGCGTTCTGAGCTACGACTGTACTTTTATAGCTCTCTTGCTTTCCGGCCTCGCCGGTACTGACGATGTGCAAAAGCGTCGCTGTGTATATAAGCCTTTATCAAAGCCGCGCCTTGCCGCAACTGCCGACGATATGCTGCGCTTTGCCGCTGATATGGACGTGCTGCTGGCGTATTACAAGCTGGAGGACGACTGGCGGGACGACAAAAATCCCGCGGCTGTCTGCGCAAAGGCTGCCCTTGGCGGCGCCATGAAAAAGGCGGCAAGCAGGCAGCCTAAAATGGATCGTGCCATATCCAGGGGCCTGAAGGAGCTTGGCGAGCTTGAAAAAGCAAACTGCTCCGAGCTGGATGCCCCGGCAGACGCCTTTGCCCGAATGATGAAATCCGTAGGCCTTTCTGCGCCCATTGAGAACCGGGGAGACAGGATAGCCCTTGCACACACGCTGTATCACCTCGGCCGCTGGGTATATTTAATAGATGCCTGGGACGACAGGGATAAGGATAAAAAGAAAGGCAGCTACAATCCGTTCATCGCGTCAGGCGCAGATAAGGACAGGGCGGAGTTCCTGCTGAACTGTTCCCTTAATGAGGCGATAAATGCTTATCAGCTTTTGAACATACTATCTCATGAGGGACTGCTGGATAATATAATGCTTGACGGCTGCCCTGCAAAAAACAGAGAGGTTCTTGGAGGAAAAGATGAATAACCCCTATAAGGTACTTGGAGTAAACGAGGGTGCTTCGCAGGAGGAGATAAGGTCTGCATACCTTAAACTCGTCAAGAAGTACCACCCGGACAAGTATACCGATTCAGATCTGAAGGAGCTTGCAAACGAAAAGCTGGTGGAGGTCAACGAAGCCTATGAGATGCTGACAAAGAAAACCAGTCAGAGCTCAAGCTACGCCAGCAGGAGCGGAAACGGCACCTATGACTCCTACAGCGGCGGATATACCGGCTCCGGAAGCTCATATTCCGGCCCAAATGCTCAGGAATTCAACCGGGCGAGGGCCTTCATCAATCAGAACAACCTTCAGGCCGCCAAAGCGGTGCTGGACGCCATATCCACCCGCAACGCCGAGTGGTACTATCTATACGGCATAATATACCTACGCCAGGGTTGGTACGATAAGGCCAGAGAATACCTTACAATAGCATACCAGCAGGAGCCAAACAACCCCGAGTACTCCGCAGCGTACAGTTCGATAAAAAACAGCGGTGGCGCTTATACCAGAAGCACAGGCAACTACGGCTCCTACAATTGCAGCCCCTGCCCGCTCTGCGCCAGTATGCTGTGCTGCAGCTCCATGGGCGGTATGCCCTATATTTTCTGCTGCTGATATATAAATAAGAAAAACTTAATATTTTTACGCCGATTTGGATTTTATTCTTCTGCCGCTCTGGCGATACTAATGTCAGGAATACGATGGAGGGATAAGGAAAATGAGGTTCAGAGGATTAAAGATACTGCTGCTGGCCGTTACTGCCGCGGCAGTTTTGTTTTTGCTTTGCGGCGCGGTCAAGACCCTTGGTATGGACAGGTGGGTGGATTTCGACGTATACAGAATAACAGGCTGCGACAGGACCTCAATAATATACGATGGGCAAAGCGATGTGGTTACCCGCTTACACGGAGTTCAGGACAGGACATGGGTGAGCATCAGTGAACTACAGCCAAGCACTGTGTATGCTTTTATCTCCGCCGAAGACGCGCGATTTTTTGAGCACGAGGGAGTAGACGTCATACGCATCGCCGGCGCTATCGTGGCGGACATAAAGGCCGGCAGCTACGTTCAGGGGGCCTCTACCATCAGTCAGCAGCTCATAAAGCTCAGCCACCTCACCTCCGAAAAGACCATATCCAGGAAAGCGGAGGAGGCAGCCCTTGCCTACGAGATGGAGCGGCAGTACAGCAAGGAGGATATTCTTGAGATGTACCTTAATTACGTCTACTTCGGCGGCGGGTATTACGGTATTGAAGCGGCAGCCGAGGGTTATTTCGGAGTACATGCATCCGACCTTACTCTGGATCAGAGCGCCATGCTTGCAGGGATACTCAAATCCCCATCGGGCTACGCGCCCCATATAAACTATGCAGCTTCAATAAACAGACGCAACAATATACTCAGGCTTATGCAGGATTACGGCTATATAACCGACGATGAAAAAAAACAGGCCGCAGCCAAGCGCCCTACCATACTGCATGACAAGCGAGAGTATTACAGCGGCTACTATACAGACGCCGTTACAAAGAGCGCGGCAGCGCTACTGGGCATAACTGTAGACGAGCTGATACGGGGCGGCTACAGCGTCTATTCCGCCATGGACAGCGATATACAGCATTACTGCGAGGAGATGTTCAAAAACGGAGAGCTGTTCCCGGCAGAGGATTCAGAGGCTGCAATAGTGGTGTTGGAGCCCTCCACAGGCATGGTGGTCGCAATGGTGGGCGGGCGCAGCTACACGGGCGGCATATCCTTCAACCGAGCGACCGATATACGGCGTCAGCCCGGCTCCGTGATAAAGCCTGTGATCGCATATGCACCGGCATTTGAATACCTAAACTATACTGCGGCAGATATGATACTGGACGAGGAGACGACATTTGCCGATTATACGCCGTCAAATTACGGAAATAAATATTACGGCTGGGTAACTGTGCGGGAAGCCGTAACCAAGTCCCTCAACGTGCCTGCGGTAAAGACGCTATCGGCAGTAGGGGTGGACAGGGCAAAGGATTTCGCGGAAAGGTGCGGTATAGAGTTTGACGATAAGGACGACAGTCTGGCACTTGCTCTCGGCGGCTTTACCTATGGCGTATCTCCTTTACAGATCGCAGGGGCATATTCCTGCTTTGCCTCAGGCGGTACATACAATACCCCAACGCTGATAAAGAAGATAACCGACAGGAACGGCCTGACGGTGTATGAATACAGGCAGGACAGCCGGAGAGTAATGAGCGAGGCAAACGCCTATATCCTTACCAGCATGCTGAAAAGCGTGGTGACTGAGGGGACGGGCCATCGGCTGAATACGCTTGATATACCCATAGCCGGCAAGACGGGCACCGTCGGCTTGGCAAACGGCAACAGGGATGCGTGGATGGCAGGATACACGCCTGAATATACCGCCGTCGTATGGCAGGGGTACGATAGCGACAGGCTGGGGCTGCTGCCGTCCTCCGCCACCGGCGGCACTTATCCCGCGCTGATGCTGTATGAGCTTTTTAACCACATATATCCCGATGGCAGGAGCGGGGATTTTGAAAAGCCTGAAAGCGTGAAGCAGTATTCCATAGACGCAAAGACGCTGAAAAAGCAGCACAAGGCAGTTCTTGCCAACGCTATGACGCCCCAAAGCAGCCGAGTTACCGAATACTTTACGGAAGAAACAGCGCCGGAGGACGTATCGGGCTACTGGGCAGTGCCGGGATCGGCACAGAACCTCCTGGCGGTGCGCGAAGAAGGAGGCGTTATGGTATCTTTCGATTGTCCGGATGATTTCGGTATGTATACCCTGTGGCGCAGCGAAGCCGGCAAGGCGGAAAAGCCGCTCATGACATGGAACGGCCGTGAAGGGCATATAGAGTACATCGACGCTGCAGTCAAGTCAGGAAAGGGTTACAGGTACAGGGTGACGGTAAAGCATGAGGAGCTGCTGATAGACGATAAGCCGGTAGAAGGGCTGACTACCAGATACGCGTTCGTGCCGGCCGGGCTGGGTACCAGCAGCTCATCCACAAATGAATAAGCTGTGCGTCAACGGCGGACATATGCGACTGATGTATTGACTATTGCCGAAATTCAGATAAAATATATCATATAATTATTGAAAGTGACGGCAATATATATGGATCTTAAAAAAATCGCCGAAGAAATGCAGCCTCGGTCCATGGCAGCACGGGATTGGGTCTTTCAGGTGATACGCACGGCCATAGTGCGTGGCGAACTGCCAGGAGAGATGCCTCTCAGACAGGACGAGATATCCACTGCGTTAAGCGTCAGCCATATACCGGTTCGGGAGGCTTTTCGCCAGCTGGAAGCGCAGGGCCTTGTCAGGATATATCCCAACAGAGGCGCTGTAGTCACCAAACTGTCCTGTAAAGAGCTCAGCGACGTCATGGATACCCGCATACTGCTGGAAGTAGGCGCGCTTCGCTTGGCCCTGCCCCATATCACGGAGGAAGATTTGGCGAGAGCCAGGGAGCTATTAGAGCTTTTTTCCAAGGAAAAGGATCCCATAAAAGGCGCGGAGCTAAACCTGAAACTTCACTTTTCGCTGTATGACCCCTGCGACAACCAGACTCTGCTTTCCCTTATAGACCAGATGCACGCCAATGTGGATAGGTATATCACTCCATTTTTCGGGAAAGAAGAGGTATCGGCAGAACTGTATACCGTTGATGAGCACAGCCAGATAATTTCCGCCTGCGAAAGCAAGGATACCGAGCTCGCTACGGCTATACTCAGGACGCACTTGCAGCGCACAAAGAACCTCCTTCTGAAATCCCCGCTGCTTTACTGATTCAAAAGAGCGCCATGGGCCGCAGTTCCGCGGCCTTTGTATTTTTTGGGGGACAGAATCCAACATTGTTGATAAACAGGACACAGATATGACGCGATTTTATGTTATAATCATACTGATATAAAATACACTGGAGGCGATGACGTGCGGTCCGACATATATTCACTGCTGGTATCCGGTATGAGATACTTCTTTGTCGCTGCCATAGTTTATATATTATTCAGGATAGTGTACCACTCCGTATGCGAGTACAATGAACTGCGCCGGGTAAAGAACTGGCTGGAAAAGGGCTATGCAAGGCATATAGAGTTCCTTCCGCCGTTTGATACCAACGAGGAAGGGTTCATACTTGCAAAGAGCAATATAATAGGCCGGGGAAGGAAATGCGATATATGCATTGACGATGGCTCGGTGCGCCGCAAGCACGCCAGGATATACGAAAAGGGCGGCTTTGTATACATCCGGCGTTACGGAAGGGCCAATATTCTCATAAACGGCGAGCCCATGGAGCACAAAACGGAGGAACTGGCGGAGGGCGATCTCGTACAGCTGGGCCAGGTCAAGTTTTATTACAGAATGAAGCGGGTGCGCTGCGAGGAGGTAGAAAATGAACAGGGTTAGGCAGCTGAGCGCGGCGGGCCTTCTTGGCCTCGTTATGATATTTGAGCTTGCGGCATTCGCTCTGCTGTCCTTAAGGGACGAAAGCTTTGACTACAAGGCGCTGGCCTTTGCCGGCGGCCTTATAGCGGTGCTGCTTTTACAGTATATAATCATACTATGGATATCAAAATACGCTGACAGGTTCATACTTGTCATCGCCAATCTTCTTGCGGGCATAGGCATGATAGTCCAGTACAGGCTTTCATACGAGGTGGCCTTTAAGCAGCTGGTATGGTTCGGCATAGGTATAGTCGCCATGATAGCTTGTGTGCTGCTTATGCGGGCGCCAAAATTCTTCAGGACCATGGACATACCCCTTATGGCTCTCAGCGTTGCGGTGCTGGGGGTGCTGCTGGTAGTAGGCACTGAAAACGGCGGCGCTAAAAACTGGATAAAGCTGGGCGGCATAAGCATTCAGCCCTCGGAATTCGTTAAGGTAGCGCTGGTGTTCGTCATGGCCAACCACTTTACAAAGGTAAAAAAGACCTGGGACTGGCTGCCGTCGGCAATATTTGCGATAATCGTGGCGGGACTGCTGGTTGCGGAGCGCGACCTTGGTGCCGCGCTGCTCATATGTGGGACGTATCTTATAATGTTTTACACTGCCACAGGCAAGATAGGCACTACGCTGGTCGGCCTTGGAGCCGGCGCTGTCGGCGCTGTGGCAAGCTATTACGTGTTCGACCACGTTAAAGCACGCGTTGCTATATGGCTCAACCCCTGGGCTACGTATTCAACCAGCGGCTACCAGATCGCCCAGGGCCTCATGGCAATAGCCTCGGGCGGCCTGTGGGGCCTTGGCCTTACCAAAGGACTTCCCAAGAGCATACCCGCATACAATACCGACTACATATTTGCGGTCATCTGCGAGGAGTTCGGCATTGTATTCGGAATTGCCGTGATAGCGCTGTATCTGGTATTCATAATCCGTGGCGCGCTCATAGCGCTCAACGCCAGAAACAGATATCTTATGCTTGTGGCTTTTGGCTGCACAGTGCTAATAACCCTGCAAAGCTTCATAATAATCGCGGGCGTGATAAAGCTCATACCGCTCACCGGCATAACAATGCCCTTTGTGAGCTATGGCGGCAGCTCCATGATAGCCTGCATGATGCTGCTTGGCATACTCGAGGGCATATCCATACAAAACGGAGAGATGCTTCAGGACGCAATGTACGAAGCCGGTGAAGAGAACGCTTAAGGAAGATATTATATGAAAAAGGAAAGAAAGGACAGCACAAGAAATCACATAAAGGCCATGTTGGCGCTGTTTTGCGTTATGTTCATAGTGCTGAGCGTCTACCTTGGCTACATAGTAAACGTATACGGCAACCGCTGGTTCTCAAGCCCCTATAATACAAGAGTAGCAAACAGAAAGGGAACCATCGCCGCCGGCATGCTGCTGGACAGAAACGGCGTAAGGCTCGCCTATACAAGCAGCGACGGCAAACGCAAGTACGTGGACGTAAAGTCCCTGCGGCGTTCTATGAGCCACGTGATAGGAGATACATACGGCCAGACATTCGGCGCGGAATCCATGTTCGCAAAGTATCTTTTGGGCTTTGACAGCCGCCTGTCCGACGAGTTTGAGCAGCTCATAGGCACCCAGCAGAAGGTAGGCTCCAGCGTGCTGCTTACTGTGGATTCCGAGCTTTGCGAGTATGCCTACGGCCTGATGGACGATTACTGGGGCGCGGTGGTGCTGATGAATTACAAGACAGGCGAAATACTTGCCTCTGTCAGCCAGCCCACGTTTGATCCCAAATATATGGAGGATTACCTGAACGGAGAGAAGGAGCTCGCCGCCAGCGCAATGGTGAACCGGGTGACTATGGGTCGCTATACTCCCGGCTCCACATTCAAAATAGTCACTATGATAGCAGCGCTGCGTTATCTTCCGGGCATAGAAAACCGCACGTTCAACTGCGATGGCGCTCTTGTATTTGATAAAAAGACCGGCAAGTATCTGCCAAACATACACGTTGACGACGAAGAATTCGCCGCCGCCAGTGAAAACATAAAGTATGACAGGGAGCAGGAGGGGGCAGAGGACGTGGGCGCGGAACCTGCTGCCAGCGAGCTGTACAGTATAGTGAGGGACTCGCACAGCGAATACCACGGGGAGATAGACATATATACCGCCTTTGCAAAATCCTGCAACAACACCTTCGCAAAGCTTGCGATGGAGCTGGGGCCGGCACGGCTCGCCACAGTCGCAAAGGATCTGGGCATAGGCGACGAGTTCTTGTTCAACGACATGCTGCTGTATTCAAGCTCATTTGAGAAGGGCAGTACCGATCTGGAGGTTGCATGGTCGGGCATCGGCCAGTATAAGGACCTTATGACCCCCATGCAGACATGTATGCTGACCGCGGCCATAGCCAATGGCGGCGTAATGATGGAGCCGAGGCTTTTGAGCAGGGTAGCAGATGGCAACAACAGGGTAAAATTAACAGCCGGGAGCAGGGTCTATAAGACTGTGCTCCCGGCCGCAGAATCCGAAATAATGCAAAATGCCATGTTCGGAACCGTAAATAACGGTACCGGCAGAAAGGCCGCACTGGACAACTATCAGGTGGGCGGCAAGACGGGAAGCGCCGAGGTATCCTCAAACAAGAGCGTAAAGACCCACTCCTGGTTTACGGGCTTTGTTGCGGATGATGAGCATCCGCTTGCCGTTACTGTGATACTTGAGCAGGCTGGCGGCGGTGCAAGCGCAGCGGCTCCCCTTGCAGGGCAGCTGCTCAAAAAGGCCATAAAACTGGGCTACTGATCTGGTTGAATGTCATAGTAGGCGAGCATGAGGTCAACCATCATGCCATAGCTCTTTACACCATTTTCCTGAAGGTTGAACTTTAGATAGCTGTCGTTGATGCTGTCAAATGCCTCCTCGACCTGACCTTCGTATCTGTCCCAGTATTGGTTATAAGCGGCAATATCACGCAGCACAGCGTCGCTGTAGGTTTCCCTCAGGGCTGCCGCTTTGTCCGGGGCGCTTTTGTGCAGAGCGTTGCCGCAGTGTATCAGCGCAAGCATTGCACCGGAATATCGTATAGACGGATCGTCCGAGCTCATGCAGGCGAGGTAAGCGATGAAGTTTGCCTCGTCCTCACGGGCAAAGCCTAAGAAGTGGGCGCTCTCATGGGCTGCACTGGCGGGCAGCAGAAGCGAGGGCTGATGTATGTTTACATTCGCCTCGGCGGTAAACGGCATGAAAATGCCGCATATGCCCGCCCAGGACATTCCTTCGGAGGCTATCACGCCCTTTGCGGGATAGACTTTGCCTGCGAAAAGTGAACTGCTTTGACCGAGCTTTTCGTATGCGGCCGGTATTTTATCGAAATACTTCCTGTAGTCCGCTATGTGGAATACGCGGTTTTCGTCCTCTGGAACGCTTTTCCTGAGCTCGTTTGCGTCTGCCGAGAGTTTATGGCAAAGCGCCTGAAGCTCCTCTTCCGGCCGTGCCTTTACATCGAGGCCTGCAAGCTGGTAAAGCGTAGGCCGGGAATAGTTAAAGCCCCAAAGAATATAAAACAGGTTCAGCATCACGCCTGCAAATATGGCGAGGGAAAGCAGGAAAGACAGAAAAGCGGCAGGTGACTTTTTCCGCCTTATAAGCCCTACGACGTTTGCTATTACCGCTATGAGCACACCGAGTATAACAAAATACACGAAAAACTCCGCGACGGAAAAGCCGAGCAGCGACGTGAAACCTCCCAGTGCTCTGCTTATGTGGGGGTATATGCCGCGGCTGTACAGCCTCTCCACGGTCAGCGGGTGCATTGAGGCCAGCGAAGGAAGCCACAGACCGAAAGGTATGAACAGCAGGAACGGCAGCTTGACTAATATCGATCTCTTAATGCCCTTGGGGCTCTTTTCCTTAGTAATCATACAGGGATTATAGCATCAGTTCAAGTATTTCTCAACCAACGCCTTTATCCATTCTTCATCGGGAGGTTCTACGACGGTTATTATCTCCTCTCCGTCCTTATCCTCGGGAAAAAGGTATATAACTGCTCTGCGCAGCTTATCCTTGTATACGTGCGCATACAGCATCACTGTAGGCCTGTAGCCGGAACAGCCTGCGATAATGGTACACTCGCCCCATGACTGGCCCAGCGCCTTTTCCTGGGGGCCGTTTTTTATTATGGGAAGCGTCACTGCCGCAAGGCCCGATGCGTCGGTCTTCGCAAAGATATCCGCAGAGGGTATTATTATGTCGGCGTTTTTTACCGGCGTAAGATCGTAAGCGTCTACGACGCGAATGCTCAGTCCGCCCCGGTTTTGCATTCCCATACTGCTCAGAAAGAACGCCCCGGCTCCTAAAATGCCGAGCAACACAGCAAATATTGGAAATATATCGCCTTTTTTATGCTTAATTATCAAATCAGCCACCCCGCAGCTTAAATTTATGCGCGCGTCCGGCAATTATGTGTTATAATTAAAATAAGTTTGTTATATTTGTATGCAATTATATTTTTACATATGGAGGTATTTTTTATGAAGCGATTTGCTTGTGAGGCCTTTAAAAAGGAAATGAGACTTCGTGTGGATTTCAACAATATGATGAGCGGCTTCGTCAAGGGCGGCATAACCCCTGAGGAGCTTGAGGCAAACGCAGCGGCATATGAGGCTGCGGCAAAGGGCATGGATGAAAAGCGCGGAAGCATGAAGTGGAGAGAGCTGCCCTTCAATCAGGACGAAGTAATTAAGGCCATAAACGCTAAGGCGAAGGATATCCGTGATAACTTCGACGATTTCGTAGTGCTGGGCATAGGCGGCAGCGCCCTCGGTCCCATAGCCGTCCATCAGGCCCTGTGCCATCTCCGCTACAACGACCTTCCCAGTGAGAGGCGCGGAGGCCCAAGGCTCTTTATAGAGGACAACATAGATCCCGAAAGAATGGAGTCTCTGTTCGAAGTCATAGATGTAGAGCATACCATGTTCAACGTTATAACCAAGTCCGGCAGCACCTCCGAAACCATGTCTCAGCTTTTACTCGTTACAAACATACTGAGGGAAAAGCTGGGGGACGGCTGGACTGGGCATGTTGTAGCTACCACCGACCACAGCAAGGGCAATCTCATAAAGATATCAAAGGAATTCGGCCTCGATACATTCTATGTGCCTGACGGCGTAGGCGGAAGGTTCAGCGAGCTTTGTCCAGTGGGCCTCCTGGCCGCCGCAGTATGCGGTATCGATATTGAAGAGCTCCTTGCAGGCGCGGGCTATATGGATGAGATATGCCGCACGCACGACATATGGCATAATCCTGCCTACATGATGGCTGCATTGCAAATGAAGGCAGTTGAAAAGGGCTGCAACATAAACGTCATGATGCCCTATGCCGATTCTCTTAAGTATATGGCTGACTGGTTCGCACAGCTCTGGGCAGAGTCCCTTGGCAAGGCTGTACACACTGACGGCAGCACCGCCCATACCGGCCAGACCCCCGTTAAGTCTCTCGGCGTCACAGACCAGCATTCTCAGGTGCAGCTCTATACCGAAGGCCCCTTCGATAAGGTAATAACCTTCATAGGGGTAGATAAGTACAGGAGCACCGTGGAGATACCCCATGCCTACGACAGCATACCCGATGTCGCTTTTTTAAGCGGCCATACCTTCAACGAACTTATCAAATGCGAACAGTTCGCAACGGAATACGCAGTACGGAAGAGCGGACACATGAACTGCACGGTGACGCTGCCCGAGGTGAACGCTTTCACTGTTGGTCAGCTTCTGTGCTTATTCCAGCTCGAGACCGCCTTTGCGGGCGAGCTGTTGGGTATCAACGCCTTCGATCAACCCGGCGTTGAAGAGGGCAAGAACGCCACATATGCGCTTCTCGGCAAGCACGGCTACGATGAGAAAAAGAAAGAGCTGGACGCTGCGCCCAAAAAGGAAGCGCGCTACATAATCTGACGTTTTTGTGAACAAAGCCGCGTTTTTGCTGACGATGCGTCAGTTTTAATGTAAAATTAAACACGGGCAATCTATGGCTGTTATTCACGGCTGAAAGGAGGGCGCTGAGGTGAAGAAGATATTCCCCATAATGCTTGTGCTGATGCTGCTTCTATGGGGCTGCGGCAAGGAAGAACCCCAACAGGTTTCATCTCCGCCTGAAAGCGCAGGCACTGAAAATGCTGCCGAATCCGCCAATGACGGCGGTATAAGGCTCATGGGCATGATAATACAGGACGATGGCAGCATGAGCGGGTATATGATGATGCACGGCTTTTTGCATACGGTAGAAAACCTCGGCTATCCCGCAAAGCTTTATAGGGTGAAGGGCGATGCATCGGCTATGGTGCAAAAGGCGGTCGATGACGGCTGCACCGGGCTGCTCATACCCGGAAGCTACACCGAGGCGGTAAGGCGCGCCCACGACGCCGGACTGTACGTCGTATGCCCATATGAGGCTTACAACGGAGACGAGGCGGATGTTAACGTAGTGGCGGACGTTTCTGAGTACATCGAGGAACTGGCCCGCGGCATAGCGGAAAGAATGACTGAGCGCGGGTTAAAGTCGGGCAGGATACTGGTATACGGAAGCAATACCGACAGCTGCTTCCCGGCATTTGACGCTGCTGTGAAGGAATACTATCCTCAGTTTGATACTGTAAGCTTTAATAGGACGCCCGGATTAGGTGACGATGGAGCAATAGACGAGCTTTCGGATTATCTTCTGAACAACCGCGACATAAAGGGGCTTTACGCCTGCGATGAATCCTCTGTACCGGTCGCCGTTAAGGCGCGCAGTAAGGCAATAGCCGCATTTAAGGAGATAGAGGCTGCCGAAAAGGCCTCTGAGAAGGAAACGAAAAAAAAAGAGCCGGAATCCACACCTGCGCCGGAACCGTCAGCGGACTCTGCCAAGCCCACGCCAAATCCGGCGCTTCTCAAGCAGATATCCATAACGGCATTCGGCTGCGGACTAAGCGATGAAAACCTGGAGCTGTTTAAGGATAACGACATATACGGCCTTTGTATAGAGCCGTATTACGATGCAGCGGCTACCGCAACTATGATGCTGGACAGGCTAATGCAGGGTGAGGATACCGCAAAAAAGGTAACAGTAAATCGCCCCATCGCCTACAGTGATACCATCGACAAGTACAAAGCCATATATAACGAAGTCAAGGAGCTGTTTGACTTAGAGTAAATGTTCGATAAAGACCTGCTCAAAAAAATAGACTGGATAACCATACTGCTGGTGCTGGCCCTGTTTATCATAGGGCTTACAAGCATTGCCAGTATCATGGCCGACCCCTTTGACGGCACGGAAACCAGCATAGCTGACTATCTGGACAAGCTTAACCTGTACTACGTCAAAAAGCAGCTGGTCAACTTCATGATAGGTTTCGCCGCCATGCTGGTTTTCATGGTAGTGGACTATAAGGTATTTAAGTTTCTTATCAAATACGTCTACGCAGCAAACCTGGTGCTGCTCATCATGATATTCGCCGCAGGCAAAACCCGCGGTATAGCAGGCTGGTTCAAGCTGGATTTTATCGACAGGGCGTTACAGCCCGGCGAGCTGTGCAAAATAAGCATAATAGTCACGCTTTCAAAGTACGTTGGCGACTGCATGGACAAAGAAGGCAAATTCCGGGGACTGGGGTATATAATAAAGACAACTATGTACTGTGCTGTTCCTACGGTCCTTGTAATGATGCAGCCTGACTTCGGCACGGCCTTCGTTTTTATCTGCATAATGGTATTCATATACTTCATAGGCAGGATATCCTGGGGATACATACTCACTGCGGCAGGCGGACTGGTGGTGTGTATGCCGCTGGCATATTACTTCGTTTTGAGCGATTCGCAGCGCGAGCGCATCGACGTTTTCATCAACCCGGAGTCCGATCTGCAAAACTCCGGCTACAACGTGGCCCAGTCCAAAATAGCCATAGGATCGGGTCAGCTTACGGGAAAGGGATTTTTCTCCGAAGGAACCCTTGCTCAGCTGAGGTTCGTTCCGGAGAGGCATACTGACTTCATTTTTGCGGGAATAGTTGAAGGTCTTGGGTTTGTGGGAGGCACAATAATAATCTGCCTGTTCTTTGCGCTAATATTCCGTTGGATATATATTGCCATGCGCACAAAAGACTCCTTCGGCACATGCCTCGTAGTAGGCGTTGCAGGCATGTTTACGGCCCACGTATTTGAGAATATCGGCATGACTATAGGCCTTATGCCTGTTACCGGCATACCGCTTCCATTCATAAGCTACGGAGGCTCAAATCTATTAACGAACCTTATAGGTGTGGGCATTGTGGAGAACGTATGGATGCGGCGCCAAAGCAAGAAGCGATGACGGACGAGCATATTAAGTAAATTTTCCTCCCTTTTTGCACATATAATCAAATGTGCATTAAAGAGGAGGTTTTTTTATGGCTGAAAGAATCGATCATAAGGATTTTAGATCATACGAATACGGCAGCAGAAGAAATCGCAAGTATACGATTCGGTATTTTAGCCGCCCGGAGAGACGGTACAGAAGGGCCGCGGAGAGGTATGAGGATTATAGCGCAGGAGGTTCTATGCTGGTAAAAATGGGCATATGCCTGCTTCTATGCGGACTGGCTCTGGTGGCAAAAACAGTTTACAAAGGGGAGGATCTCGCGCAGACTGCCGCAAACCTTACTGAAAAGGCAGAGAATATAGGCGGCGAATACCTCGGCAAGCTGCGTTTTGTAGAGTTGCCCGGTATAATGCAGGTATTTTCCCGTGACTCGCGGCTCAGTCTCAACATAAGCGGCGCCACATATCAAAGCAGCGATGACGGCATGCTGCTGACAGTATCCAATACGGCGGATAAGACCGTACAGTCGCCCGGCAACGGCAAAATAAAAAACGTATCTACCGATGCAAGCGGAAAAGGCGCGGTGGAACTTTGGACAGATGGGGACATAATGATAAGCGTTGATGGCTTCAACGAGCTTTGGGTAGAGGAGGGACAGCCGGTGAGCCGGGGTGATACGCTTGGTAGCGGCAGCGACAGCCTGAGCATCCGCGTATACAAGGGCGGACGGCCTATGGAAGCCGAGAAATTATTTGATGTCGACGCGAATATCCCCGCATGATTCCAAGGATAAAAAGCAGCCCCTTTTTTGCGCTGCTGTGTCTGCTTTGCATTGCAAGCGGCAATATAACGACTTTTCTTATATACATGCTCGCAGTACTTTCGCACGAGTGCGCCCATTGCGTTATGGCAAATATGCTGGGGTACGAAGTATGCTCCATAGAACTTATGCCATACGGCTGCCGCGCAGAGATAGTCGGCATTGTCAGCCATTCGGACGAATTCCTGATAGCTCTTGCGGGACCTGTATTCAGCCTTATCGCATATATGGGCACAGAGGTAACGGGACTTGAAAGCCTAAATGAACTATCTGATGCAAACATGTACATCGCCCTGGTGAATATGCTGCCGGTATACCCTCTGGACGGCGGCAGGGCGCTTGGTGCAGCGCTGGAAATAGTGGATATAAGACTTCCGTACTGGGCCAATACCGTACTGAATATCGCATTATCCATAGTCCTTATATTTCTCGGCTGTATGGCCGAAAATCCTACGGTTACAGTATTTGGCGTTTTTTTGTTGCTGTCGCTGAAAGGGACGGAGGAAAAAAAAGCTTCGAACTATCTTAGAAGAGCGGGAGCTCTGGCCTCTTGCAGGCCTATACGGGTCAGGCATATAGCGCTAAGCGAAAATGCTACGCTGTCGGAAGCGATCTCCTATTCAGGCGGAGGAAAGTATACCGTCATTACTGCCCTTGACGGCGATATGCGCGAAACGGGCAGGCTGGACAGCGGCTGTTTGAACGAACTTGCGGCCATGTACGGCTGCGATAAAAAAATCAGGGAAGTGCTCCCCTTCATTGACCGTGTGTGACAGAAATGGTATTATATTAACATGGAAAATATTAATTCTTTATTGTATTTTGTCAACGTAAGTTTTTGGAGGTCCTGAAATAATGGGCAAGGAGATAGTAGTAGACATAAACCCGTACCAGACGAGAGTAGTCCTTATGGACAACGGTTCGCCCAGCGAGATATATATCGAGCAGAGGGGCAAGGAGCGGTTGGTAGGAAACATATATAAGGGCAGGGTACAGAACGTACTGCCCGGCATGCAGGCGGCATTTGTGGACGTCGGACTTGAACGCAATGCGTTTCTATACGCTGGGGATGTATTGCCGGACAGCAGCGACTTCCAGTTCGGCGAAGCTCCCGAGCTGCATCAGGAAGTGCCAAATATAAAGGATATAGTCAAGCCGGGCCAGGAAATACTGGTGCAGGTGCTGAAAGAGCCTGTAGGCACAAAGGGCGTAAGAGTCACTACCCACATAACCTTGCCTGGACGGACGCTGGTTCTCATGCCGATGGTGAACTACATAGGCGTATCCAGAAGGATAGAGGACGAGCGGGAGCGTGCCCGACTGAAGGAGACTATATCCAAAGTAAAACCAGATAACATGGGAGTGATAGTACGCACAGCCGCGCTGGACAAGAGCATTGAGGAGTTCGAGGCGGATATGAAGTTTCTTACCCGTCTTTGGGATCGCATACAGAAAAAAAGCCAGATGCTCACCGCTCCCCGGCTCATACATGGGGAGGAACCGTTGGTATTCCGTACCATAAGGGATCTTTTTACCCCTGATATAGACAGGCTCACCATAAACGACCGCGAGTTTTATGAAAAGGTGCAGGTAGTCGCAGGCATAATCTCTCCTGCCCTCAAGGATCGGGTGGTATTGCAGGAGGAGCTTCCCGACAGGTTCGATACCCTTGGCCTTGAAGGAGCCATAGACAAGGCTCTCTGCCGCAAGGTATGGATAAAAAACGGCGCGTATATAATAATCGATCAGACCGAAGCGCTGACCACCATTGACGTCAATACCGGCAAATACGTTGGGACGGACAACCTTCAGGAAACCATTACCGCAACCAATTGCGAAGCCGCCAAGGAGATAGCCCGACAGCTCCGCCTGCGCGATATAAGCGGCATAATAATAATCGACTTCATAGATATGGACGAGTTGGGGGATAAGGAGAAAGTAATAGAAACCCTCAAGGAGGAGCTGCGCAAGGACCGCACAAAGTCCAACGTACTCGGCATAACACAGCTTGGTCTTGTGGAAATGACCCGCAAGAAGTCCAGAAAGTGTATAAGCAACGTATTGCAGACCACATGCCCTTACTGCAACGGGAGCGGCAGGGTGATATCTGCTGAGACGATGCTTCTCAAGGTGCGAAAGAAGATAATGCGCAGTTTTGCTACCGAAAGCTGTACGGGTTATCTGCTCCAGGTACACCCTGACATAGCAAAGATGATATACGAAAACACTACTGAGAGCGCGCCTATCCTGCCCCGCGAGCAGGGCCGCTCCATATGGATACAGCAGGACAGCACTCTGCACATACAGGAATTTCATCTGACGCCGATTACCTCCAGCGATGAGCTCAAAAGTATAAAGTCGCTGGCTAAACTTTATTGATTTTTGTCAGTAGACATAAAAAGGCAACTGTGCTATAATTATTAACCGAGCCGGTTCACCGGCAATGCCAACGTGGCTCAGTCGGTAGAGCAGCTGATTCGTAATCAGCAGGTCAGGGGTTCGAATCCCCTCGTTGGCTCCATCGGGGCGTAGCGCAGCTTGGTAGCGCGTTTGGTTCGGGACCAAAAGGTCGCGTGTTCAAATCACGTCGCCCCGACCAAATAAGCACGATAGTTTTGATGCCATTGGTATTGAAACCATCGTGCTTTTTCTTTTTGCCAAAACATCCGTAGCACAAGGCTTTTCGGCACTTCTGCCCTTTTGGTTAGCTTCAGAGCAAGAAAAGGAGCTGCAGCGAATCGGACGAAATAATTAATGTATTCTTGTTGAGCGTAATCCTATTCTTTGATAGAATAAACCCTCCACTATAACACCATACTTTTGCGTTATGGTATCATGATTTTGGGAACGGAGATGATTGACATATGAATACATATCGAACCGCAGAGGTCGCAAATATAATAGGAATCCATCCCAATACCGTCCGACTATATGAGGAACTGGAACTAATCCCAAAACCGGAACGAAAGTCTAACGGATACAGGGTATTTACAGATTTTCATATCCAACAATTCAAACTCGCCCGACTTGCTCTTCAAGTTGAAGTCTTACAGAATGGTTTAAGGAAGAAAATCTTGCAAATGGTAAAAGCATCGGCTACTGGTGATTTCAATACTGCTCTTTCACTTACGGAAGATTATCTGCAACAGATTAAACAAGAACGTTCCAATGCTGAAAAAGCAATCATGATTGTAAAGCAGATACTTTCCGGAGGCGTACCGGAAAGCTCTCATTTTTTCACGAGAAAAGAAGCATCGGAATACTTAGGTATCTCAATGGACTCTTTAAGAAATTGGGAGATGAATGGTCTGCTTACTGTCAAAAGAAAACAGAATGGATATCGTGTCTATACAGATGCTGATATACAGCGTCTTATAATTATTCGTTCTTTGAGATGTGCAAACTATTCTTTAGAGGCAATTTTGCATATGCTCAGACAACTTTCTGAAAATCCGGATACAGATATTGAGGTAATCCTAAATACTCCAAAACAGGACTCAGCTATTATTTCTGTCTGTGACAGGCTTATCGTTTCTTTATCCGCAGCGGAGGAAAACGCATACAAAATATTATCCATGCTGCAAGATATGAAAGTCAGATTTTTATAACCCTCCACTTTGCCACCAATGTTTTCATTGGTGGTATGCTTTTGGGGCAAAAATGAAAGGAGATAAAAATCATGGACGAAAAACAAACAAACTGGAAAAGTCAAGCAATGCTGTTTCTGATTAGTCAGTGTATTACATTATTTGGTTCTACCCTGGTCCAAATGGCGATTGTATGGTATGTGACAATTCAAACATCATCGGGAGTGTGGGTTGCAGCATTTACCGTATGTTCTTATCTGCCGCAGTTTTTGATTTCTTTTGTTGCAGGAGTATGGGCGGATCGTCACAGCCGAAAAAAACTTATTATCGGAGCCGATTCCCTTATTGCTCTTGTAACATTTCTGATGGTATTGGCAATTCCGCATATCACGGATAAAACCGTCGTCCTTGGTGGTCTGCTTGTTATGTCAGTAATACGTTCTTTCGGGGCAGGCATTCAAACACCGGCAGTTAATGCAGTAATTCCACAGCTTGTGCCGGAGGACCAGATTATGCGTTTTAACGGAATAAATGCAACGATGCAATCTGTTGTTCAATTTGCAGCTCCTGCAGCAGCTGGTGTATTGCTGACCATAAACACTCTAAGTTCTACACTTATAATTGATACTGCAACTGCAATTGTAGGTATAGGATTACTTTCGGCTGTGATCATCCCAAAGCAGGCAATTCAAAACAAAGAAACCTCTGTATTTATAGATATGAAAATAGGTATTAAATATACGCTTTCAGATAAGCTTATCGGGAAAGTGTTGACAGTATATGGACTTTTCATTTTTCTGTGTGTGCCGGCAGGTTTTCTTTCTCAGCTGTTTGTGAGCCGTGTTTATGGGGAAACTTATTGGTATTTGACAGCAGTAGAATTAGCCGGATTTATCGGAATGGTCGCTGGCGGAATACTTATGAGTATATGGGGAGGATTTAAGAGCCGTGTAACAACCATGTCTGTAGGGCTGATAGCTTTTGGTTCATTAGCAATCGGCATGGGATTGTCGAAGCAATTTGCCCTATACCTTACACTGATGATTATTTATGGTGTTGCCATCACTATGGTTCAAACAGCGACGACCACATTAATTCAAGAAAAGGCAGAAATGTCTATGCAGGGACGGGTATTCGGTCTACTTGGCGCCATGTACTCTGGTTTTTTGCCTGTAGGGATGGCTATATTTGGACCGATGGCAGATGAAATTTCGTTAAAATGGATTATGATTGGTTCAGGTATCGCTCTGATTGCACTTTCTATATTCGTTGGTACGAACAAAGAAATGCGCTTGAGTTACCACATAAAAAACTGAAGCGATGATGCTTCATCTTTTTATTCATCAAGTTTTACGGAGTCACCGACCTTATATTAGTAAACCGATGCAGGGCTGTTGATCTTTTAAGGCGGGGGTACGTTGTACATCTGTCCTGCGATAAGAGGGGCTGTTTTTATTTGCGGCGGTTTTTTATACGGATAGAAGACCGCTATACCCCGTCATCGGCGCCTGCTTCAGGTGTTTCTTTCGCGTTGTTTGCTTTTTCCTTCCCTTGCATAAACTCCAGTATATACGATGACAGAGTTACTGTGATGAGGGAGAAGAATATCTTTTTAAAGGGTATGTAGGTGAGGGATAGTGCCAGTACGGTAAGATCGCTTATGAGGTAGGCTCGAGATAACCGCCAGCCGGAAACCTTGTGAATGAACAGCGCCAGGGCATCGTCTCCGCCGCAGGAACCGCCGTTTTTGACCACTATGCCCACTCCTACGCCTATAAACAGCGCGCCCAAGAGAGCCGCTAAAATGGGCTTATCTGCAAGGCTGGGAAGGACAGGGGGGAAGTTCTCCCAAATTCTGAAAAACATGGCCATGCTCAGCGTGGAGAAGGCCGAAATCTCAAGAAAATGCCTGCCCAGCGCACGGAAGGCGAGAGCGTAGCAGATTATGTCTATTATGGGTGTGGCTATAGATGAAGGCAGACCAAACCAGTGGTTCAACAGCAGTATGAGTCCCAGTGCGCCGCCTTCAGTTATGCCGGATTGGTCGTGGACATTGTATATGCCGAAGGAGCATATGGCTGTTCCGCACAAAATAAAAAGAAGCCTCCTTAAAGTAAATATCTCGCGAAGGTCTCTCTTTGCGCCTTGAAGCAAGGTTTTAAATGACATATTATCTCTTTAGTTCGTATTCGCCTTTCTCTGTTTGTGAAGATTTGCCTATATTATACCCGAAAAGCGGCTGAGAAACAAGACCGTGGACATTTAGATAAAAATGCTTTACAATTAAAATTGGTGTAGTTTGTGGAAGTACACCGCCTTACTTACAAATGCAATCAAGAGAGGTTATATAATATGTCAAAGCCACTTGTGGCGGTAGTAGGCCGCCCGAACGTTGGAAAATCCACCTTCTTCAATAAGGTAGTCGGCAAGCGCATCGCCATAGTAGAGGATACGCCGGGCGTCACCCGCGACCGAATCTACGGCGACGCGGAATGGCTGGATCACCATTTCGCATTGGTGGACACAGGCGGTATCGAGCCCATGAAGGACGATATAATAAGCACCCAGATGCGCCGCCAGGCCGAGCTTGCCATAGAGACAGCCGACGTCATCATATTCATGGTAGACGGCCGTGAGGGGATAACCGCCGCCGATGAGGACGTGGCGGATTTACTGCGCCGCTCCAAGAAGCCCATAGTGCTGGCAGTAAATAAAGTGGATCACCCGAAGTATGAGGACTCAGCATACGACTTTTATGCTTTGGGCATAGGCAATCCCATAACGATATCCGCCGAGCAGGGCCTGGGCATAGGCGATCTGCTGGACGAGGTGATATCGTATTTCCCCAAGTGCGAGAAGGAGCTGGAGCACGAGGCCATAAATATCGCCATAGTGGGCAAACCAAACGTGGGCAAATCCAGCCTGGTAAACGCGCTGCTGGGTTATGAGCGCACAATAGTGAGCAGCATATCCGGCACCACCCGCGACGCCATAGATACCCCATTCACATGGAACGGCGATGACTTTGTGCTGGTGGACACCGCAGGCATCCGGCGCAAGCGTGCCATTGAGGACGAAACGGTTGAGCGCTACAGCGTCATACGTTCCCTTGGCGCCATACGACGGGCGGACGTTGTGCTTATAGTCATAGATGCCGCAGAGGGACTTAGCGAGCAGGACGTGCGCATAGCTGGCTATGTACACGAAGAAGGCAAAGCTTCCGTGGTTATAGTCAACAAGTGGGACGTCATCGAGAAGGACACCAACACCATGAACAAGTTCAAGAAGGAACTTACAACAGATCTGGCCTTCATGAGCTATGTTCCCATGCTGTTTATCTCCGCAAAGACCGGTCAGAGGGTGAACAAGGTGCTGGAAACGGCAAAATATGCCTACGCCCAGAACAGTATGCGCATATCCACAGGCACACTGAACGACGTTATATCCGAAGCTGTAACGGTAACCGCCCCCCCCTCCGATAAGGGCAGGCAATTGAAGATATACTACGCTGTGCAGTTTGCCACCAACCCGCCTACATTTGCCATAGTGGTGAACGACCCCAAGATAATGCATTTCTCATACCAGCGTTATCTTGAAAATTACATAAGAAAGTCCTTCTCGCTGGATGCAACGCCCATAAGAATTAAAGTACGCCAGCGCGGAAAGAACGACAAACTGAACGACAAAGCATAAGCTTAAAATAAAAACCCAGTCTGTCGAAAAACCCCGGGGGTTGATAAGGGGCCGCAGCCCCTTATGTTTAATCCGGCTCTGACGACACAAGGTGAATTGCCCCGCAGGGGCAAGAGAAGGCCCCCTGGGGGGTGTGCGTCAGAACGGATGAAAACCCAGAGGTTTTCGTACTTTGCGGGTTTTGCCGCCCGGAGGCCCGCCGCAG
>SFEL01000004.1 GCA_004557245.1 Clostridiales bacterium | reverse complement strand
GGATGAAAACCCAGAGGTTTTCGTACTTTGCGGGTTTTGCCGCCCGGAGGCCCGCCGCAGCGGGTCAGTTCCGGCCCGTTTCCCGGGGCGGAACCTCATTTTTTTGCAAGGCAAAACCCGTAAAAACTCAAAAAAGTGTCGTTCAGCCACTTTTTTGACACTCTCAAACCATCGGATATCCGGTGGTTTTGTTTTTATCCCGCATGAACCGCATGCTTTGCACATATAAATCTATTGCACACATTACAGGAGGTGCCTTATGGATAAAAATGAGCTTTACAGGGATATAGCCCGGCGCACAAACGGAGAAATATACATAGGCGTGGTAGGGCCGGTACGTACCGGCAAGTCGACCTTCATCAAGCGCTTTATGGACGTTATGGTGATACCCAGCATACAGGACGAAAACGTCAGGGCACGGCTCACAGATGAGCTGCCTCAGAGTGCTGCAGGAAGGACCATAATGACTACCCAACCCCGCTTCATACCCAATGAGGCGGCGACACTTGAGATAGAGAGCATGCGGATAAAGATACGCATGGCTGACTGCGTTGGGTACATGGTAGAAGGGGCCGTAGGCCATGTCGAGAACAACGCCCCCAGAATGGTGCGCACGCCGTGGTTCGACTACGACATACCCTTCGAGGACGCTGCGGAAATAGGTACTAACAAGGTCATCACCGAGCATTCTACCATAGGCATAATGGTGACGACCGACGGCAGCATAACTGACATTAAGCGCCCGGCTTATGTAGACGCAGAGGAGAGGGTTATAACCGAACTGAAAAATACCGGCCGGCCCTTTATTGTGCTTGTAAACAGCACCGATCCCTGCGGCGCAGAAGCCACAGAGCTTGCGGCGGCCCTTTCTGAAAAATACGGTGTGATAGCCATGCCGGTAAACGCAATGACAATGGAGCAGGCTCAATTTGAAGAGCTTTTAAGCTCAATGCTCATGGCCTTCCCGATACGTTCGGTAAACGTAGCAATACCTTCATGGGTAAATGCGCTGGGACCGGATCACTGGCTTGCAAGGCGGGTGACAGAGCCCCTTTTGAATGCCGCCGGAAGCATGGAGCGAATGGGAGACAGCAATGCCCTTCTTGAAGCTTTAAGCGGGATCGAGGGTTACTCAGCCCCAACGCTTTCCTGCCTTGACCTCGCCAGCGGAGAGATGACGGTCGGCTTAGCCCCGGACGACGGGATGTTCTATTCCGTAATAAGTGAAGAGTGCGGCTACGAAATACGGGATGACGCCCATCTGATAGCTTCCCTGAAGGAGTTTATAGTAGCCAAGAAGGAATACGACAGGATACGTTCCGCCCTTGATCAGGCGGCGGCCACAGGCTACGGCACCGTTCCTCCCGACATAGAAGATATGGAACTTGACGAGCCGGAGATAGTTCAGCGTGGCGGCAGGTTCGGCGTAAAACTTCGCGCGCATGCCTCTGGGCTGCACCTCATAAAGGTAAATATAGAGTCAGAGGTATCGCCGCTGGTGGGTACCGAGGAACAGAGCGAGGAGTTTGCGGATTACCTGACCAGCACCTTTGAGAAGGACCCCGGCAAGATATGGGATATGGATATATTCGGGAAGTCCCTATATGAAATGGCCAAGGAGGGCATGGCGTCAAAGGTGAGCAGAATGCCGGAAAACGTACAGCAAAAGCTGCAAAGCACCATTGAACGCATGGTGAACGAGGGCTGCAACGGCCTGATATGCATAATGCTGTAGCAGGATATAAAATAGGGAAAAACATAATAAAAAACAGCCCATACTTACTATGAGCTGTTTTTTGGTCTGGGTGAGAAGATTTGAACTTCCGGCCTCTTGAACCCCATTCAAGCACGCTACCAAACTGCGCCACACCCAGATATTGTTCACCGAACGATGATTATCATAGCACCACAGAAATGAGATGTCAACACCTTTTATGCATATTTATTTTTGTTGAACGGTATCCGTAAAATTGTAAAACAAAATAGTTCAATGATTATTAACACATTTTTCCTTTCCGGTATGCCATAATTAAGGTGCAAGTATAAAGTAAATACCCACGTAATTTGAAAGGAGAAGATTATGAACAGGAAATTTCTAGCTGTTTTGCTGACATTTGCCATAGGTATTTTATCCATGGCGCCTGCATCGGCGGCTGGCGAATTCAGCGATTACCAACAGGGTGTACTTGAATACTGCAACAAATATCATAACGGCTCAAATCTCGTTCTCGATGCCCGTTTGTGCGCGATGGCCGCTAAACTGGCTGTGGAACAGGATGGAAAAAGCAAAATGAGTGCCTATCGCCCAGATGGTCAGAAATGGGATACCATTTTCGATGAGTACGGATACTCTGCAATCCGAGCATCGTCGGGCTGCAGCTGGATGCGCTCAAAATCAAAGCCGACAGCGGAGCAAATCGTAGAATACTGGATTAAAACACCTGGATTTAAAGAGAATGTCACTTCTGCCATGTATTCTCACACCGGTGTCTATATGCACTATTCCGCCAAAGCAAAGTGCTACTATATCGTACAGTTGTTTACAACGCCGTCCAGCAGCCAGGATACCGGCTTCCCCTCGATTGCGGAGGCTGTAGCAACAGGAAATGTTAATGTGCGCTCCGGCCCCGGCAAAAACTATTCACGCATTGGAAAATTAAAGAAGGCGCAAATCATTTCAATCGTATCGGTGTCCGGCGATTGGGCGGAAATCGTTATGTCGCAGAATAGCAAGGGGTATGTGCATAAGGATTATATCAGCTTTGTATGTGATTCGGCGGCTATATCACAGATCGACGTACCCTCCACCGACCCCGGCTCGATGGGGGCCGCGATTGCCACCGGCAACGTGAATGTGCGCCAGGGCCCCGGCAAAAATTATAATAAGCTCGGCAAATTGCGCAGAGGCCAAACGGTTGCCGTGTGGAGCATAAACGGCAAGTGGGCGGAGATCACATGGACAGGAAGCCAACGTGCGTATGTGCATACAGATTATTTGAGAATGGATGTCGATTGAATGTAATGTAAAGACCAAGGGGTATTGACGATGTTAACGCTGAGCCGAAAGGAAATCTGTGTTACGAGAAGCTTTGAGTATTTAAATCGTGTGCTTGGAGTCTTAACTGAAAAAAATATCGAATATACTGTAAAGACTAATACAATAACAAATTCAGGGAGGATGCACGGTACGCCATTTATCGACTCAAATTCAGCATATGAATATCGTGTATATGTCAGAAAAGCAGACTGTGATATGGCGCGGAGATTTATAGAAACTGTAAAATAGTAAAAGAGCAGGGGGCGCTGCTTTTGCAGCCTCCAAAACATAATCAAAAAGGAGCTGATTTTCAGCTCCTTAATTGGTGCGGGAAACAGGACTTGAACCTGCATGCTGTCACCAGCACACGGACCTGAACCGTGCGCGTCTGCCAATTCCGCCATTCCCGCATAAAGTGGTGGATGGGGGTGGATTCGAACCACCGAAGTCTGCGACGGCAGATTTACAGTCTGCTCCCTTTGGCCACTCGGGAACCCATCCAGGATAAAATATAAGGTGTTATGGTGGAGCTGGTGATAGGAGTCGAACCTACAACCTACTGATTACAAATCAGTTGCTCTGCCATTGAGCTACACCAGCTGGGAAAAATGGCGATCCGAAGGGGGCTCGAACCCCTGACCTCCAGCGTGACAGGCTGGCATTCTAACCAACTGAACTACCGGACCATATTATTTAAATTTAAAAAAAGTTGGTGGGCCTTCAGGGACTCGAACCCCGGACCAATCGGTTATGAGCCGACCGCTCTGACCAACTGAGCTAAAGGCCCTTATTAATGGTGACCCCTGGGAGAATCGAACTCCCGTTACCACCGTGAAAGGGTGGTGTCTTAACCGCTTGACCAAGGGGCCGTTATTCAAGTGGTCGGGGTGACAGGATTTGAACCTGCGGCCCTCTGGTCCCAAACCAGATGCGCTACCAAACTGCGCTACACCCCGATTCAATTCGCACCGCGACGACGTTGATTATGATACTTTATTTTGCGGTAAATGTCAACTATATTTTTTAAAAAATAATGTATATTGTGGTAAAGCCCATAAAAGTACCCATATATGATCTGTTTTGAGGTTCCGATAGGGGTTATATGCTTGAACTGACACCCTAAAAAAGATATAATTAATGTGATTTGTTATGTAGAGGTATTTTGATGAAAGAACCAGTATTTGTTTCTCCGGCAGAGATAGCAGCTTCCAAGGCCGCGGCAAAGCGAGTAAAAGACGAAGTTTATGGCCTCGGCCTTACTTACCATATAGAATCCTACGGCTGCCAGATGAACGAGCATGACTCGGAAAAAATAGCCGGCATGATGGAGGACATGGGTTACACAAAAGCTGAGGACAAGTCCAAGGCCGACTTTATAATATTCAATACCTGCTGCATTCGCGAGCACGCTGAGCAGAGGGTATACGGCAATATCGGCGCGCTGAAAAAGCGCAAGGACGAGAATCCGCAGCTCATGATAGGCGTATGCGGCTGCATGATGCAGCAAAAGGACTCCGGCAGGAAACTCTTCAAGCGCTTCCCATTTGTGGATATAGTCTTTGGCACTAATGAACTGCATCGGTTCCCGTTGCTATTTGAGGAAGCATATCACGGCGAGCGCACGTTGCAGGTTCGCGACATGGACGGCGAGATAGCGGAGGGGCTGCCGGTTTGCAGGAACAGCACATTTTCCACCTTCACAAATATAACCTACGGCTGCAACAACTTTTGCTCTTACTGCATAGTTCCGTATGTCAGAGGACGTGAGCGCTCCAGAAACTCTATGGATATAGTGAACGAGGTAAAGGGCCTTGCTTTGGCCGGATTTAAGGAAGTGACGCTCCTCGGCCAGAATGTCAATTCCTACAAGGGAGATGGCGAGACTACTGACTTTCCGGCGCTTTTGCGCATGGTACACGATCAGGTTCCCGAGCTTAAGAGGATACGTTTCATGACCTCCCACCCAAAGGACCTTTCGTCAGGGCTTATAGACGCTATGGCGGAATTGCCAAGGGTGTGCAAGCACATACATCTTCCGGTACAGTCCGGCAGCAGCAGGATACTCAAGCTCATGAACCGCTGCTATACGAGGGAAAAATATATAGAAGAAGTACAGCAGCTCAGGGAAAAGGTGCCTGAGATAGAACTGACCACGGATATAATAGTTGGCTTCCCGGGCGAAACGGAAGCGGACTTTAAAGAAACGTTGAGCCTCGTGGAGCAGGTTGGCTACTCTGCGGCGTATACTTTCATGTATTCTCCCCGTAAAGGCACCGTAGCTGCCACAATGCCCGATCAGATACCCGACGAGGTAAAGCATGACAGGCTGGAAAGACTGAACGAAGTCCAGAGCAGGGTGCTCCGCAATGGCAACATGAAATATATAGGCACTTACGGCGAGGTACTGGTCGAGGGCTGCGACCACAGATCAGAGCCCATGGCCTACGGCAAATTGAGCAACTTCAAGATGGTGTACTTCCCCGGGGACGATAGTCTTGTGGGCAGCATGAGAAACGTAAAAATAACCGGCAGCCAGAACAACTCCCTCATAGGCGAACTTGTTTAAGGCGGAAAGGCATATTCAATGATAATGGAAAAAGCAACAGAACTGGGCATGGCTCTTTCAAACTCCGATGAGTTCCGCAGGCTCCAGGCGGCAAAGGCCGCCATGGACGCCGATAAGCACGTAAACGAGCTTATGGAGCAATACACCCAAAAGCAGGACAAGATGGTTTCCATGCTGGAAAACGCGGATTCCGAGGGCATTGAGGTATCCGCCATCGCCAAGGAGATAGACGATATACAGACGGAGCTTGTGGAAAACCCCGTATTTGAAGAGATGATGGAGGCGCAGCACTGTTTCGCCAACCTTATGAACGAAGTCAACAGGACCATCGGCGCCTATATAGGTATGAACACCGAGGAAAACAGCAGTTCCGGCTGCTCTGGAAACTGCTCCGGCTGTTCCGGCTGCGTACACTGATACCGTTTAAATTTAGCGAGAATTTCTCAGGAGCAAAGCATATATGCCCGCAGAGCTTACCCCAATGATGCGCCAGTATATGGAGGTAAAGGAGAAATACAAGGACTGTATACTCTTTTACCGTCTTGGCGACTTTTACGAGATGTTTTTTGAGGACGCTCTTCTGGCCTCCCGTGAGCTTGAAATAGTTCTCACTGGTCGCGACTGCGGCCTTGAGGAACGCGCACCCATGTGCGGCGTGCCCTACCATGCGGTAGAGATATATGCCAGCAAGCTAATTGAAAAGGGTTATAAAGTAGCTATCTGCGAGCAGATGACTGATCCCAAGGAATCCAAGGGCCTCGTGGAGAGGGAAGTCATAAGAGTGATGACTCCCGGAACGGTCATCGAGGAAAGCATGCTGTCCGAGCGGAAGAATAACTATATCGTATCCGTATTCCTGCGCGACAGCGATCTCGGCCTCGCTTACTGCGACGTTTCCACAGGCGCATTTTACGTATACGAATACAGCGGGGAAAAGTATACAGCCGAGCTTATGGACGAGCTGTGCCGCATACAGCCTACCGAAATAGTGGCAAACGACGCAATATTCCTCAACGAGCTGCTCACACGCAAGCTTCAGTCGGAGTACTACACCCAGTGCTACAGCAACTGGGCATACGAGTATACAGGCGCAAAGCAGCGGCTTCTTAACCACTTTGGGGTATCTACCCTGTCCGGCTTCGGCTGTGACGATATGCCCTGTGCCATATCCGCCGCGGGGGCGCTGATCGCATACCTTGAGGATACACAGAAGAACTCCTTGTGCCATATTAAGCGCATACGTGTGATGCAGCGCACAAAGTACATGCACATAGATGCAAACTCCCGGCGTAATCTTGAGCTTACACAGCCGCTGAGGGCTGACGGCAGCAAGAAGAACACGCTTCTGTATCTATTGGACAAGACCGGCACGGCCATGGGCGGAAGGCTGCTTCGCACATGGATAGACCAGCCGCTGCAGGATCCCGGCGATATAGACGCAAGGCTCAACGCTGTGGACGAGCTTTTGTCAAAGCCCATACAGCGGCAGGAGCTCATGACGGCTCTCGACGCCATATACGACATAGAGCGTCTTTGCAGCCGCATAGCCTATTCCACGGTACACGCACGGGACTGCGATTGCCTCCGGCATTCATTGGAAAAGCTGCCCGGAGTCATAACTACGCTCCAAGGGCTCAAGGCCAACGAATTCCAGCGCATACACGGCGCTCTGGACCCGATGGACGACATATGCGCCCTGCTTACCTCCGCCATAATAGACAATCCGCCCCTGAGCGTAAAAGACGGCGGCATAATCCGCGACGGCTACAACGAGGAGCTGGACAAATACCGTGACGCCGCGAAAAACGGTAAAACGTGGCTTGCCCGCATGGAAGCGGAGGAGAGGGAGAAGACAGGCATAAAGAACCTTCGCATAAGCTACAACAAGGTCTTCGGCTATTATATCGAGGTCACGAAGGCGTATCAGCACCTCGTGCCTTACAACTATCAGCGCAAACAGACACTCGCGAATTGCGAAAGGTACATAACCGACGAGCTCAAGGAGCTGGAAAACACAATTCTCGGCGCTGAGGAGAACTGTGTTACTCTCGAATATAAGCTTTTCTCCGAGCTGCGCTCAATGCTCCTCGGCTGCATAGAGCGGCTTCAGAACGATGCTGCGCTCATCGCGTCGCTGGACGTATATTGCTCCATGGCCCAGGTGGCCTTCGAAAACAACTATTGCAGGCCAAAGATACTTACAAGCGGCAAGATAGAGATAACGGACGGCCGTCACCCTGTTGTGGAAAAAAACGTGAAGGAGGGCTTTGTGCCCAACAACACCATGATGAACGCAAGGGACGACAGGCTGATAATACTTACCGGCCCCAATATGGCTGGTAAGAGCACATACATGCGGCAGGTGGCGCTCATCGTACTCATGGCCCACATAGGCAGCTTTGTTCCCGCCTCCGCCGCGAGCATAACCATTACGGACAAAATATTTACCCGTGTTGGCGCGTCCGACAGTCTCGCCTCCGGCCAGAGCACCTTCATGGTGGAGATGAGCGAGATGAGCAACATTCTTAATAATGCCACCCCAAACAGCCTGCTCATAATCGACGAGATAGGCCGCGGCACCAGCACCTTCGACGGCCTCAGCATAGCATGGGCGGTGCTTGAGTACATCGCAGACAAGGAACGGTGCGGCGCGAAGACGCTGTTCGCGACCCACTACCACGAGCTTACGGAGCTTGAGGGCAAGCTGCAGGGCATAAAGAACTACAGGATATCCGTAAAGGAAGTCGGAGACGACATAATCTTCCTGCGCAAGATAGTCCGCGGCGGCGCAGACAAGAGCTTCGGCATACAGGTGGCGAGGCTTGCGGGACTGCCTCAGGAAGTGATAAAGAGGGCCAAGGATATACTGCACGAGCTGGAGGCCTCTGATATAAATATCGATCACGACAGCATTCTGGACAAGGCCAACGCCGGCGCACCCCAACAGATAACGCTGTTCGGCCCCGCGTCGCCCGATGACATAATGCAGGAGTTGAGAAACGTGGACGTAAACAGCATCACGCCCATGGAGGCGCTGAACATGATATACGACCTGCACCTTCGCGCGAAGCTTAGGTAGCATAAGGAGTAGCATTGCAAATAATGCAGACAGCAAAGAGAATACAGGTGCTCTCGAAGCACACCTCAAACCAGATAGCAGCAGGCGAGGTAGTGGAAAGGCCTGCTTCCATAGTTAAGGAGCTGGTGGAAAACTCCATAGACGCAGGCAGTACCGCCATTACCATCGAGATCAACGGCGGTGGAATAGATTATATAAAAATAACCGACAACGGCTCCGGCATTCTGGCTGAAGACGTGCCTACGGCATTCCTGCGCCACGCTACCAGCAAAATATCCTCAGCTGACGATCTGGGCCATATATCCACGCTGGGCTTTCGCGGCGAAGCGCTGGCTTCCATAGCCGCAGTATCCCAGCTTACCATGCGCACACGCACTAAAGGTTCGGAATCCGGCACCAAAATTCATATCGAGGGCGGAGATATAAAGGAATGCGCCGAGTGCGGCTGTGCCGAAGGTACTGCCATCGAAGTCCTCAATGTATTTTATAATGTTCCCGCGCGGCTTAAGTTCCTGAAATCCCAGCGTGCGGAAGGCGCAGCCATATCCGATTACGCCGCCCGCGCCATTATGGGCAATCCGGGCGTATCAATAAAGCTATTGAACAACGGCAAGGTAATATACCACAGCCCCGGTGACGGGCAGCTGCGTTCTGCAATATTCTGCATATACGGCGGAGAGGTTCTGCCGCATATTAAAGAAGTAGACTACGACGACGGCAGGTTCAGGATAACCGGATATGTAGGCACCGAGAGCATATCCCGCCCAAACCGGCAGCAGCAGTCGCTGTATATAAACTCCCGCTATATACGCTCTCAGCAGATCTCCTACGGGGTGCAGCGGGCCTTTAATACCCGTATCATGGTGGGCAAGTTTCCGTTTTACGTGCTGGACATAGGCGTGAATTACGAGGACGTGGACGTAAACGTACACCCAAACAAGATGGAGGTGCGCTTCAAAGACGAACAGGGGGCTGTAAGGGCGGCTACCATAGCTACGCGCATGGCCCTTGGGGATCCCGTGGCGCCCACTATACGCCGGGAAGACATTATTACGAAAAAAACGGCATTCGGCTCTATAAATGCCCTGAATGCGGCTGTTCAGCAGGAAATCGTACAACCGACCGATATCAAAAAGCCTGATAAGCGGCTTTCATACAGCGAGCTTTTCAAACCGGCGGACAAATCGCCGCTAAAACTAAAGGAGCCCGGCGCAGTGCCAACTGCAAGCATACGCTCCGGCATGGGGTTCAAATACGATTCGGCATCCGCCATGGAGCTGCTTCGTCAGCGCTATGGAGAATCGGTCGTGGGGCCGAAGAATGTGAGGGCTGAAACAAAGCCCGAGGTACAGCCTGTTTCAGCTGCCGAAGATATCGCAAAGAAGGAGCGCATGCTCCCCGAAACAACTCAGTCTGATGTGACCGTGCCGTCAGCAGAGCCTGAAACCCTATTAAAAGAAAAGCCTCAGCAGGCTGAATTCGGCCAGTCGCATTACGACATCATAGGCCAGCTTTTCAGCTGCTACTGGATAGTTCAGCAGGGCGAGAGCGTATTCTTTATCGATCAGCACGCAGCCCACGAGCGCAGGCTGTATGAGCGCATAATGAATATGCCCTTAGAGCCGGATTCACAGATGCTGCTCATGCCGGTAATAGAGAAGCTCATGCCCGAGGAATACCAGACGCTGATGGATAATCTGCCGCTGTTTGAGGAGCTGGGTTTTGAAATAGAGGAATTTGGTGCGCTGACGGTAAGCGTACGCGCCGTGCCCGCCATACTTAATGCGCCCGAGACGGCAAACTTCCTCCACGAAGCGATCGGCAGGCTTGAGGCAAAAAACAGGCTCAGCACAAAAGACTTGAAGCGCAGCGCACTTATACAGTATTCCTGCAAGCATGCCATAAAGGCGGGAGCGCTGCTTTCCAAGGAGGAGATAGAGGCGCTTTTGAAGGAATTCGAAGGCGACGGGGTTCCCATGACCTGCCCCCATGGCCGCCCTATAATGGTGCGCATGACAAAGGCCGAGTTTGAAAAGCTATTCAAGCGGGTACAGTGATATGGAAAAGCTTAAGCTTATACTCATCGTAGGCCCTACGGCAAGCGGCAAGACCGCCGCTTCGATATATGCGGCAATCAAGCTCAACGGCGAGATAGTTTCGGCAGACTCCATACAGGTATATAAGGGCATGGACATAGGCTCAGCCAAGCCTACCATGCAAGAACGGCAGGGAATACCCCATCACCTGATGGACGCCATAGACATAAACTCCCCCAAGTTCAGTGTAGCGGAATTCCGCAAGATGGCAGGGGAGGCAATAGAGGACATAGCAGGTAGAGGAAAACAGCCTATCGTAGTCGGCGGAACGGGACTTTACATTAATTCCCTGGTATTCCCGCTGAACTTTACAGAGGTACAGTCAGATGAAAAACTTAGGTCCGAGCTATCAGAAATAGAAGAAAGGCAGGGAAGGGGTACGCTCCACGCCATGCTGCAGGAAGAAGACCCGGAATCGGCTGCCCGGCTGCACCCAAATGATACAAAGCGCATAATACGCGCACTTGAGGTGCTGAGACTGACTGGAAAGCCAATAGATGCCCATGGCGGAGACTTTTCAAACAAGGCAGGTGCGGAGATACCGTATAATCCAGTTATGATAGGCCTGACGATGCCGAGGGCAATGCTGTACGACCGCATAAACAGGCGGGTGGATATTATGCTGGAGCAGGGCCTTGTGGAAGAGGCGCGGGCGATATACGACAGGAATTACGACCGAAGCCTGCCCGCACTTCAGGGCCTTGGGTATAAGCAGCTTTTTAGGGTATTCGACGGTGAATACACACTATCTGAAGGTATAGAAGCCATAAAGCATGAGACACGCCGCTTTGCCAAGCGCCAGCTTACCTGGTTCAGGCGCGACAGGCGAATAACATGGCTGGACGTAAGCACCTTTGAAAGCGCAGGGGCTCTGGGCGAGGAGGTTTGCCGCATATGTACAGGAGATGTGATAGATGAATAAGCCAATGAATTTGCAGGACGCTTTTTTGAACAGCGCGCGCAAGGCAAAGGTGCCCGTGACTATCCACGTCACAAACGGATACCAGATAAAGAACGCCATAATAACAGGTTACGACAGCTTTGTCGTGACGGCAGAAGTCGGAAATGAGCAGATGATGATATACAAGCACGCCATATCCACCGTTACTCCCAACGCCAGAATAACAATAAACAATCAGGAGCAAAAGGAAGAATAAATGAATCCGGAACTTAAACTGCTCGGAATATCGCAGAAAACCTATGATTTTGTAAAATCCTGCGAAAATTCTCTCGGAAATATATATGAAGGTATAGAGGCGAATGAGGCATACACACAGGCGAGGGTACTCAAGGCATTTCAGGACAACTGTATAGCGCTGAGGCACTTTGCGCCCACCAGCGGCTACGGCTATGACGACATAGGCCGCGAGGCACTTGGCGCGGTATTTGCTTGTGCTCTGGAGGCGGAGGACGCGCTGGTTCGCCCACAGATATCCTCTGGTACGCAGGCGATATTCACGGCGCTGTCAGGCCTGCTGGAGCCCGGGGACGTAATGCTTTCCCTTACGGGCAAGCCATACGACACGCTGGAGAAGGCCATAGGCATAAGCGGCGATGAATACTGTTCATTAAAGCGCATGGGCGTCATATACCGTCAGGTGGATCTGACCGCCGACGGACATATAGATATTGATGCCGCGAAAGCAGCCATTACCGGCAGCGAAAAGGTGATATACTTCCAGCGTTCCCGCGGCTACTCCTGGCGCAACGCGCTGACGCCGGAAGAGATGGCGCCGGTGTTCGATATGGCGAAAAAGCTTGCCCCAAATGCGTTTGTCGTAGTGGACAACTGCTACGGTGAGTTCACTCGACCCCATGAGCCGGCCTATTACAGCGCTGATGTAATGATAGGCTCTCTTATAAAGAACATCGGCAGCGGCATAGCACCTACCGGCGGCTATATAGCAGGTTCAAAGAAGGCCTTGGAACGCATCGAGATGCGGTTGACAGTGCCCGGAATGGGCAGGGAAGTGGGCTCCTATTACGGCAGCTACGCACCGTTCTTCCAGGGTATATTCCTGTCGCCCCACGTGACGGCACAGGCGCTGAAAAACGCCGTGCTATTCGCCAAGGTGTTCGAGAGCGTAGGCATGATAAGCATGCCCAGGAGCGATGCAGTGCGTTCCGATATAGTCCAGTCTCTGCGCTTTAATACCGCAGATGCGCTGATTTCCTTCTGCCGCAGCATACAAAAAGCGGCTCCAGTGGACAGCTTTGTCCAGCCGGAACCGTGGGATATGCCCGGCTATACCAGCCAGGTAATAATGGCGGCAGGCGCCTTCGTACAGGGATCATCTATCGAGCTCAGCGCTGACGCGCCAATAGTGGAGCCTTATACGGCCTATGTACAGGGCGGTCTGACCTACGCCCACGGACGTATAGGCGTTATGCTGGCATTGGACGATCTTATCAAAAACGGCGAGGTAAGCATATAATAAACCTTAGTAGCGTCTGAGAAGAGCGACTACCCTGCCTAATACCTCAACATTATCATAATCCGCATATATGGGCTCCATGCCTGAGTTTTCCGGCTGGAGCCTTATCTTTGGCTTCTCATAGAATATGCGCTTTACCGTGGCGGTATCGCCGCATACACGTGCAACTACTATATCTCCGTTTTCCGCGCCAAGGCCGCTGTTTACAACTATCATGTCGCCGCTGTTTATGCCGGCCTCTATCATGCTCTCGCCCTTTACTTCAAGTATGAAAGCTTCGCCCTTCTTCGCCCCGTGAAGCAAAGAGGTGGGGAGAGGCAGACTTTCGGTTACGTCATCAAAGGCAAGTATGGGTGTGCCTGCGGCGACCGTGCCCACGCATGGCACGTCCATGACGTGGCGCTGTTTATTCTCGGGCATGGCCAAGGCGATAGTCCGCTGAGTTGATGGGCTGGAAACGAGATATCCCTTATCTATAAGCGTCTTGACGTGTGAATGGACGGTAGAAGTTGAGCTCAGGCCCACCGCCGCGCCTATTTCGCGTATTGTAGGAGGATAGGACTTTTCTTCGATATAGCTCTTTACAAAGTCATATACTGCCTGCTGCTGGCGGGTAAGTTCCTTCATTTTATAATATTCCTCCATTAAACCGTATGAACGTGGTATAATATCGATATAAGGCAATGCTTTTGGGCATTACACAATATTTTTCTAAATTATAGCATGGCGCACAAATGTTTGCAACAAACAAACGTTCTGTGCAGCATTCAGCGTAGAATAAAGCGGAGGTTTTATGCAGGACGAAAAAGAACGGGGTACAGAACTTGACTACTGCGACCTGGATCCCACCAAGATATGCGACAACTGCTGCAAGTGCATAGATAGCGGCAAGGACTATGAGGATTTTCAGATTGAGCTCACGGACAGCATATCCACCCTTGACGAGATAATGGAACTGCCCTTTGACGACGATCTGTTTGACGACGATGATGAATATTCCTTTGACCCGCACAACGTTGCGCCACTGGACGTAGACCCTAAGCTCATGGCAGAATGGGAACAGAAGCTCCGCGCCGCTGAAATAGAGGACGCACAGCAAAAGATACAGGGCCTCAAGGGCGTAAGAAAGAAGCGTTAATCGTCCCTGAGCTTTACCACCTTTGCTGCGAGGCGGCGGTTATCCTGAGATACCGCAGCGTAGTGCTTTCTGGTGGTGTTCACATCCTTATGGCCTAATACGTCGGCCACAAGATATATATCCCCGGTTTCGCGGTAAAGGTTTGTGCCGTAGGTGCTCCTGAGCTTGTGAGGGGATATTTTCTTTTGTGGCGTTACTATGACGGCGTACTTGTGCACCAGATTTTCCACAGCGCGAACGGTTATTCGCTTCTTTTGCAGCGAGAGAAACAGCGCGTCCTCATGGCCTGGGCAGGCGTCAACCTGCTCACGCTCCAGCATGTAGTTGAGCAGGGCAAAGCGAGCCTCGTCGCCAAATACCAATATGTCCTGATTGCCGCCCTTGCGTGTAACGGAAAATTCGTTAGCTGAGAAATTGATATCTTCCATATTGATACCGACAAGCTCGCTGATTCGTATGCCTGTACCTAAAAATAGCGTAAGTATGGCCAGATCTCGGGCCTGCGTGCGCTTATGGTACTGCTTTTCCTTTTCAGTCAGCCCTTCGCCCGACTGTACTGCGTCCAGCAGCCGCGCAACCTCGTCAGGTTCAAGGCGTATTATGGACTTATCATGTATGGAAGGCTGGTCGACGAGGGAGGGGGGATTGTTCTTTATCCGTTCCTTCCGATAAAAATACTTATAGAAGGCACGAAGGGTGGAAAGCTTTCGCGCCTTGGCACGCTCACCATTTATCTGCTCGTGGTCGCCGTCATCAGTATAATATGAAACATAGCTCAAGAAATCCTCAACAGTAGAAGTCGTGACACGGTCAAGGTCGGCAAGGGTGAGCTCGGTAATGGCCTTATCTGAAAACTCCGGCTGCAGCACCAGATATTTGAAGAATGTCCGCATATCCACCGCATAGGCGTATCTTGTACGCACCAGCGTATCGTTTTCTATGCCGCGGAAAAAATCTCCCGCAAAGCTCGGCAGTTCCTTTAAAACAGCTCTGATTTTCGTAGTATATGCTATATATTGGCTCCCGGCATAATTTTCTCCCATAGGGAAGTCCCTCCAATATCTCTTTTTATACATCTATATTATACACCTAACTATTCGTTAAACACAAGTTTAACGAATAGTTAGTAGTAAAAAAGATATTATTTAAGGTATAACTGCACTGGAATCCGCATTACCTCATAAAAACTTATTTTACAATAAAGACTTTCTCATTCTCTGTTCCGGGATTTTTCTGAACCGCTGTAAAAAATATGGTTTTATGTACTAATTGATCAGGATACCGTGAATCATAACTTGTCGCATACCGGAACCTTGGCACCTGGCTGAACTGCTTAACCGCAATATAATCGGATAGCGCAAAAGCTCCAAATAACAGGCAAACGCATCCGAGGACCGTCAGTATGCGCAAGCCTCGTTTAGCCACCACCGGCCTGATAATGAGATATATGCCGGCAACCAGAAAAATACTTCCCAAAACCGAGTAAATGCTTCCCCAACTGCTATCACTTGGAAATATTGACAACGCCGACACAATGATGAATATGCCGAATGCCGACATCAGAATACCAATTGCTTTTTGCTTTCCTTTCTTTACGGCATTTCGACCGTACTCTGCCATGGCTACGGCAGTATCTCTCGTTTCTTTATTCATATTCTCGCTTTTCCTTTCTCCGCTAACGATTTCAGGTATGCTCACATCAAAAAAATCAGCCATCTCGACCAGCATACCGATATCAGGCATATTGCTTCCCGTTTCCCAACGAGATACCGTCCTGCCGGATACATTTAACTTCTCTGCCAACTGCTCCTGCGTCAGTTTTTTTTCTTTTCGGAGCTCTTTCAGAAATATTCCTATCTTGATCTGATCCATCAGATACCCTCCTTTCGCCGTTAGTATAGCACCGGCTTTTTCATCTCAACACGACACAAAGCGAGAAATGCCGCATTGCTTCAATTAGACATTGCTGCCCTGTATGCTAATTCCGATTTTCTGTTTTGTCTTATACTATCATACGACAGAATAAAGCATAAGAACAGCCACAGCAGAGCAGCTACTGTGGCTGTTTAATCGTCTTAATTTTTACATCACTTTTCCGCCAGCAGCTTCTCAGCAGCAGCCAGCTTTACACATGTGCAAAACACCGACATTGCTTCCTTGAGTTCTTCTACAGGCGGATAGCTCGGCGCTATGCGCAGATTTGAATCCTCGGGATCTATACCGTAAGGATACGTTGCACCTGCAGCTGTCATGACCACTCCGGCCTCCTTGGCGAGCTGGTTGGTGCGCTTGGCGCAGCCCGGAATTGTGAAAAAGCTGACAAAATAGCCGCCCTTAGGCGTATGCCATCTGCCTATGTCCAAAGGCTTTATTTCGCGCTCAAGATATTCGAGGACTATGTCGAACTTGGGCTTGAGGAACTCGGCGTGCTTCTTCATGTGCACCAAGGCGGTTGCCCTATCCTTCAAAAACAGCGCATGGCGCAGTTGGTTTATCTTATCAAAGCTGATGGTCTGGGCGGATATCAGCTTCTTCATGTACGCCATATTCGCCTTGCTGCACGCAAAGCACGCAACACCGCTTCCTGGGAAGGTTATCTTGGACGTGGAAGCGAATTCAAATACCATATCCGGATTGCCGGCCTCGCTGCACAGCGTCAGAATATCCCTGAAGGGGCGGAATTCTCCGTCAAACTCGTGGATACAGTAGGCGTTGTCCCACATGAGCAGGAAGTCCGCCGCCGCCGGCTTAAGATGCGCTATGCGGTCGATGACCTCGTCGCTGTATACTATGCCGTCGGGATTGGAATACTTAGGCACGCACCACATACCCTTTACGGCAGGATCCTTTACGACCTCCTCTACCATGTCCATGTCTGGGCCGTCGTCGTTCATGGGAACCGTTATAAGCTCCATGCCGAAGGCCTGGGTGACCTTGAAGTGGCGGTCATAGCCGGGCGCCGGGCAAAGCCACTTTATCTTGTCCAGCTTTGACCATGGCTTTTCGGAATGCAGCAGGCCGTGGGTATAAGCCTTTGCTATGGTATCGTACATAAGCTGAAGGCTGGCGTTGCCGCCTACAAATACCTGCTCGGGCTTTACTCCCAGAGTATCGGCAAAAAATCTCCTGCATATCGGCAGACCGTCCAGCCCGCCGTAATTAAAGGCGTCTATGCCGTCTGTAACAGCGTTGGATACAACGTCGATATTAAGCATATCGTTTGAGAGAGCCACCTGGGCCCTTGAGGGCTTGCCGCGGGACATATCCAGCTTTAGGCCCTTGGCCTTGCAGCTCTCGTATTCTTTCAGTGCCGCTTCATAAAACATCTGAAGTTCTGCGCGATCCATCTGCTTAAGAGATGTCATAGAAAATCCTCTCCTTTGTTTCAAAGTATAAATCTGACTTAGATTATATACCCCGAATCAAAGTATTTCAATAGTTATTCTTATGCTATGGTAGTTCCGGCCTTGCCGTCAAGAGCCTCTACCGCCTTATCAAGGCTGGTGATTATGGTTATCCTGCCGGGCTTGCTCTCCACGAACTTAACAGCAGCCTCTACCTTGGGCAGCATAGAGCCGGGGGCGAACTGGCCTTCGGCCATGTACTTCCTGGCTTCCGATACGGTAAGCTTATCCAGATCCTTCTGGTCGGGTTTCTTGTAGTTGATGCTTACCTTTTCTACAGCGGTAAGTATAACCAGAGCATCGGCATCCAGATCCTCCGCCAGCTTCTCGCTTGCAAGATCCTTATCTATAACGGCGGCTGTGCCTTCCAGCTCACCCTTATCGTTGCGTATTACAGGGATACCGCCTCCGCCTACGGTGACGACTACGAAGCCGTTGTCAACCAGGCATTTTACTGCACTGAGCTCCTCTATCTCAACGGGCATTGGGGACGCAACTACTCGCCTCCAGCCGCGGCCCGCGTCTTCCTTCATTACATAGCCCTTCTCGTCGGCTATCTTCTTGGCTTCTTCCTCGGTATAGAATGGGCCTATAGGCTTGGAGGGGTTTTTGAACTTGGGATCGTTCCTGTCTACCAGCACCTGAGTTACCACAGTAGCCACCTCGGACTTGTTTCCGCGTGAACGCAGTACCTTTGTAAGGCCCTGCTGAATGTGGTATCCTATATAGCCCTGGCTCATAGCGCCGCATACATCAAAGGGCATTGCCGGGCTTACAGGGGTGGCATACTCGTTCTGGAGCACTATGCGGCCTACCTGAGGGCCGTTTCCGTGGGCAATAATGACCTTATATCCCTCGCCTATTATGTCCGCGATATACTCGGAGGTCTTTTCGACTACTTCAAGCTGAGCCTCTGCCGTTGCAGGCTTGCCCGCTTCCTGAAGGGCGTTTCCGCCAAGTGCGATAACTATCTTTTTCATATTATCTCTCTCCTGAAAATTTGATAGGTTTATACAAACATATTTATTTTACACCATTTTGCTTCGCTTTACAACCTGCAATAGCGCCCCGCGCAAGCTCGTCGCATCGATTGTTGTAGGCGTTGTCGCTATGGCCCTTTACCTTGTGCCAGCTGATGCTGTGTTTGTGTGTATGTGCAATAAGCAGCTCCCACAGGTCACGGTTTTCCACTTCCTTTTTGCCGCTGGTTTTCCAGCCGTTGCGCTGCCAGTTAGTCACCCAGTTCTCGGAAAATGCCCGGCAAAGATAGGCGCTATCGGTAAATAAATCTACTTCACAGGGCTCTTTCAAGGCACTCAGTGCAGATATGGCCGCCATAAGCTCCATGCGATTGTTCGTAGTCATTTTTTCCCCGCCCGAAATCTCCTTTTTGAATTGCCCATACATGAGAACCGCGCCCCAGCCACCCGGGCCTGGATTGCCGCTACACGCACCGTCGGTATATATAACGACCTTCTTCAATGTATCCTCCCTAAAAATAAAGTTGACATTATCACCATATCGGTGTTATAATCATCAAGGTTTCACACCGAAGGGGCATGGTGTAATGGTAACACGTGGGTCTCCAAAACCTTTGTTGAGGGTTCGAGTCCTTCTGCCCCTGCCAATCTCCTCAGGCTTTTGCCTGAGGAGATTTTTCATTGTCTTAATCCACAAACTGTATAATATAGTCATGCAGGTTGTCATACGCTATGCGGCGTATTTCTTTATCAGAGAATCCTATCCTTTGGAGTTCGTCGAAAAGATTCGGCACATCGCTCCAATTTTTCATATCCCGTGGGTATACGCTCATGCCGTCAAAATCCGAGCCCAGGCATACATGCTCCGGACCGGTCAATCCTGCAATGTGGGCTATATGCTGCGCTATCTCCCGTACCGAGGCGTCACCTGTCTTTACCAGCTGCCCCGGATAGTAATTTACCCCAATTACGCCATTTTGAGCAGCTATCGCTTTAATATGTTCGTCCTTTAAGGAACGCTTATGGTCGAATACTGCGCGGGCATTTGAATGCGAGGCAAATATTGGACGTTGAGATATCTCCAGCGCCTCGTCAATTCCAGCGTCACTCAGGTGGGATACGTCCAGCGCTATGCCTATACGGTTCATCTCACGCACTACCTCCCTTCCCCTCCCAGTCAGTCCCTTGTTTGCCCTTCGCATGGCAGGTGAAGCGAGTTCGTTGGAATAATTCCATGTTAGAGTCATAGCCCTGACGCCCAGCCGGTGGAACAGCCTGACGTTGCTTATGGCCGCATTGAGCGACTCACCACCCTCAACGGTAAGCACGGTGGCTATCTTGTCACCGTCCGGCGTGTAATCCTTTGTGAGGGGCACAAAGACGTCGTTCTCCTCCATCATCGCAAAATATGAATCGAACATATCCAGCGCCTGCTGCAGGCAGTCCTTGCGCATATCCATATCCACCCACGCGGCAAAGAACAGCAGTTTTCCGCCGCCTTGCTTTATATAAGGAAGCGCTACGGCCTGATTCCGTGTTGGACGGTTTATGTCCCAGCCGTCCTGCGTCATATAATAAAGGAAGTCGCAATGGGCATCAGCCACAGGTATATTTGACATATCTGCTCCTTTTCTTCAAAAAATTAAGGATATGCGAACATATCCTTAATTATGATGCTCATGTTTACTTTGCAAATTCGACCGCTCTGGTCTCGCGTATTACGTTGACCTTTATCTGACCGGGGTACTCAAGCTCAGTCTCTATGCGCTTGACGATATCCTTTGCCATGATGATTGTATCAGCGTCGTTGACGTTCTCGGGCTTGACCAGTATACGTATCTCGCGTCCGGCCTGAATTGCGAAGGACTTGTCAACGCCCTCGAATGAGTTGGCAATCTCTTCAAGCTTTTCAAGGCGCTTGATGTAGTTCTCCAGTGTCTCACGCCGTGCGCCGGGACGTGCGGCAGATATGGCGTCGGCGGCCTGCACAAGTACAGCTTCCACGGTACTTGGCTCAACGTCGCCGTGGTGAGCCTGTATGGCATGTATGACCTGATTGTTCTCGCGGTACTTCTTTGCAAGATCCGCACCGATCTGGGCATGGGGACCTTCGACCTCGTGATCTACCGCCTTGCCTATATCGTGCAGCAGACCCGCACGCTTTGCAAGAGCTACGTTAGCGCCCAACTCGGAGGCCATCATTCCGGCAAGATGAGCTACTTCGATAGAATGTTTGAGAACATTCTGTCCGTAGCTGGTGCGGTACTTCAAACGGCCGATAAGCTTGATCAGTTCATGGTGCAGTCCGTGTATGCCCACCTCGAATATTGCCTGCTCGCCTGCTTCGCGTATTTGCGTGTCCACCTCGCGGCGGGCCTTTTCTACCATTTCCTCTATGCGCCCGGGGTGTATTCTTCCATCGGTTATGAGCCGTTCCAGAGCTATTCGGGCGACCTCGCGGCGAACGGGATCGAAGCCTGAAAGTATGACAGCTTCGGGAGTATCGTCGATTATAAGGTCAACACCCGTCGCGGTTTCAAGGGTACGGATATTGCGGCCCTCGCGGCCAATTATACGTCCCTTCATTTCGTCGTTGGGTAGAGACACTACGGACACAGTGGTCTCAGCCACGTGATCCGCAGCACAGCGCTGTATCGCAAGAGAAATGATGTTGCGGGCGCGCTTATCGGCTTCTTCCTTGGTTTTTGCCTCGATATCGCGCAGCATTATCGCCGCATCGTGGCGGGCATCGCGTTCAACGCTGCTGAGCAGTATTTCCCTTGCCTCGTCCATAGACAATCCGGAAATAGTCTCCAGCTCCTTGAGCTGCTTATCGTAAAGTTCCTTGATGGAAGCCTCGGTGTTCTCAGCTTCTTTTATCTTCTGGTTGAGCTGCTGCTCGCGCTGCTCTATACCATCGATTTTTTTATCCAGTGTTTCCTCGCGCTGGAGCAGCCTGCGCTCGTTGCGCTGCAGCTCGTTGCGTCTCTCTCTCAGTTCCTTTTCATTTTCGTTCTTAATGCGGTAGGCTTCTTCCTTGGCTTCAAGAACCGTTTCCTTCTTTATGGTCTCAGCCCTCTTCTGGGCGTCGCCGATCATTTTTTTAACTGCTTCTTCTGCGTTAGCTATCTTTGCTTCCGCTATATTGCGCCTGTAAACATATCCACCTGCGAAACCCGCAGCTAAACAAACGATCCCGATCACTATGGGGATCCATATTTCCACGTTTAGTGTAGCACCTCCAAATAAACTATATATATTATGTATCCGAGCGTAAAATACGCAGCATGCATGGACTATTATTTCAGTAGAGCAGGTCTACGAAACTACACACCGATATAATATCTCAAAATTTATTATAAACCCATGGCAAAACAAAAGTCAAGGACGCGTGGCCCCTGACTTATAATATTTGCCAGAATAAGTTTTTTATTTACGGTTATATCGTTCAAAATGCATTATATTTCCTCTTCCGGCTCTTCGGTTTTGGCGGGCACCTGCATCATTTTCTCCCGCACTCTGGCCTCTATTTCGTCACAAAGCTCCTTATTGTCCTTGAGGAACAGCCTTGCGTTATCGCGACCCTGGGCCATGCGCATATCATTGTAGGAATACCACGCTCCGGTCTTATTTATTATCTTTTGGTCGACTGCCATATCCAATATGCAGCTCTCCCTTGATATACCCTCGCCGTATATCATATCGAATTCGGCGGTCTTGAAAGGAGGCGCCACTTTGTTCTTTACGATCTTTACGCGGGTGCGGTTGCCTATAAATTCCGCGCCGTTTTTAATTGTATCCTGCTTGCGTACGTCCATGCGCACGGAGGCGTAGAACTTCAGCGCCTTGCCGCCGGTGGTGGTCTCCGGATTGCCAAACATGACGCCCACCTTTTCGCGCAGCTGGTTGATGAATATTATAATAGTATTTGTCTTGCTGATGACGCCGGTAAGTTTTCTAAGCGCCTGAGACATCAACCTCGCCTGAAGGCCAACATGAGAATCGCCCATATCGCCTTCCAGCTCTGCCTTGGGAACCAGCGCCGCGACAGAGTCGACAACGATTATGTCGATGGCGCCGCTTCGCACCAGTGTATCGCATATCTCCAATGCGTCCTCACCGGAATCAGGCTGTGAGATATACAGGTTATCCACGTCAACGCCGAGATTGTGGGCGTATACCGGATCCAGCGCGTGTTCGGCGTCTATGAATGCCGCTGTACCGCCGAGCTTCTGGGCCTCCGCTATGGCATGCAGCGCCAGAGTAGTCTTGCCTGAGGATTCGGGCCCGTATATCTCGATTATCCTTCCCCGCGGCAGACCGCCTACGCCCAGCGCGTAGTCAAGCTGTAAGCAGCCTGAAGGTATGGTAGAGACGCTGATATTCGCCGCAGCGTCTCCCAGCTTCATTATAGCACCTTTGCCGAAGTCCTTTTCTATCTTGGAGAGGGCGATTTCCAATGCTTTTTCTTTTTCCATCATACTTACAGACCGCCTTTACAGCATAATTTGTTTCTTATTAAGATTATTATAGCACGTTAATATCCAAATTGCACCTGTTTTTTGCAATTATTTGTTTCCTGAGAAGATTCAAGGCATTCAGCACCGCGCCATCCCGCACTCTTTCACGGTTGCCCTTGAGATTGACCTCATATGCGTTGCATCCTTCCTCCGTGGAAACGGCGATAAATACCTGTCCGATCAGGCCGGGCGCGCCCGTAGGTCCTGCGTAGCCGGTGGTGGATATACCTATGTCGGCGCCGCTCTGGAGGCGTATACCGTCGGCCATCTCTTTGGCAGTCTCCGCGCTTACGTCAGTATACTTTTCCAGCGTTTCGGCCTTTACGCCGAGACGGCGCATCTTGGAATCGCAGGAATAAGTCACTGCACCTTCCATGAACCATTCGGAACTTCCGGGGACGGATATAAGCCTGGAGGCTATCATGCCGCCGGTACAGCTTTCGGCAACAGCGATCTTAAGGCCGCTAGCTTTTAGCAGTTCCGCGCATACCTCGTGCATTTCCCTGCCGTGGGTGGAATAGATAAATTCGCCCACTCTGTCCTCTATGGCCTGTATAACGGGCTGAATGAGCTTCTCCCCTTCCTCCTCGCTGCCACAGCGGGCGGTTATGCGTAGAGTAGTCTCGGCCGCCTTGGCATAAGGCGCTATTGTTGGATTGCTCTGGGCGTCCACTATGTCCTTTATAGCGTATTCTACCTGGGACTCGCCCTTGCCGAATATACGAATGGTACGGGAATGGAACATGCAGTTGCTGCGTTTTTGCAAATACGGCACTACCTCTTCCTCAAACATGGGTTCCATCTCCCATGGAGGTCCCGGCATCAGTATAGCAGTCTTGCCGTTCTTCTCCATTATGCAGCCAGGCGCTGTTCCTCTGGGATTTGGCAGTATTATGCAGTGATCTGCGGGAAACATGACCTGTTTAATGTTGTTGGGCGTACAGGGATAGCCGCGGGAGGACATTTTTTCCAGCAGCCATGCTTTATATTTCTCATTCACTACAAGTTCAAGGCCGAAATAATCAGCTACAGTCTCCTTGGTAAGGTCATCCTCGGTAGGCCCGAGTCCACCTGTGAACAACACTATATCCGAGCGTGAAAAGGCGTTCGCTATGCACTGCTTAAGCCTTGTGGGATTATCGCCCACAGTTACATGATAATACATGTTTATACCGAAATCAGCCATTCGGCCGGAAAGATACCGGGTGTTGGTATTGAGTATCTGTCCCATCAGCAGCTCCGTGCCGACAGAAATAATCTCTGCGTTCATTGATAGTATGCCCCTGTTATATCTGATCAAAATTGATGCAATTTATATTCTTGCGAATGTAGTCAACGGCAGATATCACTGTAAAGAACACGGATATCCATACCACTATCGCGTCAAGCTTAAAGCCCAGCCATGCACGTATTGGAGTGCTGAGCATTACCAGCACCAGCGCCACCGCCTGAGTGATGGTCTTTATCTTGCCAAGCCAGCTGGCGGCTATGACGACGCCTTTGCCAGTGGCTACAAGCCTGAAGCCGCTTATAAGGAACTCTCTGGCAATAATAATAATGGCGGCTATAGGGTTGAGCATACCGTTTGCTGTAAGCATTATAAGTGCGCTTGCCGCAAGGAGCTTATCCGCTATGGGATCCATAAGCTTGCCGAAGTCTGTTATCTGATTGCGGCTGCGTGCAAGATACCCGTCAGCAATATCGGTCAAAAAGGCCGCAATGAATATTCCGCATGCCACATATATTGCCGAAGGGGCTTCAATGTAAAAGCAGGCAATAAACAGCGGCACCAGCGCTATCCTGATAAGGGTAAGCCTGTTGGGAAGGTTCATGTTTAAGTTTTTCATATTTCTTCTCCTTCCATATCATAAGGGCCCGCACCGGTTAGCTTTATCATGGTAAAATCACCGGGTTTCAGCCCTTTGTTTTTGATGGAAAACATCACGGTACCGTCCACCTCGGGGGCCTCGGCATATGTTCTGCCGTAGGCTATATCGCCGCTGACCTGTTCAACGAGGGCCTCGGTGACGGTACCTATGCGCTTTTTGTTGTACGCAAGGGATATGCCCTGCTGAAGGGACATTATCCTTTTGAGACGGCGCTGCTTTACGTCCTCATCTATCTGGTTCGGCATATCGGCAGCGGGCGTGTCGTCCTCCTGGGAGTATGCAAATGCGCCGAGCCTGTCAAAGCTGTGTTCCTTAAGGAATTCGGTCAGATGGCTGAATTGTTCCTCCGTCTCCCCGGGGAAGCCTGTTATGACGGTGGTACGCAGTATGAAGTCGGGAGCCGTGCGCCTGATATAGTCGGTTATCTCGCGGATATGCTCAGCGGAGCCATGGCGGTTCATAGCTTTCAGCATATCCGGATCTATATGCTGAATGGGTATATCTATATAGTTGACTATCTTCGGATCGGCTACCATAGTATCCACCAGCTCTTCGTCTATGGTGTTGGGATAGGAATAAAGCACACGTATCCAGTGCAGCTTATCTATCTTTGCTATACGGCGCATAAGTTCTGCAAGCATGGGCTTACCGTACAGATCGGTTCCGTAAGCAGAAGTGTCCTGCGCTATCAGCGTGAGCTCTTTTACGCCGCTGTCAGCCAGACTCTGTGCCTCCTTCACCAGTTTTTCCATTGGAATGCTGACCTTACCGCCGCGTATCAGCGGTATGGCGCAGTAGGTACAGCGATTATCGCAGCCGTCAGCTATACGAAGATAAGCGCTATATGATGGTGTAGTTATTATGCGTGCGTCCTCAGAACAGCACTTATAGCTGCCGCCTGCCGCCTCGGTTATCTTTCGCACAAGTCCGTCCTTGTCCTTTACTCCCCAGAATATATCCACCTCGGGCAGCTCCTCCCGGAGTTCCTTGGGGTAGCGCTGGCTGAGGCAGCCTGTTACTACCAGCAGGCGGCAGTTGCCGCCCTTCTTGTGCTGTGCCATCTCGAGTATGGTCCCTATGGATTCCTCCTTTGCGGGGTTTATAAAACCACAGGTGTTTACAATTATCACCTCGGCCCGAGATTCGTCGTTGGTTATCTCAAAGCCGTTTTCTTTAAGCATGCCCAATATCTGTTCGCTGTCTACTCTGTTTTTAGAGCAGCCCAAAGATACCATTCCAACAGTTGTAGCCAAATTATCCTTCCTCCGTATCTGCGCCCGTAAGCTGCTGATATTCCTCGAAGCTGCTTATCAGGAGCTTTCTCGGCTTGCTTCCGTCAAAGCCGCTTACGACCTTCAGCTGTTCCATTATATCTATAAGCCTTGCGGCTCTGGCATAACCGACCCTGAGCCTCCGCTGTATCATGGATATGGACGCCTGACCGCTCTCCAATACTATCTTCACCGCATCGTCCAGCAGTTCATCCTCCTGCTTGCCGTTGCCCTGGCCGGTAACGGCGTCCACCGTAGAGGAAACCTCCTCCAGGGTTATCTCCTGATATCTGGGCTTGTTTTCGTCCGTCTGCTGCCTTGTGAAGAAGTCCATTATGCTTTCGACCTCCTCGTCGCTGACGAATGCCGCCTGGGCGCGCACCGGCTTGCTTGCGCCGTTGGCGTGAAACAGCATATCGCCGCGGCCAAGCAGCTTTTCAGCGCCGCCACAGTCCATTATGACCCTGGAATCTACAGCGGAGGAAACCGCCAGCGCTATGCGGCTGGGTATGTTGGCCTTGATAAGTCCGGTAATTATGTCGGTGGAAGGACGCTGTGTGGCCACTATTAAGTGAATGCCCGCCGCGCGGCCCAGCTGTGCGATGCGGCATATGGATTCTTCCACTTCCTTGGCGGCAACCATCATAAGGTCAGCCAGCTCATCTATTATTATGACGAGCCTCGGCAGCTTTTCCGCCGGATCCTCCTGAAGCTCATTGTACCTCGAAATGCTTCTGGCGTTGACCTTGGACATCTTCTTATACCGCTGGTCCATCTCCATGACCGCCCACTTCAGAGCGCCTGCCGCCTTCTTGGGATCGGTAACAACAGGCATAAGGAGATGCGGCATTGGGGCGTAAACCCTCAGCTCCACCTGCTTGGGGTCCACCATTATAAGCCTTACCTCTTCGGGCTTTTTGCCGTATATGAAGCTCAGTATAATGTCGTTTATACAGACGCTTTTGCCGGAGCCTGTGGAACCGGCAATAAGCAGATGCGGCATCTTATCCAGATCTGCGCAAAGCACCTTGCCCGCAATATCCTTGCCTATGCCGAATCGCAGCGTGCTGCTGCCGTCTGAAAACTCGCTTGATTCTATTACCTCCCTGAGCAGAACCGGCACCGTGTCCTTATTTGGTATTTCTATACCTATGGCCGACTTGCCGGGTATGGGCGCTTCGATCCTTACGCGAGGTGCGGCAAGGGCCAGCGCTATATCGTCAGAAAGGCTGGTTATTCTATTTACACGCACGCCCTGAGCCGGGTGCAGCTCAAAGCGGGTTATGGTTGGGCCTACGCTGTAGTTTATTACCTTTGCGTCTATATTGAAGCTTGCAAGGGTCTCCTCCAGCTTCTTTCCCTTTGCAACAGGCGATTCAACACCTTTGGATACCGTCAAGGCAGGTTTCCTGAGCAGCGTGATAGGCGGGCGCACGTATACCGGTGGCTGGGGCGCTATTGAAGCTTCGGTATCCCCATCGTCGCCTGCCGCCACCTTAACTGACGTTGCTTCAGAATCCTTCTCATACTCCGTATCCAGTCCTGCAACATTGGACGGCTCTTCAAAGCCGAAGTTCTGCTCCGGCTCTTCAGGCTGCATGTCTATAGTAGTAATCTTGCTGACATCTACACGCTTAAGCGGCTTCAGCTCGCCATCGTCCAGCCCGGAAAGTATATCAAAAGGATCGCCGTCGTCCTTGCGCTTTGGCAGTTTTCCATTCTGTGGCAGGAAGGAAATATCGCCGTCCCAATCGTTTCGCGGGTCGTCTTCCCTGCGGCGCACAATATAGCTGTCGTCATTCTTCCTGCGTACAGACTTCTGCGGCTTGGGTATAGTCGGTTCCATTCCTTCTTCATTTTTTCCAAGTGTTTCGGTATAAAGCTCTTTACCGTTGCCACGGCGCTTCTTTGGCCTTGGCGGATATATTTGTTCCAGTCCGTCGAACGCGTGCTCATAGTCGTACCGCGCCTGCCGCTCCGCAATATCGCGGGCGTGGACCTGCTGAACTTTTTCGGAGACAGATTCCACGCCGGTCCTTATGCCGCTGCCCACTTTCTGGCCAAGGGTTCGTATGGAAAGCTTGGTAGCTACCAGAAATACTATAAATACCGCGGCACCGAAAAAAATATACGTACCGGCAGTACCTAAAAGCTTCATTGAAGGATATGCGAGAAGCGCGCCCAAAAGTCCGCCGCCCTTGCAGTACAGCTTTCCGTACATATATGCGTCGGAATAGTAAGCTGTCACCTTGTCCACCGTTATTTCGCCGCGGGTAGCGGTATGTATAATAACGAGGAGACATACGACTCCGCCAACTATCAACCACAGCGTTGAGCTGCTTGCAGGTGATTTTGACATAGCGATAGAAAGTATACCCAGGCCGGCAAGAATAAAGGGCGCTGCATAGCCAGCGATTCCGAACAGGCCGAAGGTCAAGTTCTTCACTGCATTTCCTATCACGCCTACCATATCTGTATATATTCCAGCGGCAAGGAAAAGCGCAAGAGCGATAAAGCATATACCTATTATCTCCCTTTCGGTCTGCTCCTGTCTTTCCAGCTCAGCCTTTTTTACTTTTCTGCTCGAATTAGCCATCGGGTATTCCTTTCTGAATTTACCTACCTATTATACACCATACATGCGCCTTTTAAAAGAAAAAACAGGGGCTGCATTTTGCAGTCCCTGTGATTGTATATAGAAAACCACGCGATAGTCGCGTGGTTCAGGAAAGCTTAAGCGGTGAAAAGACCTAATGTGCTAAACTGTTCGAAAGCCTGCCAGCGAACGAAAAGAGAAGCACATTAGGAGGACATTATGATGAGTGAACAGAATAACGTCACGAACAGTTTAGCACATACGAAATGGAATTGTAAGTACCACATAGTATTTGCGCCAAAGTATCGGAGGAAGGTATTTTTTGAAGATAAGAGGGAGGACATACGAGAGATAATAAGGACGTTGTGCAAATGGAAAGGAGTAGACATAATAGAGGGGGAAATATGCCCGGATCACATCCACCTGCTGCTGAGTATACCACCAAAGATAAGCGTATCGGGCTTTATGGGATACTTAAAGGGCAAAAGCAGCTTAATGATATTCCAGAAGTATGGTAACATGAAATTTGCATATAGAAACCGGGAATTCTGGTGTAAGGGGTATTATGTAGATACAGTAGGGAAGAACACAAAAGCTATTAAGGAATACATAGCAGAACAATTAAAAAGAGACAGAGAAACGGACCAGCTGAGTATATTTGACCCGCAAGACCCTTTTAAGGGTGGCAGGTAACAAGCGCAAGCTGGCAGGCACTTTATGCGCACTTGTGCGCCGCTAGTTATATTAGGGCTATGCCCGAAACTGAAATACCCCCCGCTATGCGGGGGGATCATTATTTGTCTTGAAGCTTACTCCTCGTCAAACTTGAAGCCGGCGAATTTGTCTGCCAGAGAAGTAGTGGCCTTCTCTACAGGAGGCAAATCATATTCGTTCTCTTCGCGGCGCTGACGGCGGCGCTCGGCGCGCTCGGCCTCGCGGGCCTCGTTAGCAGCCTTTGCGGCTTCGGCAGCTGCGGCGCGCTCAGCAGCACGCTCTGCGGCTACGCGTTCACGCTCAGCCTTTTCAGCTGCCAACTGCTCTGCTACCTCAGGGTTCTCCTCAAGGATAACATCGCGGCGGCTCAGGCTTATACGCTTTGCCTCAGGATTTACATCGAGAACCTTACAGCGTACTACATCGCCAACATTGATCTCGTCTTCGACCTTCTCGATGCGCTTTACGCCCACCTGAGAGATGTGAATCAGGCCGTCGATAGTGGGCTCAAGAGCCACAAATGCGCCGAAGGGAACTATGCGCACTACCTTGCCCTCTACGATGGAGCCTACGGGGTACTTCTCGGCAGCCATAGTCCAAGGCTTGGGCTGGAGCTGCTTATAACCGAGGGATACGCGCTGTTTCTCGACGTCTACATCGCGGATAAGGACTTCGATCTCCTGACCTATGGAAAGTACATCGGAAGGATGCTTTACGCGGCCCCATGCTACGTCAGTAACATGCACCAGACCATCAATACCGCCGATATCAACAAACGCGCCGAAATCGGTCAGGCGGCGCACAACGCCCTTTACCTTGGAACCGACTTCCAGCTTGTTCCAAAGCTCCTTCTTAGCAGCTTCGGCTTCTTCCTTCATAACCGCCTTATGGGATGCTACGATGCGCTTGCGGGACTTATCGACCTCAATGATCTTGACCTTCAGATCCTTGCCTACGAACTCGCCGATATTCTCAACATACTTGGTAGACAGCTGAGATGCGGGAATAAAAGCACGGATACCATTGATGGTGGCGATCAGACCGCCCTTTACGACTTCCTTGCCCACGGCGTCAAAAGTCTTATCCTGCAGGTTCTCTTCGTCCTGCATAAGGTTGTCCCAAAGCTTCTTGCTCTCAACGTTCTTGCGGGAGAGGAGCACGTTGCCCTCGCCATCGTTTACCTTAATGACCTCAACTTCGATCTCGTCGCCAACCTTGACAACATCTTCAGGGTTGACTTCAGTATCAGAAGAGAACTCGTTGCGTGGAATAAACCCGTCGGACTTATAACCAATGTTTACGCATACTTCGCCGTCCACTATCTGTACGACGGAGCCCTTGATGATCTGTCCGTTCCTGATGCGTACGAGTGTCTTTTCGAACACTTCCTCAAAGCTGGGCTCGGCAGCTTCAGCGGTTTCGGCAACGGGTTCCTGGACGGCAGCTGCTGCTACCGCCTCTACTTTTTCTTCTTCGGGGCTTGCAGCCATCGTCTTTTCCAGTTCGCTCATTCTTTCAATAACCTCCAATATAATCCATTTCGGCGTCGATGCGCCTCCAACAACCCCTATTATATCATTGATATCAATATTTTCAAGGGTTATTTCGCCTACTTTTGCCAGAGATTCAACGGTTTTGCAATACTTTTTACATATCGCACACAGTTTTTGTGTATTTGAGCTGTGATGTCCGCCAATCACGAACATGTGGGTGCATTTCCTGCTCAGTTCCGCCGCCTCGTTCTGTCTTAAACGTGTGGTCTCGCAAATAGTATCGAACGATGCCAGCTCATCGCATCTTTCACTTATTGCTTCCTCCACCTGGCGGAAGCATTCTTCGCAGGCGGTGGTCTGGGACACGAGGCAGCACTTCTGCATATGCGGCAGTTTCCTCGCCTGCTCAGGATCGGACACGACGGCTGCGCCTTTTGCCCAGCCCTGTATGCCTTTCACCTCCGGGTGCCTGCTCTCGCCGAATATTACAACTGAATATCCTTCATCAGAGTGTTTTTTAACTATGTTGTGTATGCGCTTTACGAATGGGCATGTGGCGTCAACAGCATCAAGCCCCAGCTTGCGGCACTTGTCTATCTCCTCCGGCGCTACGCCATGGGATCGTATTATGACATTGCTGCCGGCAGGTATATCTTCGAGCGTCTCGGCGGGTATTATCCCCTCGGCGCGAAGCTCATCTATGACAGTAAGGTTATGTATGAGCTCGCCGTAGGTGTATACGGTACCGCCGTCCTCTACCTCTTTACGGGCTATCTCTATAGCCCGCTCCACGCCGAAGCAGAAGCCTATGTTCTTTGCCGCGATGACTTTCACTGCATACCCTCCAGCCGCGCTTTAAGCCCCTCAAAGGCAGCAGTAAGTCGGTTCGTGAACTCGTCCGACATCTCATTGCGGCTGAGGTTCTCAAGGCCTTCCCTGCTCACAGGCTCCCCTACGATCATTCGGAACCGCATGGAGTCATAGCACTTGGGATCGATATACATTGGTATTACAGGCGCGCCTGATTTAAGCGCCAGGAATGCGGTGCCCTTTTCCAGTTCGTCCAGTTCGCCCGTAACTGATCGCTTGCCTTCTGGGAATATTCCGAAGACCTTGCCATCTTTCAGCACCTCCATAGCCCGCTTGAGAGAGGCTATATCAGCTGTATGCCGATTCACCGGAAACACCATGAGCCCTTTGAAGAACACCTTACCCAAGCCGTTGAAAAGCTCCTTCTTAGCCATGAAGTGGACTATCCGCGGAGAAAGGAATGCTATCATCACTGGATCCAACATGGATAAGTGATTGCATGCGTATATTGCTCCTCCCTTTACCCGGAGCCCCTTCAGGTTATATACCTGAGGCCGCATTATTATCATGAAAAGCGGCCAAAGCAGATATCTGAAAAGTATATAAAGCATTACTTATGCGCCTCCGCCCCAATGTTTTTAAGGTTTTTAAGCACGGCGTTCACCGCTTCGCCTATCGTAAGGTCGGTGGTGTCTATAAGTATCGCCTCGGGCAGCCTGAGCAATGGCGCAAAGGCCCTGTGGCTGTCATTGTAGTCGCGCTCCGCTATATCCTTCGCCATGTCCTCCACGGTCATGCCGTTGTCCCTGCCCTTTTCTTTTAGCTCCAGCAGCCTGCGGCGGGCGCGCTCGTCTACGGAGGCGGTAACATAGAACTTGTTCTCGCAGTCGGGGATCACATAAGAGCCTATCTCCCGCCCGTCCATGACTACATCTGAGGTATGGGCGATATTGCGCTGTATCTGCGCCAGCTTGATGCGCACGTCCGGTATGGCGCTTATGTCGGAAGCGCCCCGGGATATTTCCGGCGTCCTTATAAGGCCGGAAACATCCTCGCCGTCCAGATAGGTATGCTGAGTTCCGCCGATATTTTTCGCATATATCTCGGTACATTCAAGAAGGGGCAGCACCTGCTCCTTATCGTTTGGGTCTATACCCTCTCGCATGGCTTTTAACGCCATTGCCCGGTACATCGCGCCCGTGTCGAGGTAGAGTATGCCGAGCTTTTTGGCTACCGCCCTGGCAACCGTGCTCTTGCCCGCACCCGCAGGACCGTCTATGGCTATATTTATCATTATACATTCACCTCGCGTTATCTTACGGATCTGCCTGCAAGCACACCCGTGGAGTAAGCTATTTGCAGGTTGAAGCCTCCGGTGTATCCATCTACGTCGATTATTTCGCCCGCAAAGAACAGTCCCGGAACCAGCTTGGATTCCATGGTAGAGGGATCTATCTCCTTTACGCTTATGCCGCCCCTGGTTATTATCGCCTCTTCTACCGGCAAGGCGTGATCTACTGTCAGCGGTATGCACTTGATGGTTTTCACCAGCGACTCCCTCATGGCCTTTGTTACAGAGCTGATGTTAATTTCCGCAGGCACGCCGGATATGCTTATAACTACCGGTATGAGCCGTGACGGAAGCAGGTCGTTCAACCCGTTTATAAGCTGTTTACGCTGGTACTTTTCAAAGTCCCGCAAAATGCGCCTGTCCAGCTCATCAGGGTTAAGGCCGGGTTTCATATCAATGGTGAGCCGCACACCTTCCGGACTGTCGGCTATCCTGCTGCTGGCGCTGAGCACCAGCGGACCAGATACGCCGAAGTGGGTGAACAGCATCTCGCCCAGTTCCTCATATACCAGCCTGTTCTTTTTGTTGTACGCCCTCAGAGTGACATTTTTAAGCGAAAGCCCAGCCAATTTCCCCGGCCACTCTTCTACCGTAGCCAGCGGTATGAGAGACGGACGTATATCCGTCACGGTATGGCCAAGCTTTTGGGCGAAGGTATAGCCTGAGCCGGTAGAGCCCGTCGTTGGGTAGCTCGCGCCTCCGGTACAGATTATCACCGCGTCAAAAGCCTCCCTGCAGCCGTTTACCGTAAGCTCAAAGCCGCTGCCGGCCTTTCGTATGCCGGATACCTCGGTATTGAGCCTGAGCTCCGCTCCGCTGTTGTTCAAATGCCGCGTAAGCGCCTTTATAACGTCGCTGGACTTGTCCGATGCGGGAAAAATGCGCTTGCCTCTTTCCGCCTTGGTAGGCACGCCGTTTGCGTTTATGAGCTCAACTATGTCAGTATTGGAAAAGCCGTACAGCGCACTGTACAGAAACTTGGGATTTCTCGGTATATTGGCAAAAAAGTCATCGGTATCACAGCTGTTGGTTATGTTGCAGCGCCCCTTGCCCGTAAGAAACAGCTTCTTGCCCAGCTTTTCGTTTTTTTCAAGCAACACTGAATCATGGCCGCAGCCCGCTGCCGCTGCTGCCGCCATTATGCCTGCCGGGCCGCCGCCTATTACAGCTACCCTGCTCATTCGTTATCCCTATCGTCTGTATTGGACGCTATGTACACCTTGTGGCTCTTCCATATGCCTTCCAGCTGATCCAATCTCTCGTACACCTCGTCCTTCCTGCGAAGGCCCGCACCCACTATAAGGGCATTGATAAGGCTCAAGGGGGCAGCCAGAGAATCGGCAAAGGAAGCCATATCGCTGCGCGCTACCAGTACGCTGTCCGCAAGCTCGGCTATAGGGGAAAACATGCTGTCCGTTATGGCCGTCACATATGCGCCCTTGCTCCTTGCGAAGCTCAGCGCTTCCACCGCCTTAGAGGAGTATCTGGGGAAGCTTATTCCTATGCACATGTCCTTGTCGCTTATGCGCAGCATCGTTTCATATACGGTACTGTTGACGATGCATACATCGTCCAGTATGAAGTTGAGATAATACCCCAGGAATTGTGCTAACGGCGCCGCACTCTTTATACCTACAACATAGATCTTGCGCGCCTTGAGCATGTAGTCTATGACGGTATTGAAGGTAGCGGTATTTACCGACTCTATAGTAGCTCTGATATTGCTTATATCTGATTTCAATACAGTGGAAAGGACCTCATCCTGCGAAAGATCCGATGTGAGTTGTATACGCTGGACCGTAGTAAGACGGTTGCGTATCATTTCCTGAAGGGAGCGCTGGAGCGCAGGATATCCGTCATAACCCAAAGCATATGCAAAGCGGACAACCGTAGATTCGCTTACGCCTACAGTGCGGCCCATCTTTGATGCGGTAATGAACGCCGCCCTGTCGTAATTGTCTATTATGTAGTTGGCAAGCAGCTTCTGCCCCTTGCTGAAAGAACTGTAATGCTGGTTTATCCGTGCGAGCAAATCCACGTTTTCCATGTTGATATCGACCCCTTCTTAGTCTGTTTCTTATTTATTCAGCCGCTTCAGCGCAGCGTAATCCGTAAAATCTGTAAGTATTGGCGTAACGGAAACAAAGCCTTCGGCCGTCCAGCGCTCGTCGTTGTCAGCCTTCATATCTCCGTCATACTCCGTCCGCATAGGCCACCAGTAGTATTCGCATCCACGGGGATCAACCCGTTTTTCAAATGGTGAATAGTATGTCCTTTTTGAAAGACCGGTAAACTTTATGCCTTTCAGCTCGCCGTAGGCAAGGTCGGGCACATTTACATTATAAAGTAGGCTGCCGCTGGCGATAAAGCCGTCAAACAGCTCTGCCGCCACCCTTGCCGGCACCGAAAAATCTTTAGACGTAAGGTTGCACATCGATACTGCCATTGAAGGTATTCCCATTAACGCCCCTTCCTTTGCCGCAGATACCGTGCCCGAATAATGTATATCCATGCCCAGGTTATACCCGTGGTTCACTCCGGTTATAATTGCATCCGGCTTGAAGTTCAGCGCGTTGCAGCCTACTATCACGCAGTCCACCGGTGTGCCGTTTACCCTGTAAGCCTCTATATTATCAAAGCCGGAAAGTTCTGTCTTATGTATCCTGAGTGGCGACGTAAGATTTATAGAATGGCTGGCGCCGCTGCGCTCATGATCCGGAGCGACAACCATCACCTGATGCTTCTTTGAAAACTCCGCTGCAATGGCCTTGATGCCCGCGGCGTATATACCGTCATCATTTGCAATAAGTATTCTCATTATTTGCATCTTTCCTTGTATTTGTGAAAAAGCCATCGGCTTTCAGTTGCAATTATTGTACCAAAAAGCGTTTATTTTGGCAATATAAAAGCATTAGATGAAAGAGCTGCATTTTTTATTTCATAAGAAAGTATTATGCAACACTTCCTGCTATAATTCTTTTCTATACAAAACGGTCGCAGAGCGTTATGCAACGAAGCCTATGAGGTATCCTTTGAGTATATAAAAGCCCCGTTTGTTAGAAAGTATATAATACTTTCTAACAAACGGGGGACATTTCATATTTCCAGGCTTTGTTGTTTGCTCCGATGCGTTCGAAGAAGATTATTCTTCCTCGTCCTCTTCCTTCTGGGCGTTCTCGATGATCTTCTTTGCCTCGAAAGCGGGGACGTCCTCGTAGCGTACGAACTGGCTGGTAAAGGAGCCGCGGGCCTGAGTCATGGAACGCAGGTCGGTAGCATACTTGAACATCTCAGAGAGAGGAGCTTCTGCTACTACTTCGGTACCTTCCTCACAGGGGTTCATGCCGAGCACACGGCCGCGACGGCTGGACAGATCACCCATGATGGCGCCGGTATACTCGTTGGGAACGGTGATGTTGTACTGATAGATGGGCTCTATCAGGGCAGGCTGTGCTTTGGCGCAGGCTTCCTTGTAAGCAAGGCGCGCGGCGCTCTTGAATGCAACTTCCTTGGAATCCACGGGGTGATACTTACCGAAGAACAGAGTGGCCTTTACTCCGATCATGGGATAACCGGCAAGCACGCCGTGCTTCATGGCCTCTCGGGTGCCCTTTTCGACCGCGGGGATATATTCCTTAGGAACTACGCCGCCGACGATGGCGTTGACAAACTCGAAATCCTCGCCGTTGGTGAGAGGCTCAAAGCGCATGTTGACCACGCCGAACTGGCCGCTGCCGCCGGTCTGCTTCTTATGCTTACCTTCGGCCTCTGCGGTTCCGCGGATAGTCTCACGGTAAGGAATGCGGGGATCGGATATCTGGGCCTCTACGCCGGTCTTGTTCTTCAGCTTTGCGCAGAGAACATCAATATGCACCTCGCCCAAACCGCAGAGCAGCATGTCGCCGGTCTCGGCATTCTTCTCGAGTGCCATGGTTGGATCTTCTTCGAGCAGCTTGTTAAGGCCGGCAAAGACCTTATCTTCTTCGCCCTGCTTCTTGGCGGAAACGGCCAGCTTGATGCAGGGCTCAGGGAATTTGATGGCTTCAAACTGCACAGGTGCGGAAGCGTCGCACAGGGTGTCGCCGGTAGCGGTATACTGAAGCTTGGACAGTACGCCTATATCGCCAGCGATGAGCTTATCGACGGGAGTGACCTTCTTGCCGCGCATAATGCCAGGGGCAGAGGGCTTCTCGGACTTTTCTTCACGGGTATTGTACGGAACAACATCTGCGCTGAGAACGCCGCTGTATACTTTAAGTATGGAATACTTGCCGAACTGGTCAATAACGGTCTTGATGACCTGAGCCGCAAACTTGCCGTCCTGCTTCACTTCGACTGCGTCTCCGGTCTTGGGATTGACGGCCTTGGGAGCCTTAGCCATGGAGGCGGGAGGCATGTACTTGACAAGATTGTCCATCAGGGTGCATACGCCAATATTGGGCTGTGCAGCGCAGCAGCAAACAGGGGTAATGTCGCCGCCCAGAATACCGTTATTCAGGCCGGAGATTATCTCCTCGCGGGAGAGCTCCCCTTCCTCAAAGAACTTCTCCATAAGGGCTTCATCCGTCTCGGCGGCTGCCTCGGTGAGGGCCTCATAGACTTCCTGCGCGCGTGCGGACAGATTGGCGGGGATATCACAATCCTTCTCGCCCTTGCCATCGTACTTTTTGGCAATCATATGAACGGTGTCCACATAGCCTACCAGCTTGCCGCCTTCCATTATGGGCAGCTGAATCGGAACTACGCTGGGACCGAACTTTTCGTTCAGCTCATTCATGACCTTATCGAAGTTGGCGTTTTCGCGGTCCATCTGATTTACTACGATCATGCGGGCCTTGCCGGACTTCTTGCACATATCCATGGCCTTCTCGGTGCCTACAACGGGGCCGGATACGGCACCGACGACGATCAGAGCGGAGTCAGCCATTGCCATTGCCGCAGTAACTTCACCGTAAAAATCGAAGAAACCGGGAGCGTCTATGATATTTACCTTTACGTCCTTCCACTCGTAAGGAGCAAGAGCACAGTTGATGGAGATAGTGCGCTTTACTTCCTCGGGATCGTAGTCGGTAGTGGTGGTTCCGTTCTCAACCTTGCCGAGACGCTCGAGGAGCCCGGCATTGAAGAGCATGGCCTCGGTAAGAGTGGTCTTGCCCTCGCCGCCGTGGCCGAATACTCCTATGTTGCGGATGTTTGCTGCGGTATAGTTCTTCATTTCAATCCCCCTAAGGTGTAATATAAATAATTGAATAACTTATTCGTGCGCATTTTTGCGCCAAAGCGCGCATAAAGCACCAACAAATAGTTTACCAGATAAATCCGCCTTTTGTAAACTGTTTTTATCGGATTTATTAGCATATTTGACGCTTATTTAGTCAAACAGGCTTGAAGTCCTGTTGCCGACCAGCTCGTCGCCCAACTCGTTAATGTCTCCCAGGGTGACGTCTATAGTAATTTCCTCGTCGCCCCTTATGATCTCTAAGCTTACCGTATCCCCTACCCGCTTATCCTTAATGTAATCCACGAAGTCGCCCTGGGTAGTAACGTTTATGCCGTCGTAGGCTGTCACTATGTCGTCCACCCTGAGACCCGCCTTGTGCGCGGGGCCATTCTTGGTTACGCTGTAGATCAGTATACCGCTGTGCAGATCATACTTTTCCGCATTTTCCTCAGTTATCTCGATCACGTTTATGCCCATACCGGGACGAACAACGTGGCCTTGAGTTATCAGCTCCTCCGCCACCTCCACAGCCTTATCGATCGGTATGGCAAAGCCGAGGCCCTCGGCGCTTATGGTGTTGCCATACTCATCATAGCCGGCAAATATGTTCTTCGCAGTAGTTATACCTATTACCTCGCCCTTCATATTGAGCAGAGGGCCGCCGCTGTTGCCGGGGTTGATGGCTGCATCGGTCTGCAGATATTCGTTCTCGCGGCCGTCAATGTTTACGTTTCTGGATGTTGCGCTGATTATGCCGAATGTGGCCGTGCCCGCAAGCTCACTGCCGGAGGGATTTCCTATGGCGATAGTGAAATCGCCCACCCGAACATTTTCGGCACTGCCAAGTGCCAGTGGCTTCAGGCCGTCCTTCCTGATATAGAGCACAGCGATATCCATGGTGGAATCGTAGCCTACCACCTCGGCGTCTATCTCCTGCTTGTCGTTGTCCGGTAAAGTGACGGTTACCTTGCTCGCACCCTTTATAACGTGGGCATTTGTCACGATGTAGCCTTCGCTTGAAATCGCGAAGCCGCTGCCGTAGCCCTCAAGCTCGTCCTTGTCCTTTACCTTTTCGTATGAATTGACCCCTACCACACCCTCAAAGGTCTGCTCCACTATGTCCGGAGCGGGGTTTGCTGTATCTGAAATGATGGGGACCTGCCCGTCCAGCACCGGCATTTCGCGTCCGGTATACTGCTTTTTTTCAGGCTCCTGATATTCTTCATCCTTGGCGGGCCTATTGTTTTCCGGCTTTTTCCCTCCAAAATGCCACTCAAAGCTGAAGCCGCTGTCATCGTTGTCCCCGCTGCCCTTATCCTCGCCGGGAAGTACGCTCTCCGCCGCCTCCTTTATGCCGGATATGGCCAGCGTCGTTGTGCAGCTGCCCACAGCTATGCCAACCAGCAGGCAGAGTATACCTACGAGTATGTAACCCGCACAGCTGTTTTGCCTGCTCTTCTTTTCCCTTGGCATGGCATTGTGCTGATAATAACTGCCGCCGAACTCGCCGCCGGTGTTCTGCTCATCGTTTTGTCCGTTCATTTCACTGTATTCTTCCATATACTGCCTCCAAGTGTTTAAGCTTTTTTCTGTGCCGCGCCTTTGACGCTTCGCTCCGCGGCGTTGAGGGTAAAGGTAAAGCTCGTTCCCTTTCCCGGCTCCGACTCCACGGTTATATCCTGATCGTGCTGATCTATTATTCGCTTTACTATGGCAAGGCCGAGTCCGGTGCCGGCGCTTTCTCCGGGCGTATGGGCCTTTTCCGCCTTGTAGAACCTCTCGAACAGATGCGGTATGCTGTCGGCGTCTATGCCCTTGCCGGAATCCTTGACCGTTACCGTAACGACCTTTTTCTTTACTTTGGTGATAAGCCACAGGCTGCCGCCCTCCGGCGTAAACTTTATGGCGTTATCTATGAGATTCCGCACCACCTGGGCTATCTGGCCGGGGTCCGCCTCGACGGCTATCTTCTCCGGCTTCATATCCAGCTCCACATTGAGCTTTTTGGCGTCCACCCTCGCCTCGAATGTGAGCATGGTCCTCACTATCAGCTCGTTTATGTCAAATACTTCTTTCTTTATCACTACCTGGCCGGACTCTATTCTGGCAAGATCCAGCAGGTCGTTCACCATTGACGTCATGCGCCGGTTCTCGTTTATGACTATCTCCAGATACTTGGCGTAATCCTCCTGCGCTATAGTGCCGTCCTGCATAGCCTCGAGGAAGCCCCTCATCGAGGTGAGCGGCGACCTCAGCTCGTGTGAAACGTTGGCCACAAAGCTTCTTCTGGCCTCCTCCAGCGTGTTAAGCTCCGATGCCATTATATTGAAGCTTTTCCCGAGCTGGGCTACCTCGTCCGTACCCTCGCTTTTTACGCGGAGGTCGAACTCTCCCTTGGAGTAGCGCATCACGATATTGTTCATCTCGGTGATAGGCTTTGTCATTTTGCCCGTGATATACGATACCGCGAGCATCGCCAGCACCACTCCTATGCAGGAATACAATATTACGTCCATAGTAACCTGACGAATGGACTCCTGTATACGGCTGGTATCCGTATGCAGCACCAAAGCCGCTATCACCCTGCCGTTTTCATTCGTTATAGGCCCCGTAAGCGACATGGTGGGCATGTCTACCCTGTCTCCCAGCATTTTTCTTACCTCGGTCTTTTGGCCGCCGTAAAGTATGCCGCTGGTGATGCTTGATATATCCATATCGTCGCAGCCCGCCCATTTTGCAGTAGATTCCTCGTCGATGAACACGCATCGTCCAAGGCTCTCGTCCGCAAACTGAAGTATGACCATGGCATCATACTTTCTTGCGATTGTCAGGAGTTCCTTTTCAGCCATGGCACGCTTGGCGCTGTCTATGTAGCGTTCCGTCACAGTTGCGCTTATCTCCTGGGCTTCGCGCTTGAGTTCGTCGCGTTTTTCGGTTTTGTACTGGTTCTGAAACACGGTGCCTACGGTAAAGCCGAGGAGAATCAGCAGCCCCAGCGTCACCGAAAGGTATGTAGCCAGCATTCTTGAAAACAGCGTTTTGAACATATAGCCAATGTTCCCGTTAAAAATCTTGTCTACTTAGCAACATCAAACTTATAGCCCACGCCCCATACGGTCTTGAGCTGCCACTCGTCCCTCTCGCCCAGCTTTTCCCGAATGCGCTTCACGTGAACGTCCACCGTTCGGGAATCTCCGAAAAAGTCAAAGCCCCACACCTGCTCCAGCAGCTGCTCCCTGGTAAATACCTTTCCCGGACGGGAAGCGAGAAAGTACAGCAATTCTATCTCCTTGGGGGGCATTTCCACAGGCTTGCCGTCCAGCAGCACTGAGTAATTATCCAAGGATATTACCAGATTATCGAAGGATACTTTCTTTTCCTCGCTCTGTCCGCCGCTTCTGCGCATTACCGCCTTAATGCGGGCAATAAGCTCCTTTGCCTCGAAGGGCTTTACCATATAGTCGTCGGCACCAAGATCCAGCCCCTGTATTCGGTCCATAGTGTCGCCCTTTGCAGTAAGCATTATAACCGGCACGTCGCTCTCTTCCCGAATCTTGCCGAGCACTCCCCAGCCGTCCATACCGGGAAGCATCACGTCCAGCACTACCAGGTCGGGCTTTGCCTTGTGGAAAGCCTCAAGTGCCGTGTCGCCCCGCTCGCAGGTGGTTACTGTACACCCTTCTTTTTTAAGGTACATCTCTATTATCGCCAGTATATTGCGGTCGTCATCTATTACCAGTATTGCTTTTTTATCCATTGCCGTAATATTCGCCTTTCGTTTATTTTGCTTTGTTTCCCGTTTCAGCACAGCTTTGCTCGTCCCTTACGGTTATACCGTTTCGCAGGAGCAGCGCCGCTGTAACGCCCACGCCCGGCCTGAGTGTGCCCGTAAAGCTGCCGTCGTAGATGAGGCTCGATCCGCAGGAGGGGCTTTTCTCCTTCAGCACAGCCTCTGCAACGCCGTACTTTTTGCATAGCTCAAGGACTATTTCAGCACCCTTCACGTACTGCGCCGTAACATCTTCACCGGCCTTATTCACGACCTTCGCTTTGCCATCCAGCACGTCGAACCCGTCGCCGCCCTGTATCTCGGCAGGTGAGCGGGGCGTATCAAGGCCGCCCAGCACCTCCGGACATATGCATACGGCGCCTGCTTTTACCAGCTCCTGCGCCCCTTTATCCGGTTTTGCCCTGCCGTCATAGCGGCATGGCCTGCCGCTCAGGCACTCTGAAACTGCTATCATAAATGATACCACCCAAATATGAACCTGGTATGAATAAATCTGCAAAAACAGTCCAAATCAGCCGTTTTACGGCACTTGTCACTGTTTTGTTTCCTTTAGCGTAACCACTGTTACGCCCGCGTCGCCCTCGCCGTAGTTGCCGAGTCGGAAGGATTTCACCCGCTTGTTTGTGCGGAGGTAATCCTGTATTCCGGCACGCAATGCGCCCGTGCCCTTGCCGTGTATGATATTTATCTCCGTAAGGCCGGAAAGCACCGCGTTGTCTATGTACCTGTCCACCACCAGTATTGCGTCGTCCACCAGCATTCCCCTGATGTCCAGCTCCATTCCTACCTGGCGATCCTTCTCGAGACGTATTTTGCCCACGCCCTTTTGCGGTGTGTCGTCCTGCATCATGCGAAGATCCGCAAGCTTTGCGTTGAGCTTCATTACACCCGCCTGTACCTGAACCTCGCCCTTTGAGTCAGGCTTGGAAAGCACCGTTGCCTTTTTATCGAGAGACACTATTCTGACCGTATCCCCAGGATTGACTGTCTTGGGCGGCTTGGTGCCGTCCTCTTTGTTAAGCACCAGCTTTTCGGCAAGGTCGTCCCGGCGCTTGCGAAGAGCGTCACGGGACTGCTGTATCACCCTGTCTGCGGCGCTCCTGTCCACGCCCTTTATGCTGCGGATATCGGCTATCAGCTTATCCATCTCACGGCGCGTATCCTCAACTATGCGCCGCGCCTCATCCTTTGCCTTCGCCTGATACTTCGCCCTGTCTGCCTCCAGCTTTCTGCGCTCAGTTTCGGTCTCCTGGCGGAGCTTGTCAAGATCGCGCCGTGCCGCGCTTGCCATCGCCCGCTCTTCCTCCGCCAGCTGATAGCGGCTCTGGGCGCTGGATATTATATCCTCGAAGCGCACGTCCTCGCCCTTCAGATATGTCTTGGCCCTGTCTATTACGCCGTCGTTCAGTCCCAGCCGCTTGGATATCTCGAACGCGTTAGACTTGCCCGGTATGCCTATAAAAAGCCTGTACGTGGGACACAGCCTGTCAACGTCAAACTCCATGGAGGCGTTCTCTATTCCGTCATGGGTGAGTGCAAATGCCTTGACCTCGCTGTAATGGGTAGTGGCCACGGTGACGGTATTGCGTGAATGAAGCTCCTCCAGTATGCTTATTGCAAGGGCCGCGCCTTCTACCGGGTCGGTGCCTGCTCCCAGCTCGTCCAGAAGCACCAGCGACCTGCCGTCAGCGCCCTTCAGTATGCCTACTATGTTCGTCATATGGGAGGAGAAGGTGGAAAGGGACTGCTCTATTGACTGCTCATCGCCTATGTCTGCATATACGCTGTCGAATACGGATATCTCGCTGCCAATGTCCGCAGGTATGAACATGCCGCTCTGGGTCATGAGCACAAATAGTCCCACAGTCTTCAGCGTTACCGTCTTGCCGCCCGTGTTTGGGCCTGTGATTATAAGCGTCCTGAAATCGCGGCCCAGCCATATGTCTATTGGCCGCACCGCTTCCTTAGGTATGAGAGGGTGACGCCCCTGCACTATACGTATATAGCCGGTATGATTGAGATTCGGCTCCGTAGCGTTCATGTCCCGGGCCAGCTTGGCCTTGGCAAACGCCAGATCCATATCGCCCAGGATTCTTATATTCTCGTTTATCTCGCTGCCGTAGGGCGCTACCATGGCGGTAAGCTCGGAAAGTATACGCTCTATCTCCTGCTGCTCCTCGGCTATAAGCTTTTTATATTGGTTGCCAAGCTCCACCACCGCGGCAGGCTCAATAAATAGCGTCGCCCCACTGCCGGATTGATCGTGTATTAGCCCCGGCACATTCTGGCGGTATTCCTGCTTTACAGGGATAACAAACCTGCCGTTGCGTATGGTTATTAGCGGTTCCTGAAGGTATTTCGAGTAAGCGGCAGAGCGTATCATGCTGCCCAGCCGCTCGCGCACCTTATCGTTTGTCTGACGCATGGAGCGGCGTATTCTCGAAAGCTCCGGTGACGCCCCGTCGAATATCTCCTCCTCGCCAAGTATGCATCGATCTATCTCCTCCTCTACAGAACGGTGGGTAGAGATGTACCCCGCAAGGTTGCTGAGGAGCGGAACGTTTTCTTCCCTCTCGACGGCCTCCTTTGCGAGACGGGAAACGCGCAGGCAGCGGGATATGCCCATGAGCTCGACGGGAGATACGAACAGCGCCGCATGTATGCGCTTCAGGCATTCCCGCATATCAGGGAAACTGTCTATGGGAGAATGGCCGGTGCGTATAATTACCGTTTCCGCCTCGGCCGTAAATGCCAGCGCGGATTTTACCTTGTCAAATGTATCGTAAGGCTCAATGCCCTCTGCAAGCTCGGCGCCTGCGCAGGTCACGGTTTTAGCCTTCAGCATTTCGGCTATTTTGTCGTATTCAAGTGTTTTTAAAACCTTTTCCTGCATATTCATCTCCGAATTTAATCTACTGCCCTGTTCCAATGGCCGCGGGTGGCGTTTTTAGCCGGGGATACCTTTCTGCCGTCTCTCGCCGCCATGACAGCTGCTATGCGCTCCCGTACCTTTTCAGGACCTTCATCGTAAAATGCAAGCTGTACGGCCTCAGGCTTTGGCAGCTCGCCGTATAGGTCCGTTATATCGGTGGGCAGGCAGTTGAGCAGCCGCACCAGGCAGCCGTCTTCCTGCCGCACGTTGCACAGGGGGAATTCCCTGCCACCCTCATCGACCATTTTCCCCGGGAAGCCATCGCAGCTGCGGCAACCCCTGTACTCTTTCACCGGGCAATGGCGAAGCTGCATCAGCTGCGCCCTGCCGTATACGCTTACAGCAGTGCCGGCCCCTGAAATATCCCGCAGCTGGGGTTTGGTAAGTTCCAGCGAAAGCGTCACTCTGTCAAAGCCCATATTCTTATATGCCTGCACGGTATAGCCGTTCATGGCATTCATCTGTGTCCCCGCTATCCTGAGCGGCAGGCTTCTTATAAGCTCGAGCTGGCCAACATTGGCCGCTATGCCGCCGTCTATAAGGCCGCTTCCGATTATCTTCATAATCTTTTCCGCTTCCTTATGGCTTATTATTGCCACGGGAAGGGATATCAAAAGCTTCTTGCTTCCTTTAAACGCCGCAGCTGCCTCAAAGGCTGCAATGTGAAATTCCCAGGGCTCCAGCGCCACCTCGTCGGCTCCCGCACCGAATGCCGCCTTCGCCTGATCCAGCGTACTCGCTATGGCGGTTATCCGGGTGTGCTCCGCAGGCTGGTTTTTAAGCTTTGGAATATCGCCGCTGTCGCAGCTTCTTCTCCGATGCAGAGACTCCAAAAGCTTAGCGGAAGCGTCTCTGCGCAGGGCGTTCACCGCGCTCATAGGAAGAAATGCCTTTTCGTCGATATCCGCCCTTATGCCTGCGCATATAAATGGCGTATCCCCCAGCTTTCGGGTCTGTTCCATATACCTTTCGGCGGTTTGAGGTTTTTGGGCGGGCTGTACAACGTCGCCCACGGCCTCCACATTATCGCCGCCTAAGCGCATGGCAAGCCTTGCAGCCTCACCTACGCGCATATGCAGTTCCATATCTACAGGCTGCTTGCGTGTATCCTTAGCGTAGCTGTTTGCCGCTTCTTCGATAAGTTCCTTTGATCTATCGCTTACGGCTATGCACCCGGTATGGGCGTTGTCTCCGTAAAAGTAGCCTGTGCAGCCGCCGCCGCGATCAAACATATCCAGCATGCGCTTCTTATGCCGGGATATCTCGGCTTTATCCGCGCCGTCCAGCGCGTCCCGGTACGCCCGCGTCACCACCGCAACGTATTCCGCCCTCTTCATGCGGCCCTCTAATTTTATGCAGCTTACGCCGGCTTGTTTCAGCTCCGCAAGATGTTCTATCATACAAAGGTCGCCAAGGCTCAGGTCGTATTCGTCTCTGCCCGGCATATATTCAAGCCCCATGCGTTTGCGGCAGGGCTGTGCGCAGGTGCCGCGGTTGCCGCTTCTTTCTCCCGCCATTGAGGAAAGCAGGCAGGCGCCTGAAAAGCTCATGCAAAGCGCCCCGTGGGCAAAGGCCTCGAGGGCTATAGGCGTATTATTATGTATATACTCGATCTCCCCCAGCGGCACCTCCCGGGATAGCACCACCTGCTCAAGGCCCAGCTTCTCAGCCTCCCTTGCGCCGTTCAGCTCGTGTATTCCCATCTGTGTGCTGGCGTGTAGGGGAAGCTCCGGAATATTTTTACGTATAAGGCTTACAAGACCCATATCCTGCACTATAGCAGCGTCGGCTCCTGTTCTGCATAAAAATTCGGCGTATTTCAACGCCTTGGATATTTCCTTGTCAAGCAAAAGGGTGTTCAGCGTAATATTTACCTTTACGCCCCTCTCGTGACAGTAGTCTATGGCAGAAATAAGCCCATGGTCGTCAAAATTCGCCGCGAACCTTCTGGCATTGAACATGCTGCCGCCAAAGTATACCGCGTCCGCCCCGTTCTGCACGGCGGCAATCAATGCCTCCCGGCTGCCCGCCGGGGAAAGAAGCTCCATCATAAATAAACCAGCCTTTAAAAAAGCGGCCCAGGATAAGCCCCGAGCCGCGTATTTGCGGATATAACTATTACTTTACCCCTACGGTAGCCTTGCTCTCAAAGGGGCGCTTGACAGGAGACTGCTGCCTTGGCATTTCTCTAAGCTCGGATATGCGTGAATCCAAGGCATCGTAATCCTCGCGCAGCTTATGCAGCTCGTCCGAAAGGTTCAGCGCGGCCATTATGAGGCAGTTTGCCGTGCTAAGGTTGGGATAGGAACGCTGTACCTCATCCACCTTATCGTTTACATATCCGGCTATCTTGCGGATATATGCTTCGCTGTCGTCGGCTGAAAGGCGAAGCTCCTGCCCCGCCACATTTATAGTTACATGAGTTTTATCCATCAAATCATACCACCATATATATAGTTTCCCTAATATGGAAATTATACAATAACTTGTGTTATATGGCAATAGCTGCAACGCATTTTTTATGCTTCACCGCCGTTCTTAAAAGCTTTTATTTTTTCGTCCGGGTTTACGCCCGCATTTCGCGGATAAAACAGACTATTCGGTACTATGCATAAAGATTTATCAAAAAAAATATATTATTTTCTATTGACAGGTTTATCATATGGTGCTAAAATTGCCGCATCGTAAACAAAACGAAGTAAACGAAAGGAGACGCCAAAGATGTTCAAGTCCACTAAGTCCGCGACAGCCAATGCCATGGTCAACGCCAAGGCTTCTTGTGCTGCATCTATGGCTGCCTCTGTACTGGTTATTAACGCGCTCAGCATACAGCTGGGCGTTTTCCTTATATCCCTTATTTCCATTATTTGCATATGCATTATTACCGAAAATAAGAATGCTTTGTGGAGAGGATCGAATTTAGCATAAATGGTGTTAAATGACGGCGGTTCCGCAAAGCGGAGCCGCCGTTTTTATTTAAAAATAATTTTATTTGGAGGAACCAAAACAATGAAAAAAGTACTTTGTACCGTCCTGGCCGTCGTAATGGCCTTTGTATGCTTCGCAGGCTGTTCAGCCCCCGCCGCTGAGGGCGGCAATGAGGCTGTAGGCTCCGCCGCTTCCGGCGATACCATCAAGGTCGGCCTGCTGGGGCCCTATACCGGAGACCTCGCCGTTTACGGTTTGGCTGTAAAGAACGGCGCTACCCTCTATTTTGACAAGGTAAACGCCGAGGGCGGCATCAACGGCAAAAAGATCGAGCTCATCTCCTACGACAACAAGGGCGATGATGCCGAAGCCATCAACGCCTTCAACCGCGAAGTAGACGAGGGCATCACCGCCTTCATCGGCGACGTTATCACATCCAACACCATTGCTGTTGCCGGCGAGGCAAATGCCGTCAATATGCCCATGATCACCGCCTCCGCCACTGCCGAGGCAGTTACCGTAAACCCCGATGACGGTTCTGTTTATACCAACGTATTCCGCACCTGCTTCATCGACCCCTTCCAGGGTGAAAAGATGGCTCAATACGCCAATGAAAAGCTGGGTTACACCAGGGCCGCTGTCATCGTTCAGACCGGCAACGACTACGCCGCAGGCCTGAACGAGGCTTTCAAGGCCAAGTGCGAAGAACTGGGCATGACCATTGTAGCCGAAGAAGGCTATGCCAAGGGCGACAAGGACTTCAATGCTCAATTGACCAACATCAAGGCCGCAGATCCCGAATTCATCTTCTGCCCCAACTACTACGAGGATGACGGTATGATTGTCAAGCAGGCACGTGCCCTTGGCCTCACTGTTCCCTTTCTGGGCGGCGACGGTTGGGACGGCGTTGTGAAGTACGCCTCTGCCGAAGAGCTTGAGGGCACCTTCTATTGCTCCGCTTACGCACCCGGCTCCACAGACGCTGTAAAAGCCTTTGAGGAAGCCTATACCGCAGCCTACGGCACAGATACGCTGAATATGTTCGCAGCCAACGCCTACGACGCCGCCATGGTAATGTGCGCAGCACTGGCTAAGGCCGAGGAGACCGGCGAAGCTCCCGCCAGCGACGCCTACAAGCAGGCAGTAATCGACGCCATCAAAACTGAAGGTGCAAGCGTAGTAGGCATCACCAGTGAGGCAGGATATACCTTCGATGCGAACAACAATCCCATCAAGGACGCCGTAATCATGACCATCACCAATGGCGAGGCCGTATACAAGGAGACCTTCTAATCTTCTTACCTACTTAAGTAAATACCCTAACGATAAAAACGCCCTGCCCCGTAAGGCCTGCCTTGGGGGCTGGGCGCACTTTGGAGGAATCTGATGAATACACTTTCCCTGATCCTCAGGCAGGTAGTGAACGGACTTCAGTCAGGCTCGATATACGCGCTTGTCGCTCTCGGGTACAGCATGGTCTACGGCATAATCATGCTGCTTAATTTCGCCCACGGGGATATCATAATGGTAGGTGCATACGCCGCCTGGTTCTGCCTATGCGGATTTGCCGGTAACCCCATCCTGGCGATCATTGCGGCGATATTCGTATGCGTGCTGTTGGGCGTATCCATAGAAAAGGTCGCTTACGCGCCGTTGCGCCAAAGCCCCCGCCTTTCCCTGCTCATTACTGCCATAGGCGTATCCTATCTCCTTGAGAACCTTGCACAGCTGGTGTTCGGCGCAGGCGCAAAGTCAATGCCCAGCTTTATGCCCACCTCTACCATATCCATAGGCAGCATAGATGTGTCCTGGACAGCCATAATCACGCTGATAGTCACCGCCATATCAATGGCCGCCCTGACGCTGCTCGTTAAAAAGTCAAAGATGGGCAAGGCCATGCGCGCCGTATCCGAGGATACCGGCGCCGCTCAGCTCATGGGCATCAACGTGAACCGCACCATATCCTTCACCTTCGCGTTGGGCAGCGCCCTCGCGGGCATAGCCTCAGTGCTGTACTGCGCAGCCTATCCCCAGGCTACTCCCACCATGGGCTCCATGCTGGGCCTTAAGGCCTTCGTAGCGGCAGTTCTTGGCGGCATAGGTTCCATACCCGGCGCAATGGTAGGCGGCTTGGCCATAGGCCTTGCCGAGGCGATGGTCTCCGCCGTAGGCCTCTCCGTATGGAAGGACGGCATAGTATTCGCCATACTGATAGTGGTGCTGCTTGTAAAGCCTACAGGCATTATGGGCCACGAGATACAGGAAAAGGTATAAGGAGGAAAGTACAATGGATAAGATCAAAAAGCCCCTCCCCATGCTTCTCCGCTACGCTATCAACCTGGCCATATTCGCGGTTTTTCTCTTCGGCGTGAACGCCCTCATAACGGGCGGCAGTGTACCGAACTACTACACTAAAGTTATAGTGCTGTGCGGCATCAACATAATCCTCGCCGTATCACTGAACGTAGCTACAGGCTACCTCGGACAGCTGCCTTTGGGCCATGCAGGCTTCATGGCTGTAGGCGCATACGCTTCCGCCCTGTTCCTCAGGGCAGTACCCAATCTGCCCGAGTTTGTAGCATTCCCTCTCGGCATAATACTCGGGGGCATTGTATCCGGCATATTCGGCATACTGATAGGTATCCCCGCGCTGCGCCTCAAAGGCGACTATCTTGCCATAATCACCCTTGGCTTTGGCGAGATAATCCGCGTGGTGCTTCTGAACATCGACAGCGTATTGGGCTTCAACTTCACCTATGGTGCGGCCAGCCTGAAGAACATACCCAAGTACACCAGCTTCTTCAACTGCTTCCTTTGCGTGGGCATAGTGTGCTTTCTCATTCATACCCTTATGAAGTCCAAGCACGGCAGGGCCATACTGGCAGTGCGCGAAAACGAGATAGCTGCCGACTCAGTGGGCATCAACCTTACCTATTATAAGGCCCTCGGTTTTACGGTATCCGCCATATTTGCAGGCGTAGCGGGCGCTCTGTACGCAAGCTACCTTGGCATACTGAATCCCTCCAGCTTCGGCTTCATGAAGTCCATAGAAATACTGGTAATGGTAGTTCTTGGCGGCATGGGTTCCATGGTAGGCTCAATAGTATCCGCAACCGTGCTTACAGCAGTACCTGAACTGGTGCTTAGAGCATTCTCCGACTACCGCATGATAGCTTACTCTCTGCTGCTCATCGTAGTAATGATATTCAAGCCCTCCGGCCTTATGGGCCAGTACGACTTCTCCCTTACCGGGCTCATTGACAAGGCACGCATGGGCAAGCTCTTCAGGAAGGGCAAAGGCAAAAAAGAAAAGGCAGGTGACAAGTAATGGATAAGATGGTTCCCGTACCAAGCCATTCCATAATTCCAGAAAGAGATCTTTCTTCAAAAACCATACTTGAGGTACACCGCCTTGGGATAGACTTCGGCGGTCTGCACGCCGTTGAGGATTTCAGTATAATGCTGGGCCGCACCGAGATATCCGGCCTTATAGGCCCTAACGGTGCGGGCAAGACCACCGTATTTAACCTGCTGACCAACGTTTACCAGCCAACCCACGGCGTCATACTGATAGACGGCATAGACACCCGCGGGAAAAAAACCTGGCAGCTCAACCAGCTGGGAATTGCCCGAACCTTCCAAAATATCCGCCTGTTCTCCAAGCTTTCCGTTGAGGACAACGTAAAGATAGGCCTGCACAACGCCTGCCAGTCCTCCCTGGCTGCAAGCATGCTTCGGCTCCCGTCCTACTGGTCCGCCGAAAAGAAGGCCCACGAGACCGCAATGGAACTGCTCTCCATATTCGACATGCAGCACATGGCTTCCTGGGAGTCCGGCTCCCTGCCCTACGGTGCTCAGCGAAGGCTTGAGATAGTCCGGGCTCTGGCCACCAGCCCCAAGGTGCTGCTGCTGGACGAGCCTGCCGCGGGCATGAACCCCTCCGAAACCGCAGAGCTTATGCAGAACATAAAGAAGATACGCGATACCTTCCACCTGGCTATCCTGCTCATAGAGCACGACATGAATCTGGTCATGGGCATTTGCGAGGGAATCGCGGTTCTGAATTACGGCAAAATAATCGCTAAAGGCACGCCTGACGAGATAAAGTCCAACCCACTCGTCATAGAGGCTTACCTGGGCCGCGGCAAGGAGGCAAAAAATGCTTAAAGTTGATAACATCAACGTATATTACGGCGCAATACACGCCATAAAGAACGTAAGCTTCCAAGTAAACGAAGGCGAGATAGTAACCCTGATAGGTGCAAACGGCGCTGGCAAGTCCACTATACTGAAGACCATATCCGGCCTTCTGCACACAAAGACCGGCAGCGTTTTATTTCAGGATCATAATCTGAAGTCGGCACCGCCGCACAGGATCGTCGAGATGGGCATAGCGCACGTTCCTGAGGGGCGGCGGGTATTCTCCCGCATGAGCGTTGAGGAAAACCTGGAAATGGGCGCCTTTACACAGCCCAATGATTCTGTCAACGCCGCCATAGAGCACGTCTATGAGCGTTTTCCCCGCCTTAAGGAGCGCCGCAAACAGGTCGCGGGTACTCTCTCCGGCGGCGAGCAGCAGATGCTTGCCATGGGTCGAGCTCTCATGTCCCGCCCCAAGCTCATGATGCTTGACGAGCCCTCCATGGGCCTCGCACCTATACTGGTCGACCAGATATTCGACATCGTAAAGGAGCTGAACCAGTCCGGCGTTACTATCCTCCTTGTGGAGCAGAATGCACAGATGGCCCTCTCTATCGCAAACCGGGGCTATGTTCTGGAAACCGGCAGGATAGTCCTCTCCTCCGATGCGGACGAACTTCTTCACAACGACGCCGTCAAGAAAGCATATCTTGGCGGCTAGGCCAAGTCAAAATACACTGAGCCGGGGCTGTTAAAAAAGTGGCTTAACGCCACTTTTTATCAGCCTCGGCTTTATTCTCTATTGCGCAGCTTTTTTTATCTTGTAAAGCTCCTCTGTTGCAAGACGCGTCTTTGCGACTATATCACCGCAGCCCTTTGGGAAGCAGTAGTACAGCGCCGCCGCATCCCCTATACATATGACGTCGCCCATCTCATACCAGAAATAATCCGAATACAGGCTGTAGCTGGCCAGCGGGTGCTGATGATAATCCAGCTTTCCATTGCAGCCCGTAAGGCGGAAGCCGTTTTCACCGTGGGTCAGCCTGCCTTCTCCTATACCGTATACCTTTCTGGTATTTACCATCATGTATATGTCCACCGGAACGTCCAGCTTATAGCTGCCCTTCAAAATTTCCTGCCTCACGCAATCCCGCTCCCATGCGTACCAATCGGGTATGTGAGGAAATTCCGTCTTTCCTTCCTTTGCTTCCATAAAGCCGTATTCCGTAAGTGTATAGCCCTTGCCGCAGGCATTGCACAGTATATCTGCTCCACCGGATTCCATGGAGCCCTCCGCACCGCAGTGCGGGCATTTGTACAGCACGCGGTTCAACCCCTCGGCGCGGAAAGGTTCGCTTATTATAACGTTGTTTTCCTGCTGCCATTTGAAGTTGTCGAAGGAGAACTGCTCGGAAAGTATAACGTTTATATCCTCGGCCGTCTTTGCCCTTATGTCCTCCGGAGAAAGTATGTAGCTTATATCCGCAGATACGTCTACCTTGCGCAGCCTCAAGCCGTTATAGAGCGGATCCCGCGCGAAGGCGCCGTAGGTGCGTATCATCACCACAGGCACTCCCATGAGTTTGACGCACTTGCCCAGGCCCGCAGGCAGCGGCGTAGCGGTACCGTCAAATGTATAGCTTGCCTCGGGATACATAAGTATGGAGCTTTTCAGCTTTTTCAGTGCAAACATCATATCCCGTACCAACTGGGTATCCGTTACGAACTTGCGGGTAGGTATGCAGCCCAGGCTTCTCATAAGCCGCTCCTTGCCCACAAAGCCATCGGATGTACAGACAATATTTAGGGGTCTGGGGTAAAGCACCGTAGAGGCTATCTTGAGATCTATGAAGCTCGAATGGTTCATAAGTATCAGGCACGGCTCTTTTTTCCCCAGCCTTTCCATTCCAAATTCACGGTATTTAAAATTTGTTGCTTTCAGATCCGGCGCGGATACCGCCCGCAGCAGCGTTCTGAAAAATATATTTGGCCGTTTAGGATATACGTGCTGCTGTACCGGTTGTGCCAGCACTTCCTCAATGTCCATATATGCGGTCTTTATCTTCATTTTGTCTCCCAATCAAAAACATATAAAAAACTTTACCCGTAAATTGTAACACAGGGCCTAACGAACTGTAAATTACTTGTTGACATATGTATTTTTATTACTATAATTGTATATAGCAAATGATAGAGGCGCAGAGGACATTATTAGGCCCTACACACGAGCGGCAGGCACCGCGGGGCGGAAAGGGTCCTTTGCCGAAGTACCGGCATAATGCCTGAGTGCCGGCGCTGGGCCAGTGGGAGAATATCCTCTGGACTGTCACGTAAAAGTGGAGCGCTGTCATGGTATGCACGGTATAATATAATTTATATTTGATGTATTTTTAGTCATGATTTTTGCGGTTCACAAAGATCATGGCTTCTTTATTTTTTGACTCGATCTTTATGGAGGAAAACCAAATGAAACTATCTACCCGCAAGACGCTGCCTACTATCATAATGGTAGCCATTACGCTGATAGTGCTCTGCATAGCCGCTTTCGCCACCCCAGGCGCTGAGCTTGGCACGGAGCGCTTCTACAACACTCCTTGGGCCCTTCTTCCGCCCGTAATCGCCATTACTCTGGCACTGGTAACGAAGGAGGTCTACTCTTCCCTGTTCGTGGGCATACTGGCAGGCGGCCTGCTCTACTCCAACTTCTCCTTTGAAGGTACAATTCTGCACGTTTTCAACGACGGCATAGTATCCGTACTGTCCGATTCCTATAATGTGGGCATACTGGTATTTCTGGTCATACTCGGCGTCATGGTATGCCTTATGAACAAGGCTGGCGGAAGCGCCGCCTTCGGTCGTTGGGCCGCCAAGAACATAAAGTCCCGCGCAGGCGCCCAGCTGGCTACCATAGCCCTCGGCATACTGATATTCATAGACGACTACTTCAATTGCCTTACCGTCGGTTCCGTAATGCGCCCCGTGACGGATAAGCACAACGTGTCCCGCGCAAAGCTTTCTTATCTTATAGATGCCACCGCGGCTCCTGTGTGCATTATCGCACCTATCTCCTCATGGGCTGCCGCCGTTTCCTCATACGTGGAGGACGGCTCCGGACTCACCCTTTTTATCAAGGCAATTCCCTTCAACTACTATGCCCTTCTCACCATCACACTTATGATAGGGCTGGTGCTGCTGAAGACTGACTTCGGCCCCATGGGCAAATGCGAGTGTAACGCTAAGAATGGCGACCTTTTCTCCGGCAAAAACCCCTATGCTTCAGCCGAAGCAACTGAGGCCAATCCTAACGGCCGTGTAATAGACCTTGTGCTGCCAATAATCGTGCTAATTGTAGCCTGCGTCACCGGCATGATATACTCCGGCGGATTCTTTGACCCTGCCAGCGAGGGTTATCACAACATAGTCACCTCCTTCTCAGGCTCCGACGCTTCCGTAGGCCTTATGCTGGGCTCCTCCTTCGCCCTCGTCATAACCATCGTATTTTATCAGCTGCGCAAGCTTATGAGCTTCTCCGAAATGATGGGCATGCTGCCCGAAGGCTTCAAGGCCATGGTCCCGGCAATACTGATACTGACCTGCGCCTGGTCCCTCAAGTCAATGACCGATTCCCTCGGCGCTGGCGCATACGTAGCTTCTGCCGTAAAGAGTTCTGCCCAGAGCTTCCAGTCCTTCCTGCCTGCCATAGTATTCCTTATCGGCTGCTTCCTCAGCTTCGCTACGGGTACCAGCTGGGGTACCTTCGGCATACTTATCCCCATAACACTGGAGGTATTCCCCATCACTGACCCCATAGGCGTCATATGTGTCTCTGCCTGCATGGCAGGCGCTGTATGCGGTGACCACTGCTCACCAATCTCCGATACCACCATAATGGCCTCCGCGGGCGCACAATGCGATCACGTAATGCACGTATCCACTCAGCTGCCCTATGCCATTACCTGTGCCGCCGTGTCATTCGTATCATACATAATAGCAGGCTTCGTCCGCATCGCTTGGATTTGCCTGCCAATAGCCATAGCGCTGATGCTGCTGACCCTTGTGGTCATCAAGAAGTTAGACGCAAAAAGAGCGTACTAACCGAAATCATGCCAAAGCGGGAGCCAGCTCCCGCTTTTTTATTTATCTAAAAAATGTACATATAAAAAACAGCCCATATCGCCTATGGACTGTTTCTGGTCTGGGTGAGAAGATTTGAACTTCCGGCCTCTTGAACCCCATTCAAGCACGCTACCAAACTGCGCCACACCCAGATACGATTGTTTTGTTGTTATCATAATAGCATTTTGCCAATAAAAAGTCAATGCCCCATGTCAAAATAATTCTTTAATCTATTATTATATTATAGAAAAAGCCTTTATGTCCGGCAAAATTCGAGATCGTATCTTGAGGTGTGGACGCTATCACGTTTTGCCATATATCGTTCAATGTATACGGGTATTCATTTACCCCTGCACAAAATGGTCGCCTCGCAGAAAAGTTGCAAAACGAGTTGCAACGGAAAAAGCAAACGCCCGAATCATCAGTGATTCAGGCGTTTTTCGTTGGTGCGAATGGCGGGATTTGAACCCGCAAGCTTTCGCCGGCAGATTTTAAGTCTGCTGTGTATGCCGTTCCACCACATTCGCATGAGATCATTATAGGATATTTGCAAAACAAGGTCAAGAATCGGATTAGAGGCACAACAAAATGATACTCTCTACGCTCGCCTGCCAATGATATTATACAGGATATGATGGCCTCCGTCAAATGCCACGCAGATAAGACAGTGCCCTACCGCGCTCACATATTCTCCCGCCCGAGGCTCCTATTTCCTTAAGGCTTTTGTGTTTTTCCCTGCTGTATCTACGTAATACCCCTTTATTTCGCTATGCTGAGCTTATGACAGCAGCCCGCGCCAAGCACCCTCTCTATGCCATCCCGGAACTTATTGAACTCGCCGTCCGGAACGAAGGCAAGCGCCGTTCCGGCAAAGCCGCCGCCGTGTACGCGTACCGCGCCGCGGCCATTAAGCAGTTTCTTACAAAGGGCTATAGTGAAAGCCATGCTCTGATGCTCCCTGCTGCCTGAGGGGATTACGTTTTGCAGATACTTCCATGAGGACTCGCCAGAGTCGTTCACAAGCTTAAGAAAGCGGTCAAAATCGTTATTTCGAAGCGCCGCCAACTGCTCCGCTACGCGCCTGCTGTCGTCAAATATGTGCATGGCACGGAGCGCCCCCCTGTCCCCCGCCGCCTTGCGTACTTCGGGAAGTCTTGCATAAAACTCGCTTTCGTCCACCTCTCTCAGGTATTCCCTGCCGAAGACCCGGCATACCTTATGCAGTTCGCCGGGTATGGCGGCATAATCCTCCGTCAGGCCCGCGTGGTCGGCACCGCTGTCTATTATGCAAAGTGTATAACCGCAGCCGTCAAAGTCATACTCCACGTTTTCCACCACCGGATGCGCCGGGTCCCTGAAGTCCATATAGACCAGGCCGCCAACGCTTGAGGCAGTCTGATCCATAAGGCCGCAGGGCTTTCCGAAATACACGTTCTCGGCATATTGGCCTATCTGTGCTATTTGAACCGGCGTAAGTTTATCCTCAAAGAACAGACCGTTTAATATGCGGCCAATGAGCACCTCAAACGCCGCTGAACTGGAAAGGCCGGAGCCGGGCAGCACCGTGGAGCTTACCTTCGCATCCAAGCCGTCAAGCTTACAGCCGCGCTCTGCAAATGCCGCTGCTACGCCCCGTATCAGCGCCGCAGTGGTGTTCTTCTCCTCCTCGTGCACCCCAAGATCCCATACGTCTATCTCTACAGGCTCATATCCCTCTGAAATCACGCGTATTTTACCCTCGCAGTTCCTGCGCACTATGGCCTTTGACTCGAGGTTTATGGCGGCTGCAAGCACACGGCCGTGCTGATGATCGGTATGGTTGCCGCCTATCTCTACACGTCCGGGAGCGGAAAAGCGATACTCTTCATCCATATGCCGCCTCATCAAGCCTTGTAGCCGCAGGGGTGGGCGCTGTGCCAGCGCCACGCCGTGGAGATTATTGTATCTATATCGTCGTATTTCGGCTTCCAGCCAAGCACCGTCTTAGCCTTTTCGCTGGAAGCTACAAGCTGCGCGGGGTCGCCCGCCCTGCGGGATGCAATCTCGCACGCTATGGGCTTACCTACCACCTTTTCCGCCGCGTCCACTATCTCCCTTACGGTAAAGCCTACGCCGTTTCCAAGGTTAAACACGTCGTTTTTGCCGCCGTGCATAAGGTACTCAGCCGCCAGCACATGGGCCGATGCGAGGTCGCATACGTGTATGTAATCCCTCACGCATGTACCGTCGCGAGTACCGTAATCGTCGCCGAATATGTTCACGGTCTTCCGCTGTCCGTTAGGCACCTGCAGGACTATTGGTATAAGGTGCGTTTCGGGGTCGTGAGCTTCGCCTATATTGCCGTTGGGGTGCGCCCCGCAGGCGTTGAAATAGCGCAGAGCCACAAAATGTATATCGTGGGCCACAGAGGCCCAGTGGAACATTCGCTCCATGGAAAGCTTGGTTTCGCCGTAGCAGTTGGTAGGGTGGGTCGGGTCGCTCTCCATTATTGGCACGCGCTCAGGCTCGCCGTATATAGCGGCTGTAGATGAGAATACTATGTACTTCACCCCGTGCTCTACCATGGATTGCAGCATGGTTCGTGTACCGCCCATGTTGTTTTCATAGTATTTCAGGGGCTTTATCATACTCTCGCCCACCTGGGAATTAGCGGCGAAATGTATCACTGCGTCTATCTTTTCGGCGTCAAATACGGAATCTATGAAGGCCTTGTCCCGTATATCGCCCTTATGGAACCTCGCCTTTGGGTGTACCGCCTCTATAAATCCCGTTTCAAGGTTATCCACCACAGCTACGTCGTATCCGCCGTCTATGAGTTCGTACACGGTATGGCTGCCGATGTAGCCGGCGCCGCCCAGAACCAATATGGTTTTCATGGCAATTCTCCCTATAAGTGCCGCGGTTTTATCGCGCGCCATATTTTTCACATTATAAATTAAAAAGCCCCCATGAACAACATAAAAATATCGCTTTTTGGTTTGCCTTTTGTCGGATTAAGCCACATCGTTAATGTCCTCGCCCTCGCCTTATAGCCGCTTTAGCGGCGCAAGGGGGTGCAGCCGTCTTGACGGAACGAGGTGACGCAACATTCGAAGTCAGCCGGTTTTCTTCTGCTGACAGAGAATGAAGCTCCGCCCCGACAGCTTGCTGACTTGACTGTACGCACTGATACTCCCGGCAGGAGAGTATAGAAGTGCGCCCTTTCGTTCCTAAAGGGTTTTTGAAGATGACTCAACACTCCTGCAAACTGGAATTTATCTGTACATTTTACTTAAGCACAGGCGTACCGCATTCACGGCAGAACTTATCGCCCTTTATCAATTTCTCACCGCATTCGGTGCAGAAGTTCTGCACTTTCTGCTCCTGTGGTTTTGATTCATCTACTATGATAAATGTATAGATAATTGAGAAATCCGCATCGTAAACATGCTGTTTTGCGTAAACGGAGAATTCCTCGCCGTATTTTACCGTTACGGTCTCTTCCGTCTCTGTTGTCACCAGTGTGTCCCCACCTTCGGAGTATGTTTCCTGATGCAGTATGGCAACCACTACGGAATCTTCGCCCAGTTCTTTTATTCGTAAAAGTCTTTCCGATTGTTTGAACGGAGTATTGGAAACCTTCTTTCGGGTGATTGGTTTTGTAAAATCCATTGCGGCAGGTAGCACTTCAAATTGGTAGAATTTATCAAGAATGATATCTCCTTCTCTGATAGCCAATTCAAGAGCGTCCTTTTCATTGCCTTTGGAACAGAGATCTACCTGTTTCAAAATATATTTTGATTTCATAGCTCCTCCAGTTGCAAATTGTAATCCAACTATGCCCAAAGCAAGGATGAAAATAAGTGAATTTTTCTATCGCGAACACGAAAATGCCCGAACCTATTTTTTCTCTGCTCGGACATTTTCTCTCATTCAGATAACAGCTCTCATCGGCTCCCTCGGCGGCAGACTGTTTACCGGGACGAACACACCCTTTGCAATGTCCTCCGCACGAATGGAGGCTTTCTTGGCTTCGATATCTTACTGTCTTACGAACACCCGACCATAAGGCGGGGTCATTTTTTATAAGCCAAATTGCATCAATCCTTCTCGTTGAGCCACTCTTTAAGCACCTCAACATAATGGTCGTTGTCCTCTACGAAGCACATGTGGCGGCACTCCCTGAACAGCTCCCATCTGGAGTTTGGTATATTGTCGTACATCACCTTGGCAATATACGGTGTGCAAAGGTCATTGCCGCCATTGATCACGAGGCAGGGCTCCTTTATGTCCTTGAGTTTGTCTATTACGTCGTAATCCTTCAGCGTACCCATTGGTGTGTACTCATTAGGGCCCCAGCCTACGACATAGCTCTCCCTGCCGGTCCTTTTCTCCCTAAGCAGGCACTCGGGGCCATTGGGATCGGGCTTGCCCGCAGCGTGGCGCAGCATATACTCTTCCTCCGCCCTCTGGTATATATCGCTGGAATAGTCACCGGTCTCGGTAGCTGTTTTTATGGCTTTCTGGTATTCCTCCGGCAGCTCCTTTATCATGCGTGCCTGTTCAATTCCCCACAGCCAGCTTGCGGGCAGCGTGCTGGAAAGTATGCCGCTCTTTACGCCTGAGTGCTCATAGTTGCAGATATAGGTCAATAACAGCATGCCTCCCCAGGACTGGCCCAGCAGGTGGCAGGTATCCAGCCCCAGGTGCTCTCTCAGTGTGATAAGCTCATTTACCCATGTCTCGGCCGTCCATAGCTCCGGCCTGCCGTTGACGTATGAGTTGCCGCAGCCTATCTGGTCGTACATGACGAGCATGCGACCGTCATCCTCCGCCACCCTGTCCAGCACCTCGAAATAATTGTGAGTAGAACCGGGGCCTCCATGCAGGAGTATCAGCGGCGCCTTGTCAGTACGCTCGCCAACCGTCCTGTAATAGGTATGGTGTCCCATAAAAGGCATATAACCTTCGCTTATCTTCATGGCCTTTATCCTCATATTCTTTTTTAAAATAGGGAATCAATCATTTATGATTATATAAAAAAGTATAACTTTTTATAGAAACGTCTGTCAAGCTTTGCCAAAGACCGCCCCTATTGCGTTTTCGCTTCTTTATATGCTGTCTGTTTTTTCACATTAGGGTAAAGTCTATATAAAATTGGTGCTATATGCTATAATAAACCGTTAAGATAACACCCTTGGAAAGGAACTTACTATGGGACTGCCGGCAAAACTTGTGCATTCTCAATTGAATTTCTTTAAGCCGCTGGTTGCCAGCTGCTCACTGGAAACCATACGCCGTGGACAGGACAAGCTTGGCGAGCTTATGGAAGCCATGCATAAAAAGGACGTTAAGGTGCGTGATCATCCCTTCGACCGCTTCGAGGGCGCATGGGTCATACCGCGGGACGAGCGCCGTCAGGGAGTCATACTTTACCTGCACGGGGGCGGCTATACCTGCGGCGATCTCGACTACGCCAAGGGCTTCGCCGCAACGCTTGCAGATGAAGAGGGCGTGCGCGTGTTCTGTGCCGCCTACAGGCTCGCTCCTGAACACCCCTTCCCCGCCGCACTCGACGACGCGCTGGAGGCGTACAGATACCTCATTAGCAAGGGCTACGGTGGGGATCACATAATGCTCTGCGGCGAGAGCGCAGGCGGCGGCCTTTGCTACGCCCTCTGCTTAAAGCTCAAGGAGCTTAAAATGACTATGCCCTGCGGGGTTATCGCCATATCTCCCTGGGCAGACCTCACCGGCTCCGGCGAAAGCTACGAGACGAACCGGGACAACGACCCCTCACTCACCGCCGAAGTGCTTGAGTTTTACGCCCAGTGCTACGCAACCGACCGCGACAGGCTGGACCCGCTGCTGTCCCCCCTATTCGGCGACCTTACAGGCATGCCGCCCTCTCTCATATTCGCGGGCGGCGACGAGATATTGCTGGACGACTCCCGGCGGCTTCATTCAAGGCTGCTGCAATGCGGCTGCAGGAGCAGTCTGCACATCGCCCCGGAACGCTGGCACGCCTACGTGCTGTACCAGTTAAAGGAAAATCAGGCCGATTTTGCCACGATAAACGAGTTTTTGAACAAACGCCTCTGTCCTGAGCGCAAGCTACGCTGGATGCGTCTGGACAACGCTGCAAAGATATACCCCGCCGCCCGGCGCAGGAACTGGAACAACTTTTTCCGGCTCTCGGCCACCCTGAGCGAGCCCGTAGACAGGCCGGTGCTGCAATCCGCCCTCGATGTGACTGTGCGCCGATTCCCCTCCATGGCGGTGCGGCTGCGCAGGGGCACATTTTGGTACTACCTCGAGGAGCTTTCCAAGGCTCCCGCCATACGCGACGAAAAAGCCTGTCCGCTGGCCCACGTGCCCTTTAAAGAAGTTCGCGAGTGCGCTTTCAGGGTTATAGTATACAAGAACCGCATAGCCGTGGAGTTTTTCCACGCCATAACCGACGGCAACGGCGCGCTGGTATTCCTCAAGACACTGCTGGCCGAATACCTATACCAGAAGCACGGCCTCAATGTACCTAAGGAGGACGGTGTTCTGGGCAGGCTGGAGGAGCCCTCCGAGGAGGAGCTGGAGGACAGCTTTCTCAGGTTTGCCGGGGATGCGCGGGCAAGCCGACGGGAAAAAACAGCATATCACCTTTCAGGCACCCCGGAGCCCGACGGATTTTTGAATCTTGTGACGCTCATGCTGGATGCGGAGTCCGTGCGCGGCAAGGCAAAGGAGTACGGGGTCACCGCTACAGAGTTCCTTTGCGCTGCTATGATGAAAGCTATACTCGACCTGCAGGCGGAAAAGGTACATTTCCGTAGGCACAGGCGCCCCGTAAAGGTGCTTATACCCGTAAACCTCCGAAAGCTTTTCCCGAGCAGAACCCTGCGCAACTTCGCCCTGTACGTCACCCCCGAAATAGACCCTCAGCTTGGCGATTACAGTTTTAAGGAGATATGCTCAGTAGTCCATCACCGCATGGGGCTGGACTGCACCGCAAAGCTCATGGGTACTCGTATAGCCGCCAACGTCAGCAGTGAAAAGGCTTTTATCTTAAAGGTGATGCCGCTGTTCATAAAAAACGCCGCCATGAAGGCCGTATTTGACGCGGTAGGTGAGCGCAAGTCCTGCCTCTGCCTCTCAAACCTCGGCAATGTTACCGTACCACAGGCTATGCGCCCCTACATAAGCCGCATGGACTTCATAATAGGCGTGCAGGCCCGGGCGCCCCACAACTGCGGCGTGCTGTCATATAATGGTACCATGTATATTAACATGATACGCAACATAACGGAGCCTGAGCTGGAACTGCACTTTTTCCGGGTGCTTCAGGATCAGGGCCTTCACGTAAAGGCCGAAAGCAACCAGCCATAGTTCAAGGAAAGGAAGGCGTGAGCTTTGTATTGTATAAAATGTGGAGTTGAACTGAGCGACAGCGAGGAAAAGTGCCCGCTTTGCGGCACTGTGGTGTTTCACCCGTATATAAAGCGTCCGGACGGCGAAAAGCCGTACCCCGTTGACCGGAAACCTCAGGAGACCGCCAGCCGGTCCGGCCTGCTGTTCATACTTACCATGCTGTTTCTGCTGCCCCTCGCTACGTCGCTGCTGTGCGACTGGAAGATCAACGGCAGAATACTCTGGTCCGGCTACGTAGGCGGCGCGCTGACGGTGTTTTATGTGATAGTCGTACTGCCAATGTGGTTCAGGCGCCCCATACCCGTGATATTCGTAGCGGCGGACTTTATCGCCGCAGGCCTATACCTGCTCTATATAAACTTCGCCACAGGCGGCCATTGGTTCCTGTCCTTCGCATTCCCCGTCACCGGGGGACTCATGATAATCGCCGTAGGCGCGGTGGCGCTGATGTACTATCTGCGCCGCGGGTATCTATATATAATCGCCGGCACTCTCATAGCTACAGGCGGCTTCATGGTGCTGGTGGAATACCTGCTCAATTACACCTTTGGCCTCCACGACAGCCTGATATGGTCCATATATCCCCTCGCGTGCTGTCTGATACTTGGGCTCACTCTCATCATCATCGCCTGCTGCCCGCCTCTTAGGGAAAGCGTGAAACGAAAATTTTTTATCTGACAAGAAATAGTAAAAGTGCGGCACATTTCAAACTGTGCCGCATTTTTTATTATTTAACTACGTCTACTTCACCTATGCCGTAATATTCAAACAGTTCAATGGCCTCCCTGCCTATCCTCTCGCCGGACACCGCAATGGGTATCGCAGGCGGGCAGGACACGGCGGGAGCTCCGCATATACGGCCCAATGCCTCGCTTACCGGTATCACCTCGTGGGGCCGGAAAACCGCCTCCCGGACCGACATAGCCCTTTCCGCCTTGGCAAGGGACAGCAGCTCTTGCTCTGCTGGTCTGCTGCGGCACTCGCCAAGCACTTTTTCCAGCCTGTACAGCTCTTCTAAAGTATTGTTGGGCGTAGTCATGAGTACCGCGTAGCCGGCGTCCGCATGCTCGCACTCTATATCCCCGCCGCGCAGCAGCTTCGCTATGTCCGTGCCTCTCATGCTCTCCGTAGCTCGTATGGTCAGCCGAAGGGGGTCGCTTTGGGGCACTTTCCACCCACGGCTCCCGAGCCGCCGTTTAAGGCAGTCCATATTCCCTGCCCATTCCGCTATCCTCTTGGGGTAATCTCCCGCCAGAAGGCTGTTGCAGGCGTCCAGCGAGGCCATTATAAGGTATGACGGGCTGGTGGAGCCAAAGAGGGCCAATGCCGACTTTGCCTGATCGGCATAGCATGCAGGCAGGCGCCTGCTTATATGCAGGTACGCGCCGCCTGTAAGCACAGGCAGCGTTTTGTGGGCCGATGCGCAGCACATGTCTGCACCGAGGTCCAGCGGGTCCAGCGATTTTGGCAGAAACTTCAGATATGCTCCGTGGGCATTGTCAACGAGAAGTATCGTGCCGCTGTCGTGGCACACTTTGGCAAGGTCTCCTATATCCGCCATTTCGCCCAGATAATCGGGGCTGGTTACATACACGGCGGCAGGCGGAGCATCAAGCTTATTAAGTGTTTCCTTCAGTATTGCCGGCGTCACGGGGCAGCCGCAGAGAGAACTGCTGCTCTCCGGCCACAGCCATATCGGCTCTATATCAAGGAGAGCCGCGGCATATACGAAGGTCTTGTGCACGTTGCGGGCAGCCACTATCACATTTGAATTGCCCTTCGGCCTGTTGTTGAGGGCGAGATACAGCATTGCCCGTATGCACTGGCTGGAACCCTCGGTAGAGTAGCAGGTACGCTGCGTGCCGAATAGCTCCGTCGCATTGCGCTCGCTACGGGCAATAATGCCTTCAGCCTCGTACAGCGCGTCTCCGCCGTATACCTCGGTTATATCCCATTTTGCGCAACCCAGCATGCCCTTGCCCTTATGGCCGGGCATATGGAAGCGCACCCAGTCATGTTCGGCATACTGCCTGAGGAAGTCGAGTATGGGAGTGTCCATCACATATCCTCTTCCGCGACTTTCATCATTATTGCGCACTCTATTCTCTTCTTGAACAGCTCGCATCCCGCAGCATATACGCCGCGTATGCTGCCCGTAGCGTGATAAGCGTTGGCGGCACAGCCACCGGAGCAATAAAGCTTGGCCCAGCAGTTCTCGCATTCCCTGCGGGCATATGCGTTGCAGGAGCGGAACTCGCTTCGTACTGCCTCGTTTGTAACGCCCTTCCATATGTCGCCCAGCTTGAACTTTTCCTCGCCTACGAACTGGTGGCAGGGATACAGATCCCCCCATGGTGTGACTGCCATGTACTCTGTGCCGGAGCCGCAGCCGGATATGCGCTTATATATGCAAGGGCCGCCCGTAAGATCCAGCATGTAATGATAGAAGGTTATAGGCTTGCCCTCTTTTTCGCGGCGCAGCATATCCTTTGCAAGTATCTCGTACTGCTCCTTTACTATCTCAAGGTCATCGGAGGTCAGAGCAGCCGGGTCGTCCGGTGCGCAGACCACGGGCTCCATGCTAAGCTCGGTAAAGCCCAGATCCGCCATATGGAATACGTCGTTGGTAAAGTCGGGATTAGCGTGGGTGAAGGTGCCGCGCATATAGTAGTTCTTGCCGCCTCTTGCCTCCACAAGCTTACGGAACTTGGGCACTATGCGGTCATAGCTGCCATTACCCGCATAATCTACACGGGTGGCGTCATTTATCTCCTTGCGGCCGTCCAGGGACAGCACCACATTGCTCATCTCCCTATTGCAGAACTCTATAACCTCGTCGTCGATGAGCATGCCGTTGGTGGTGAGGGTGAAGCGGAAGTTCTTGCCCCGTTCCTTCTCTACGCTGCGGGCATACTTCACAAGCCGCTTTACCACGTCCCAGTTCATCAGCGGCTCACCGCCGAAGAAGTCCACCTCGAGATTGGTGCGGCTGCCTGAATTCTCCATCAGGAAGTCCAGCGCGCGCTTGCCCACCTCATAGCTCATCAGCGCGCGCTCGCCGTGATACTTGCCCTGGCTGGCGAAACAGTATGCGCAGTTGAGATTGCAGGTATGGGCGACGTGCAGGCACAGCGCCTTTATAACGTCGCCCGAGCGCTGCTTGAAGGTGCCCGCCATCTCCGAGAATGTATCCGGTGTAAACAGCTTTCCGGCAGCTATCAGGGCCTTTATGTCCTCAATGCAGTCCAGTATGTCCTTCTCCTTCACGTCTTCGCGGCCGGCGTATTTTTCGGATACGGCCTTCACTATTTCCTCCGGGCTGTTGTCCTGATACATGGCGATTATGTCGTATGCCACCTCATCCACCACGTGTATGGAGCCGGAGCAGGAGTCCAGCACTATGTTGTAACCGTTGAGCTTATACTGATGAACCATTATTGCCTCTCCTATTAGGCTGTAACATAAAAACTGCCGCCTGGAAACAGGCGGCAACTTTTATTGCCAAGTTTAGTTATTCTTATTCTCGCACTTCTGGTTGGCCACGCCGCAGCTGGTCTTACAGGCAGACTGGCAGGAGGTCTGGCATTCGCCGCAGCCGCCGTTCCTTGCGCTCTCACAGAGGTTGCGGGTCTCGATGGTCTTGATTCTTTCCATGGTTTTATCTCCATTCTGTCAGGTTTGATTAATATATGTTCGGGCGTTTCCGCCAAAGCAAACGCATTCGTCCACTATTACTTAAAATACTATATCAAATGATATTTTCAAAGTCAATGAAATTTATATATATGCCCGGCAATATACATAAAAATCAATCCCGAACGGCATCTGCTTTATTCAGCCCATTTAAGTCTTTTTGCGTAATACCAGCCGTTCTCCGCAGTCCGGGCAGTATTCAGGCATTCTCCCCTGGCCCCATAGGTACAGGTTGCACCCGCAATACGGGCAGCGGAAAAACCTTATAGCCTGTATTATGCCGGCAGCTGCCACTATCACCGCTACCGCTATTCCCACTATGGCAGCACTTTCGTTTATATATGCTAACACGCAGTTTATTATCGAAAGCGCCAACGCCCCTATAAGGCATATCCAAAGTATCCTGTGGCTCTTTTTGTAATCCATCTGTATCTTCCCGTTATTCCGGCAGCACGTTCAGATCTTCGCTGTACTCCAGCCGGAACTCCTTATCAGTAAGTGTCATGTCTGTATCTATCTGGGCAAACAGAGTATTGTCGCCATTTTCCAGCCGAAGCACGTATTGGCCGTCTCTGGTCTGCACCCTGCCTGAGGCTATCTCTATGCCATCCTCGTCAAAAAAACGTATGTTCAGCGCGCATACCAATGTATCCGGGTACTCGTTCACTGCAACGGCATCCATAAATGTATCCCCGCACTGCTCGTACACCTGAATATTTTTGAAGGATATGTACTGCTGGAAGTGCTCTTCGCCCACTATCAGCAATCCGTTTTTATCGTATGCGCTGCTGAGATCCGCCATTTCCTCCACCTGCACCGGCTCCGGCGTAGGGCTTGGGGTAGGTTCGGGGGGCTGCGTAGACTCCGGCGGAATGGTTACAGAAGGAACGATATGCGCCCCCGTGTTCACACAGCCCGTGAGCAGCAGGCATACCGAGACCGCTATAAGCAGCTTAACAATCCTCTTGCTCATATTCTTCCCTGTTCTCATGGATAAGCTCCATCTTTAGGTTATAAAGCTTATCGGATATATCCACCTTGTAGGTGTGAGGATTGAGTATGCGCCTGTATTCCTCCCAGAATGCAGCCAGCTCCTTTTTGCTGTATTCCCTTATTGAGCATGCATCGGGGCTCTCATATACCTGCCTGCCGTCCACGAATACCGGCACCAGAAGTTCTCTCGCATAAAAGTCCCTTATTACCTTCGTCTGATAGGTATGATGCTGGTTATACAGCTTGATAGGCTTGCTATCGTCTATGGTTTCATCGTCAAGGGCGATTATATCAGCAAGCGCCATATTGTCCCGCTTGCCGTACAGGCGGTATATCTTTTTATATCCGGGATTGGTAAGCTTGGCTGGATTCTCGCTTATCTTTATCTTGGGTGTCATTTTGCCGTCCACTATCTCGGCGGACATTTTATACACGCCGCCCAGCGCCGGCCAGTCATAAGAGGTTATCATCTTGGTGCCCACGCCCCATACGTCTATCCTGGCTCCCTGTGCCTTCAACTCGCGGATAACGTATTCGTCAAGATCGCTGGAGGCAAATATGCGCGCATCCTGATAGCCTGCGGCATCCAGCATCCTGCGGGCCTCCTTGGAGAAATAGGCAAGGTCACCGCTGTCGAGGCGTATGCCGACCGGCTTATGGCCTTTGGCCCTCAACTCATCAAATACCTTTATGGCATTTGGTACGCCGGACTTGAGAGTATCGTAGGTGTCAACAAGCAGCATACAGGAATCCGGGAATATATCGGCATATGCGCGGAAAGCATCCAGCTCGGTTGGGAAGCTCATTACCCAGCTGTGGGCGTGAGTGCCTGCGATCGCCACATCGTAAAGCTGGCCTGCAAGCACGTTGCTGGTAGAGCTGCAGCCGCCTATTATAGCCGCCCTTGCGCCGTATGTACCTGCGTCTGGGCCCTGGGCACGGCGAAGGCCGAACTCCAGCACCGCGCCTCCGTCTGCGGCGTAAACCACGCGGCTGGCCTTGGTGGCTATAAGGGTCTGGTGGTTGATTATATTGAGCAGCGTAGTCTCCACCAGCTGTGCCTCCATGATAGGGGCCTTTACCCGGACGAGGGGCTCATAGGGAAACACGGGCGTACCTTCAGGTATGGCATATACCTCGCCGGTAAAATGCATTTCGCTCAGCACCTTCAGGAAGCCCTCGTCAAAGAGCTTCAGGCCGCGAAGGTATTCTATATCTTCCGGGCCAAAGTGTATGTTCTTTATGTAATCTATGGCGGTGTCAAGGCCCGCCATGATGGTATAGCCGCTGTTTGGCATATTTGTCCTGAAAAACACATCGAACACAGCCTGGTTTTTCGTCATGCCGAATTTGTAGTAGCCGTACATCATGGTAAGCTGGTAAAGGTCCGTCATCATGGTAAGGTTTCGCATTTTTCCATCCCCCAATGTATTTTGGGCTTTACTGCCCGTCCTCAGTACTGTCTCCCTGATCCGTTTCTTCAGGTTCCGGCTTTTCTTCGGCGGCTTCAGAGGTTTCTTCCTTTTCGCAGTCCTCGGCATTGCCTGCTTCGTCCGCTGTGGTTCCTTCCTCGGGTTCAGCCTCCGGTGCGGGCCATATCAGCCTGCCCAGCTTCTTTTCCTTAAAATGCCTTATGAGGAAAAAGGCGGCTATGGCGACTACGAGTATGAAGCTCAGCATCTCCGATACCCGTATGCCGGCAGCTATTGCCCCACCGGGCTTTATGATATACAGGCTGTCGCCCCTGAGCCTTTCCACGAACATCCGCTCAAGGCCGTACAGTGCGGCATATGACAATATTGCATCGCCGTCGTGCTTAAATTTCCTGCGGCAGCTCCACAGTATTATAAACACTATAAGACACCATACGGACTCATAGAAAAATGTGGCCATATGGTAGGGATTGGAGCAGGGCTGCCCGTTGAAGGTATGGTAGCCCTCTATATACACCGCAAAGGGGAACCACATAAGCTCGCCGTTATTTATTGGAAGGCCGAAGGCTTCCTGATTGAAAAAGTTTCCCCAGCGGCCTATGGCCTGAGCCAGCACCAGACCGGGCGCTATGCAGTCCGCAAGCTTCAGAAAGCGTATCTTCTTGACTCTGGAATAGATGAACATGCCGATAAGTCCGCCTATTACCGCGCCATATATGGCCAGGCCTCCTTCCCATATATACAGGGCGCGTATGGGATTTGAAGCGTAGCTTGCCCACTCGAAAATCACGTAATAAAGCCTTGCGCCCACCACGCCTGATGGGATTATCACCAGGCACATATCCAGTATGTCGTCCTCGGTGAGCTTTTTGCGCTTGCCCTCCCTGAGGGTGAGCCATACGCCTATCAGTATGCCCAGGGCCATGAGCACGCCGTACCAGTATACGTCGCGTCCGAACAGAGTAAACGCTACCCTGCTGGGATTATTCATATTTTGTCCCTCCAAGTATGTTTAAAATATCAGACATATCAAAATGCGGCAGGTACCTTTGCCCATGCCGCACTTTGGCATTATCAGTATTATACTCCAAACTTCCCTTTAAATAAAGCCCGCCAATGTGAATAATAGCCAAATCGCGCATAAAAAACCCGAAACCCTCCTTAGGAGTCGGATTTTCAAAGCGCATTTATGCCCAGCTGAAGTTTTCCTTCCCCGCGCCAAGTTCAAAATGGCACTTGGCTATGCCCAGGTCTATTCTTGAATAAAAGCCCCTGCCCGCCTTTGCGGATACCTTGCCATCTGCAAGGGCAAAATAGAATTTCTGCTGATTTACCGCAGTTGGCGCCAGCAGCGCCGCCTCAACGCCTTTTTTAAACCACTCCGGCACGTCGCCGCTCATATCGGCTACTTCCAACGGCGTTTTGCTTTTATGTGGCACGCCCTGAGTTTTGCCGTAGCCTATTGCTATGACTATGCAGAGCTTTTCCCCGGCATCAAGCTTGTAAGCCGTCTTTATCCTTCTGTATGTCATGGCCACCCAGCAGGTATTGAGTCCGAGCTGCTGGGCAAGGAGCACCAGCTTTTCTCCATAGTAGCCGCATTTTTCTTCAAGGTCAGCGCCTTTCTTCCCTATCATTGCGATATAATCAGTCACGCCGGAGAACTTGCCATAGTGCGCCATGAGGCCGTCAAAAGCCTTCGGTTCCCCGGTGATTAGCTGTATATGCAGCCCGCTTTGCGCGTTCAGCTCTGCTATCCTTCCTTCCAGCACATCCTTTGCCTCGCCGTCAAGGCCCCTTTGCTCATATGCCCGTACAGAATGGCGCGCCCGCATAGCTTCATTTATATCCATCTTTACCTGCATCTTTTTGTTTCCTTTTTTATCAAATATTAACGTGGTATCTCACTGCTATCCGCCCAGTCTTGATGATACCATCCCGCATTTCATCTGCTTAAGCCATTGCATAACCTTGTTTAAAAAGCGCTGTTCAGGCGTAAAACCGCCTGAACAGCGCCTTGCTGCATTTTGCTTTAAATTAATATGCCCTTGCGAAATACATCATTGTCTTTGCCTCGCGGTTGCAGAATACACACTTGCAGCCGGGCTTTACGCTTACTTCCTCATCCATGGGCTTGCAGCGGGTAGATGCGCCGGTAACGCACTTTATTTCTATCTCGCAATCGGGATCAGCACACCAAGGGGCCTTTACGAAGCCCTTCTTTACACCGTCCATAAAGTCGCCGAAGTTTTCAGCATGAGTAGTATGAGCCTTGCGATGTTCGAGAGCTATATCATACATGCTCTGATGTATATCGGCCATGAGCTTTACGAGGCTTTCTCCTATGCCTTCGATTGGCATAGTGAACTTCTCGAGGGTATCGCGGCGCACTACGGTTACCACGCCGTTCTCGATATCCCTGGGGCCTATCTCGATACGGGCGGGAACGCCCTTCATCTCCCACTGGTTGAACTTCCAGCCCGCACTCTGCTCGCTGTCGTCCAGCTTTACGCGGAGACCCGATGCCTTGATCTCGTTATACAGCTCGGTCGCCTTCTCCAGAACGCCCTCTTTGTGCATGGCGATGGGCAGTATGACTACCTGAATGGGGGCTACTTTGGGAGGCAGCTTGAGGCCGCGGTCATCGCCGTGAACCATTATCATACCGCCGATCATGCGGGTAGAAGTGCCCCAGGAGGTGGTATAGCAGTATTCCTGCTTGCCCTCGCGGCTCAGGTACTTGATATCGTAGCTGCGGGCAAAGTGATCCGACAGGTTATGGGAGGTGCCCATCTGCAACGCCTTTCCGTCATGCATCAGCGCTTCCAGAGTATAGGTAGCCTCTGCGCCTGCGAAGCGTTCGCTCTCGCTCTTGCGGCCGCGTACTACGGGGATCGCCAGCACGTTTACCATGAAATCATAGTATACGTTGAGCATACGGATAGTTTCTTCCTGTGCGTCCTCATGAGTTTCATGGGCGGTATGGCCCTCCTGCCAGAGGAATTCGGAAGTACGGAGGAAGGGGCGGGTGCTCTTTTCCCAACGCATTACGTTGCACCACTGGTTGTAAAGCACGGGCAGGTCGCGATAGGACTGTATCCATTTGGAATACATGGTGCCGATTATAGTCTCGCTGGTGGGTCGGATAGCCATGCGCTCCTGAAGCACCTCGCTGCCGCCCTGTGTTACCCATGCGACCTCGGGCGCGAAGCCTTCAACGTGCTCCGCCTCTTTCATCAGCATACTTTCGGGAATCAGCAGAGGGAAGTATGCATTCTGATGACCTGTATCCTTGAAGCGCTGATCCATTTCCTTCTGCATGAGCTCCCACACGGCATAGCCGTAAGGCTTAATGGCCATACAGCCGCGAACATCGGTATAGTCGCACATATCGTTTTTGAGTACGATATCGGTATACCACTTCGCAAAATCCACGTCGCGGGGGGTAATCTCCTGAACGAACTGGTTTTCTTTCTTTGCCATAATTTCCTCCGGTATTATTAAGTAAATTTAATTTACAAATTAAAAGCCGCCCTGAATATAAGGGCGGCTGTTTTTTGTCCGCGGTACCACCTTAATTGGTTCTCGGCCGGCTTTAACGCTCTCCTGCGGCAGGGCATTTCCTCCCTGCGGAATACGGAACGGGTACCGATGCAAAACGGCGCAGCCGCCCTTTCAGCCGGTGAGGCAGCCTCTCTTTTCGCAGTTGCGGAAGCATCGGGCTTTCCGCAATATCCTTATTCGTAAACATAATCGATTATAGCATCACCTATGGGTTATGTCAATCAATCCAGCTTTAATATATCGTTCAGTATGTCGTTGAGCTCGCTGTCAAGGCCGCCATCTGCTTTGTCAGCGTCGTCATCGTCATGCTTTTCCTCGCTGACGACCTCGTCCACGGTCCATACCTTTTCCTCCTCAGGCTCCTGCCCCGCGTCGGGCTTCGTCACCTCATCGGGAAGCTCCCGGCCCTCGATATTGTATATGCTCTTTATGAGCTCCGCGGGGTTCCGGTACTCTTCCGGAGTATCTGTCTTTTCCGTCTCCGGCTGCTGGCCGATGCCGATATGCTCGTAATTTTCAAGGAAGCCGGCGTAGTTTTCGGCTTGGCGGCGCACCGTATCTGCGGTGTTTCTGATATAATCCCGGAAGTACCTGGCCTGCTCCTCGGCGGCCTTTGCCCTCTTCTCGGCATCTGCAACGATAGCTGCGGCCTGCGCCCGGGCTTCGTCAAGTATTCCGTCCCTTTGGGCCTCCATACCGGCCTTTTCACGCATGGCGGCGGCGATGATATCATCGCGCTTTGCTTCCGCTGCGCCAATTATGCGGTTCGCGGCGGACTTCGCGTCCGTGAGGGCGCTTACTACCGCGTCGTTTTTGTCCTGGTATTCCTTGATCCTGCGGTTCAGCTCCTGTATCTGCTGCTCCTTCTGTTCAAGTTCCCTCTGAAGCTCCTTCTTGCCGAACATCGTTTAGTCCTCCGTAAACATTATTTTAAAATCTGGTTCAAAAATTCATCTTCTGTTGGCCCATATCAGCCGGCGGCGCGTAGCCCATATGCTGGTAGCCCAGCGGCATCACTATGCGGCCCCGCGGCGTTCTCGCGATGAAGCCCAGCTGTATAAGATATGGCTCGTACACGTCCTCGATGGTGGTGGCGTCGTCGCCTGTTGCCGCGGCTATGGTATCAAGGCCTACAGGCCTGCCGCCGAACTTTTCTATCATGGTGGCGAGCATGCGCCTGTCCACAGCGTCAAGGCCCATCTCATCTATGGCCAGCATATCCAGGCCAGCCCGGGCTGTCTCAAGATCTATCTCGCCATTGCCCCGCACCTGTGCGTAATCACGCACCCTTTTTAGCAGGCGGTTAACTATTCGCGGTGTTCCCCGGGAGCGCGAGGCTATCTCAAGTGCCCCCTCTGTATCTATCTTAACGTTGAGTATATCCGCGCTGCGCTCGATTATTTCCTTCAGCTCCTCCGGGTTGTACAGCTCAAGCTGCTCCTTTATGCCGAACCTGTCCCTGAGGGGAGATGTGAGCATGCCCATACGCGTCGTTGCACCTATGAGGGTGAACTTTGGAAGATCCAGACGTATAGAGTGGGCGGATGGACCCTTGCCTATTATTATGTCTATGGAATAATCCTCCATGGCAGGATACAGTACTTCCTCAACGCTGGAATTCAGCCTGTGTATCTCGTCTATGAACAGCACGTCGCCGGGGGAGAGATTTGTAAGTATGGCCGCAAGATCGCCTGCATGGGATATTGCAGGGCCTGACGTTACCCGCAGGTTGCCACCCATCTCGTTTGCGACTATGGCCGCAAGCGTGGTCTTGCCGAGGCCCGGCGGGCCATAGAAAAGGGCATGGTCCAGGGGCTCCCCTCTGTGCTTGGCCGCCTCTATGTATATGCGCATGTGTTCCTTGACGTTATGCTGACCTATGTACTCGTTAAGAAACCTGGGGCGCAGGCTGTATTCTATCTGCTCGTCCTCCATTGTCATAGAAGAGGTTATAAGTCTGTCGTCCATTTAAAAGCCGCTCCTCTTGCCCATTTCCCTGAGTGCCATGGTTATCATATCCTCTACCCTGCCGCATTCGCCTACTGCGGATACTGCACGCCCGGCGCTTACACCGTCGTAGCCCAGCGCAACCAGCGCCGCTATGGCCTCTGCACGCATATCCATGCTGCCGCCAGCCGACGGAATTGCGGCTGAGGAAGACGCCATCTCCTCCTCGGACACCTTTTCCTTAAGTTCCAGCAGCAGCCTTGCGGCGGTCTTTTTCCCAAGGCCGGGTATCCTGTCAAAGGCCGCTGCGTTCTGGGTAACTATCGCCATGGCGATATCCTGCGGACTGAGCTTGCTGAGTATGCTAAGGGCAAGCTTTGGCCCTACCCTGTTCACGGCTATGAGCCTGCGGAACATCTCCCGCTCTTCTTTTGTATAGAAGCCGTACAAAGCTACCCCGTCCTGAGTTATGTTGAAGTGAGCAAGAAGCTTTGCCTCCTTGCCTGTGGTTATCTCGCGCAGCGTACTGTCCGGGCACAAAAGCTCGTACCCTACCCCTGCGGCCTCCACTACCGCCCTGTCTATGCCCTTCTCGTCCACTATGCCCTTTATATATGCGTACATTATGCCTTACCCTTACTTTATCCTGAATTCTGCCCTGGACACTTCGGAGGTGTTGGCGTGGCATATGGCTGCGCCCAGCGCATCCGCAGCGTCGTCCGGCTTTGGTACGGTATTGAGATTCAGCAGCAGCTTTACCATCTGCTGCACCTGCTTTTTATCCGCATGTCCGTTTCCGGTTACGGCAAGCTTTATCTGCATGGGCGTGTACTCGTAAAGGGGTATCCCTCCCTGCTGTGCCGCCAGCATGGCTACGCCGCGCCCGGCGCCAACCTGTATAGCTGTGGTGGCGTTATGGTAGAAGAACAATTCCTCAAACACCGCACAGTCAGGCTTGTACAGCCGTAAAAGCTCGTTTACGCCGGCGTACAGCATATCCAGCCTCTCGGGGAAAGGCGTTCCCACCTTTGTTTCCACAACGCCATAGTCCAATGGGCGCACCTTTCGTCCGTCGGCCTCCAGCACGCCGTAGCCCAATATTGCATAGCCCGGATCTATCCCCAAAATAGTCAAAATCTGCCGCTCCGTTAAAAATACAATAAATCATTATATATTGTACCATGGGCGGCAGATTTTAACAACTTATTCCTCCGCTGCTTCTTCCATTCCCTCCGCGTCTTCTATTCCTTCAATATAGAGGTTTATATCCTCCAGCGCGTCAAACTCCATGCCTGTGGCAAGCTCGTCGTACGTTTCGCTCCCGGCGGGTATGTCCAGCAGGCACACCTCTGTCTTTTCGAAGCTCTGCTGGTCTGCCTCGAATACGGCTATCTTGCCGTTTTGTTCCCCGGTAAAATAGTGTTCCGGGCAGCAGTAGCCGAACTCCCGGTAAAGCGCCATCTTGCCGTCCTTTAGCTCATAATTGTAGCCGCCGTACTGCTGCATGATCCCTTCTGCCTCTCGGGCTGTCGCCGTTACGTTCTCACCCCGTTCTATTATGTGACCGCACTCGAATATGTTCACCGTAGTAACGGCGAACTTTTCCTCTGCGGTAACAGGCGTGTCCTCCTGTTCCTCCGGTTCCTTCACCGTAATACTCTCCGGCTGCTGCGGCTCACTTGTTCTTCCCGCGAACCAGCCCATGCCAAGGCCCATGGCAAGTATTATCAAACCCAGCACAGTGGCCGTATAGTACCCTTTTCGGTTAAGATTCATATATCCATCACGCTCCTTTTTGCCTTATTATTTCCAAAGAAGCGCAAAAAAACACGGGAGAGCGTTATGCTCCCCCGCGTTTTTCTATTGGAAGGTTATCGTATCAGTCTACATTCTGGCGCTTCTTGGCGTTTTCCTCAAGCTCCTTCAGCTTTGCTACAGGATCCTTTACCTTCGCAAGGAATATCATAGCGGCGATGATGTAGGGCTTAAAGGAGGCTTCCTTGTAAAGAGGATCGCGATAGCGATCGAATACGGAAGCGGCCACCTCACCGTGCTCGCAGGAAACATCAGTAATATCTGCGGGCAGGCAATGCAGATACAGGGCCTTGCCTTCCTTGGTCAGGGACATCATTTCTTCGGTGCACTCCCAATCCTTATGCTCGGCGTTCTGTGCCAGCAGTCTCTTCTCCAGAGCCTTTATGCCGTCCATGTCGCCCTTGCCGTAAAGGTCGGTACGCTCTTCCATGGCCTTGAAGGGAGCCCAGCTCTTGGGGTAGACCACGTCGGCGTCCTTGAAGGCTTCCTTCATATCGTTGGTGATCTCGAACTTGCTGCCTGCCTTTTCGGCGTTCTTCCTGGCAACTTCTACTACCTCGTCCATTACTTCATAGCCCTCGGGGTATGCGAGGGTCACATCCATGCCGAGACGGGTGAAGAGGCCGATAGCGCCCTGAGGTACGGAGAGGGGCTTGCCGTAGCTGGGGGAATATGCCCAGGTCATTGCCAGCTTCTTGCCCTTCAGGTTCTCGATGCCGCCCAGTTCGTGGATAACATGGAGGCTGTCCGCCAGTATCTGAGTGGGGTGATCTATATCGCACTGGAGGTTTACAAGGGTGGGCTTCTGCTCAAGTACGCCGTCGTCGTGGCCCTGGGTCACGGCGTCAACCACGTTGTGCATATAGGTGTTGCCCTTGCCGATGTACATATCGTCGCGGATACCGATAACGTCAGCCATAAAGGAGATCATGTTGGCGGTCTCGCGGACGGTCTCGCCGTGGGCTATCTGGCTCTTGCCCTCGTCCAGGTCCTGCACTTCCAGGCCCAACAGGTTGCAGGCGGAGGCGAAGGAGAAGCGGGTACGGGTGGAATTGTCCCTGAACAGGCTGATGCCAAGGCCACTGTCGAATATCTTGGTGGAGACGTTGTTCTCGCGCAGATGCCTGAGGGCGTCGGCCACTTCATATACGGCCTGGATCTCGTCGTCAGTCTTCTCCCAGGTAAGGAAGAAGTCGCCATTGTACATATTCTCGTAGTTCAGCTTTTCCAGCTTATCGGTAAACTGCTTAACGTTGCTCATCTTATTCCTCCGAATAATATTTTAAATTATTATTTTAGCGAATGTTGTTGTTGGTCTTGCCTGCGCGGAACTGGCATACGTCGTCGGTCTTGTTCTCGCTCTTATACATGGCGGGAGTGAGGGCATAGACTGCGGCACAGGTAGCCAGATCCTGCTTCCAGGTGATCTCGTTGGGGGCATGCGCCTGGCTCTCGGCGCCGGGGCCAAAGCCTACGCAGGGGATACCGTAGCGGCCCTGAATGGATACGCCGTTGGTAGAGAAGGTCCACTTGTCGATCAGGGGGCGATGGCGCTTATCCATTGCGGAGGGCGCACCTATGCGCTGGTCGCCAAAGAGCGCCTTGTGGGCATCGGCCACTGCCTGAACGTGGGCTGCGGTCTCCTTATTTATCCAGGTGGGGAAGTAGCATTCAGTCTCGTATACCAGGCCGGTCCAGGATGGACGGTCATACATGTACATGGATACCTTTACGTCCTTTGCGTACTTCTTGCAGGAGGGCAGGTTGCGGATCTCTTCGAGGCAGGAATCCCAGGTCTCGCCGGCAGTCATGCGGCGGTCAAGGGATACGGCGCAGGAGTCCGCTACAGCGCAGCGGGAGGGAGAAGTATAGAATATCTGGGAAGCTGTGATGGTGCCGCGGCCCAGGAAACGTGCATCTTCCCAATGTTCGGGATTGTATTTGGCATCCAGCATCTTCACAAGGCCCTTTATCTCGGTGGAATCGGCAGCGTCGTTCTCGTTGAGTGCGCGCACGTCCTCCAGAATGTCCGCCATCTTGTAGATGGCGTTGTCGCCGCGCTCAGGGGCTGAACCATGGCAGGATATGCCCTTCACGTCCACCCTTATCTCCATACGGCCGCGGTGGCCGCGGTATACGCCGCCGTCGGTGGGCTCGGTGGATACCACGAACTCGGGAACTACCTTGTCCTCATTGTAGATATACTGCCAGCAAAGGCCGTCGCAGTCCTCTTCCTGTACGGAAGCAACTACCAGAATCTTATAACCCTCAGGAATGAGGCCCAGATCCTTCATGATCTTCGCGCCGTAAACGGCAGATACAACGCCGCCTTCCTGATCGGAACCGCCGCGGCCATATATGATCTCATCTGTCTCATAGCCCTTGTAGGGATCCTGCTCCCAGTTGGCGATGTTGCCTATGCCAACGGTATCTATATGTCCGTCAAAAGCTATGATTTTGTCGCCGGTACCCATCCAGCCAAGGGCATTGCCCTGGGGGTCTATCTCAGCCTTATCAAAGCCAAGCTTCTTCATTTCTTCAATAGTACGCTTTACGACGCCCTCTTCCTCGCAGCTCTCGCTGGGAATGGCGATAAGGTCCCTGAGGAACTTTGTCATGTCGGGGATATAGCTTTGTGCAGCTTTCTTGACGCCTTCGTAATCCATCTTGTCTTTTCCTTTCTGTGGTTGAGGTATGTTTTAGCAAATATAAACTGAGTTACTGTTTGGGACGCTTGCCCATGTTTCCTTTGATAATTATATAACGGCTCAGACTTTATTTCAATCATAAAACCTAAATATTTTTTAGGTTTTTGCAAAATATTTTTTACGCCGCATCATATATGCGTACCGCCTTTTATCTTATTATTACCTGCCCGGAAGCTGCCTTCGCCAGCTTTCCGGCCGCTATTGCAGGCTTCCCGTTTACAAAAACATAGTCCATTCCGGCGGCGCACTTGTCCGGATCCGCATAGCTTCCACGTTCCTTTACTTCCGCCGGATCGAATACGTTCACGTCTGCACAGAGGCCCTCCTTGAGCAGCCCCCTGTCCGCTATGTTCAGCGCCTTCGCCGGGGTATACGTCATGGCCTTTACGGCTGCCTCCAGCGTCATATCCCGCCGCTCACCTACAAAGCGCTGTATTATTCTGGCGTAGGTGCCGTATAGCCTGGGGTGGGGACTGCCTGATGCGGGGTATATGGAGTCGGATATCACGCTGGCGAAGCCGCAGTTAAGTATCCGGGCGATATCCTCCTCGCAGGTAATGAAGTCTATCATTGTTATGGCACAGTTTTCCTCTATAAGCATGTCGCATACGCAGTCTATGGGATCGGTTCCCCGCGCCTTCGCTATATCCTGCACCGTCATGCCTTCGAAGCGCTTGTTGGCGGGCGTATTCAGGGTAGACATGATTATGTTTTCCCAGCCTACCATACCGGCGATATTATCAAAGCCCTCGCTGCCCTTTTCCATGCGGTCCCGGAGCCGGTCCCGGTTTGCTTTTCCCTTCAGCCGCTCGATCGTTGCCGCCGTGCCGCCTTCAATGAATTCAGGGGGCAGTATGTGCATGAGCTGTGTCGAACCGGCAGTGTAGGGATAAACATCGCAGGCGATGTTCAATCCACGCTCACGGGCAGAACGTATAAGCTCAAGCCCTTCGGGTATCCTGCTGTTCCAGTTGCGCTTGCCCATTGCCTTCAGGTGACTTACGTGTACGTGGGCGTGGAGCGCCTCTCCTATCCCTATTACCTCGCGTATAGCGTCGCACACGCCGTCTCCTTCCTGACGCATATGGAAGGTGATCGGTATATCGGTATTTCGCAGCGGTTCAAGGCCGCTTATAAGCTCCCTGGTAGTAAGGAAGCACTCCGGCGCGTAGCCCAGGCCAAGCGATACGCCCATAGCTCCGGATGCAAGCTCCCGCTCCAGTATTTTGCGAAATGTCTTTGTCTCATCTTCGGTCGGGTGCTCTCCGCTGAGCACGCGGGACCACACCACGCCGCATCCCACCAGCATTCCGCAGTTCAAAGGCAGCGCTATGCTGCCGAGCGAGCTGAAATACCCTGCCATCGTGTCTGTGCTTACATATGGGAGTATATCCCCTATCACCGGGCGCAGATAGTTGAGCAAGCCTTTGTTGCCCTTATCCACGGGTGCCGCGCTCATGCCGCAGTTGCCGTTTATTACGGTGGTCAGACCCTGGCTAAGCTCCAGCTCGCCGAAGTTATCCCGAAAGGCCGCCATGTCGCCATGGCGGTGTATATCTATAAAGCCAGGGGTAACAGCCCTGCCCTCCGCGTCTATCACGGTGTGCGCTGCCCTTTCGGGTATGTGGCCTATCTTAGCTATTTTGCCATCTGCTATGGCAACGTCGGCCTTATATGCCGCGCTGCCTGTTCCGTCTATGACGCTTCCGTTTTTTATCACAAATTCATACATTGCTTTTCACCATCTGCTATTTTAATGCAACGGGCAAAGTTTATCAACGCTTTGGATGGCGTTTGGGCGCAAAATATGTTAATCTTATTTAAACACATGTTTTGAGGTGAACCGTAATGCCTACCGTATTCATAACAGGCGCTTCAAGGGGAATAGGCAGGGCGGCGGCGCTGCTTTTTGCAGGGCATGGCTATCTTACCGCCGTAAACTACAGCCGCTCAGAAGCAGAAGCGCTGTCCCTTATAGATGAAATCAGGTCCTTTGGCGGCCACGCTGTGGCAATACAGGGCGACGTTTCGGACTTTGCCCGCTGCGCCGAAATGATAAAAGAAGCAGAAGACGCCTTCGGCCCTGTCGATACCCTGATAAACAACGCGGGAATATCCTGCGATAAGCTCTTTACGGACACCTCTCCTGAGGATTGGAGCAGGACCTTCGCTGTAAACGTCGGCGGGGCGTACAACTGCTGCCGCGCGGTGCTTCCCGGCATGATATCGCGAAAGAGGGGCAGCATAGTCAACGTTTCATCCATGTGGGGCGTCACCGGCGGAAGCTGCGAGGTAGCGTATTCCGCCTCCAAGGCCGCGGTGATCGGCTTCACTAAGGCCCTGGCCAAGGAGATAGGTCCCTCGGGAATACGCGTTAACTGTATCGCTCCCGGAGTGATAGATACCGACATGAACTCCCGGCTGTCCACCGACGATAAGGCAGCCCTGGCCGGCGAAACTCCGCTTTGCCGCATAGGCACCCCGGAAGAAGCGGCAGAGGCCATATTCTACCTTGCCTCGGATAAAGCGCGGTTCATAACCGGCGCCGTACTTAACGTAAACGGTGGAATAGTTATATAGCAATATAACGGCAAAGGGCGCACCCGTTTGGGCACGCCCTTCTTATTCCGTTGTATCAAGCCGTCTTTTGCAGCATGGAGAGAAGATCGCCAACGCTGTGTATGCTCGATTCGTCGTCCACTATTATTCCGAATTCGTCCTCTACACTGAGTATGAGCTCTGTCACGTCCAGTGAATCGAGGTTGAGGGAATCGACTGTGGATTCGGGGGTTACCTGCTCTCCAGGTACGCCTGCGATCTCGTGAACAAGCTCGCGTATGCGCTCAAGTTCCTGCATGATTATGATTCCTCCGCTTTGCAGCATGTTCAATAATACTGCAAATATTGATAAAAAATACCTTGAATATTCTATATTCAGATCGGCCTTCTGTCAATATTTATTTTCTTTACGCAATCTATGGTGCTAAAGTGATTTATGATATACAATATAGTGATAAGCCCATGAATTTACGAAAGGAGCCTATCATATGGCACGCAAGAGCAAAAAACAGAAGAAAAGGGCCACCGCCATGCGTTATCTGGTGGTGCTGCTTCTTATCGCGCTCTTTGCCCTTGTGGTAAGCATGGCAATGAAAGAAGGAGGCCTGGACTTTTCCAAGATAGATTTATCCAAGCTGGACTTCTCGAATATACATCTGCCGGACATAAAGCTGCCGGAGATAGACATAAATATCAACCTGCCCGGCTCCGGGCAAAATCCGCTCCTTGCCCAGCCCGGCGCTTCGCCTACCCCGGCGCCAGAGCCTGAGCTGCACGTATATATGATAGACGTAGGCCAGGGGGACTGTATGCTGCTTGTATCCCCTAACGGCAAGACTATGCTGGTAGATGCTGGCGAAAGCACGGCTCTGTACTCTGTCCGCACTTTCCTAAAGCAGATGGGCATAAAGCACCTCGACGCGGTCATAGTCACACACCCCCACAACGATCACATAGGCGGCATGGCAGGCGTGCTGGGCACTGTGGACGTGGATACCTTCTACATGCCGGACGCTGCAAGCGAATCCTCCGAATACAGCGACATGATATTCGCCCTCAATAAGCAGGTGGTAAAGGTGGTAAAGCTATCTGCGGAGAATACTCCTACCATCCCCTGGGACGGCGACGTTTCAATAGAAGTACTGGGGCCATTTGAAGACGTTCCCTACAAGAGCCTCAACGACTACAGCGCCATATTCCGGGTAAAATTCGGCGGCACATCAATGCTGTTCACCGGCGATGCAGAGGGGCCGGATACTCTTACGGCAGAATACACCACCCTCGCACGCTTTACGCCGGACAAGCTCAAATGTACCGTACTGAAGGTAGCGCACCATGGCTCCCTTTCCTCTACCTCCGACGCTTTCCTGGCAGCCGCGGATCCGGACTACGCGGTGATATCCGTGGGAAAGGACAACGACTACGGACACCCCCACCAGAGCACGCTGAACAAGCTGGATAACATGGGCGTAAGGGTGTTCCGTACCGATGAGCTGGGCACCATACATATAGCCATGGACGGTGAAAACGTAAGGATATCCGCCTATGAACCAAAGAGCGTAACCATATGGTCCTCGGTAAAGGACTTATTCAAAAAATAATGAAAAGGATCCATTGTCGTGAAAAAGCCGCTCAGAATACTGCTTGTAATACTTCTAGCCATAGTGCTGCTCTTCCTCGGCTACTTCGCCTACGTAATGCTGTCCTACAGCCGGTTGGAGGATAACCTCCCGCTGGATGTTCAGGGTGAAGCCGATAAAACGGCCGCAGCAGGCGTCCCTTACAATATGCTTTCCTACAACATAGGCTTTGGTGCGTATGAACCGGACTACGGCTTTTTCATGGACGGCGGCAAAGAATCCTGGGCATTTTCCGAGAAACGGCTAATAGCCAATATGGAAAACATAGCTGAGTTTATAAATAGCCAGAACGCAGATATATGCATATTGCAGGAGGTGGATCAGAACGCCACCCGCACCTATCACTTTGACGAAAGGGAATTCCTCACTGAGAAACTTGCCGGTTATTGCTCCGTCTGGGCGGAAAACTGGAATTCACCCTTCCTGTTCTATCCCTTCATTAAGCCCCACGGCAGCACGCTTGCCGGCATCATGACCTTCTCGAGGCCCGGCATCACTTCCGCATTGCGCATAAGCCTCCCTATAGAGACGGGCCTTATGAAGCTTGTAGATCTGGACCGCTGCTACTCCGTATCCAGAATACCCGTAAATAACGGCCGCGAGCTGGTGCTCTACAACCTGCACCTCTCCGCCTACACCTCCGACGGCAAGATAGCCGAGGAGCAGCTGAAAATGCTCATAGCAGACATGTCCGCCGAGTACGGCAAGGGCAATTACGTCATAGGCGGAGGTGATTTCAACAAGGACCTGCTCGGCAATTCCGCTGCCGTGTTCGGCGTAAACGGGGGCGACTATACCTGGGCACAGCCCATGCCCGACGGCATGTTTGCCAATACCGGCCTTACACTGGTGGTACCAGAGGGCAAAAACGGCCCCGTCCCCACCTGCCGCAACGCGGACGGCCCATATAACCCGGAGCAGTACATACTTACCGTGGACGGTTTCATCGTCTCTGACAACGTAAGGGCGGAGCATGCAGAAGCCATAGACACGGGTTTCGCCTACTCCGACCACAACCCCATAAGCATGACTTTTATACTGATTGAGCAAGGAGAATAAGAAATGAGATTTGCCGAAAAGATCATAGCGCTCAGAGACTGCCGCACCGCCGCCATGCGCAGTCCCGCCGCCTCCGATGCCGGGGCCATGCTGGAATACAAAAAGCAGATGGCTGCCGAAACGGAATTCGTCGGCCCATATCCCGAGGAGATAACACAGACCGTCGAGGATATTGCCAAGTACCTTTCGGACTGCGCCGAGAGCCGCAATACGGTTCAGATATCCGTGTTTGTGGAGGGGCATATCGTCGGCAACGCCAGCATAGCGCCCATCACTGACAGGATAAAGCTGCGCCACCGATCCGGCTTTGGTATAGCAGTGCTGAAGGAGTTTTGGGGACTGGGCATAGGCTGGCAGCTAACTGAGGCCTCAATATCCTCTGCCTCCGCCATGGGCTACGAAATGATCGATCTGAGCATGATGGAGGGCAATACGGCGGCAGGCTGCCTTTACGAAAAGGCAGGCTTCAAGGAATATGGCCGCGTCGAGCATGGTTTTAAGATGAAGAGCGGCCGCTACGGCACAGAGGTACTCATGGTAAAATACTTATAAAACGGCATTCAAAAAAGCACCGGGAATTGATATGCACCCCGAAAGTTAGACACTTTCGGAGGTGCATATTTTTAATGAGCAAAAAGGGACAAAAATACAAAAGATACTCGGCAGAATTCAAAACA
>SFEL01000041.1 GCA_004557245.1 Clostridiales bacterium | reverse complement strand
GCCGGGTGGACATGCCAGACCAGGCTCGGGAAATCTCGTCCGTGAGGATGGCGTACTCTACACCTTTCTGCACACCGCGGGCATCCCATTCATCCGTCAACTCCTTGCGGACTTGAATAGCCTGCAGCCGCTGATTGATCCACTCACGGCTGTACCCCTTCTTGAGGTAGGTTTCCAAAGCCCGGTCGATGGTCAGCTCCGGGTCGATGGTTTCCTCGATACGCTCCCGACCGACCTGTGCCAGCCACAGCTTGAACGGCTCGGCCTTTGGCGAAGGAATGGACATCCTTCAGGCGTTTCTTCGTTACCTTCCAGTAGTTACGAGCTGCCTGATAATCTGGCTGATCAGTCAGCACAGCTACCACATCAACGACGGAAAAGTACCATTCTTCCTTTTCCTCATCCCATGCGGTTCGAATACGCTTGTCTTCGAACAGTTGGATATTATCATTTTGTGCCATTTGAATCACCTCATTCTGCAGTCAATTCTCTCAGAAGCCCCTGGCAGCCATCCAGCACATCCTGCCAGGTCGCCTCGAAGTCCTCGGTGTACCATGGGTCCGCAACATTGCCGGGACGAGCGGTGTAATCCATCAGGAGGGACATCTTTTCGGCATAGTCGCCGCCGCAGATGCGGTACATATCCCGGAGGTTGGCCTGATCCATGCCGATCAGGAGATCGTATTCGTCGTAGTCCTGATTGGTGAGCTGCCGCGCAGCATGGCCGTTGCAGGAGATTCCATGCTCGGTCAGTTTGCGCCGTGCCGGAGGATAGATTGGGTTGCCGATCTCTTCCCGGCTGGTAGCTGCTGATTCGATATGAAACTGCGACGTCAACCCAGCCTTTTGTATCAGGTCCTTCATCACGAACTCGGCCATGGGGCTGCGGCAAATATTTCCATGGCAGATAAACAGGATATTCTTCATACTGCGCTCTCTCCGAAATCTCGTCGTTGTCCTCATTATACCACACATCGACCTTTTCGTCGAGAACACTTTCCAAATACGCAGAATCCTCGATTATTCGCAGAAGCTCTGACTTGGATAGATTCTGTGCAGCGGCCTGCTGGATGTACCAGCAGCGCTCCTCTGCGGTCAGCTCTGCCTCCATGATGACCACGTTCTGCGTCCAATTCAAGTGAAGCGCTTCGCAAAGCAATTCCGGCATGCCGCCGTACAACTGCCAGAAATCCCGCATCCGACGCACATTGCGCGGAGAGAAGCCGGTCATATCCGGGTGCTGTACTCTTAAAAAATCCGCCGCGGCCACCGCCGCGCCCTTTTCCGAGCGGGCGCAGACGATCTTACCGATCTCGCAGTACAGCTCCATCTGCGGCAAATCCGCGTCCATGACAAATCCCAGTGCGGCAAACATTGCGTTGTAATCCACAGCTTTTCGGATATTCATAGCTTCTCCTTTCCGGCGCACAGCGCCTGATTCAACGCTCAAAGCAGCGAAAAGCACGGTGACATCGCCGTGTTTTTCGCTGCTTTGACCTGCTTTAATACATAATTTTCTGGCAAATCTCAATGCCGCCCTTCAGGGTGACTGCAATCTCATCCTTGGAGAGGATTTTTACTGTCTCCACCAGTTGGCGAACGGCGCTCTCGTCCCACTCCGTAATGTGGAGTGATGCGTTTTCCAATGTCTGTGCGGCATCCATGATGCGCTGATTGGCTTTTGCCTGTTCGTTGTTATTCGTGAGGATCACGGACCGTTTTTCCTTCAGGAAAGTCTGTTCATCCAGGATTTCTTTGAACTGACCGCCATAGGCGGCAGGATCATCCGTGGCCTTTTCCAGCAGTGTTTGGAACTGCTGCTCCAGCACCCTCAGCCTGCGTTCAATATCTCCAAGGCTCATTGTTCCTCCTGGGAATGGGATGAGCTCCGTTTCCATTGCAGCTGTGATCTGCCGAATCAAGCTATTCTTGTCAGCCATGGCGGTATTCAGGACTGCGAGGATCGCCTGCTGGAGCGGCGTTTCATCCAGTGTGGGCGAATTATGGCAGTATTTCTTACCGTAGTCCAATCGGCTCACGCAGCGCCACACGACTCGTTTTTCCCCGTTTCGTGTCCATGTGCAGCGGCGATACAGAGTCCCGCATTCACCGCAGACCAGCCGCTCAGAGAGCGCATACTTGCTGGCGTAGGAGGACATCCCTGTGACTGCGTTTTTAGAAGGACTCTTTGCTGCATTCCGCCGTGCCATCTCCGCCTGTACTGCATCATACTTTTCACGGCTGACAATGCCCTCGTGGTGATTTTCAATGAGGTACATGGGAAGCTGGCCTGTATTCTTGATGGCCTTGCGGTTGATAAAATCCTGCCGGAAGGTCTTCTGCATCAGCACATCGCCGCAGTATTTTTCATTCTTCAGGATGCTGCGGATGCGGGAGATGGTCCACTCCGGAGAATCCTCGGAGCACTTGACACCTTGCTGTTCCAGTTCATCTTTGATCATCCGCAGGCTGGCCCCAGTGAGATAGCGCTCATAGAGCCATCGGACGATTTCCGCCTGTTCCGGAACGATCTCCGGCTGGCCATCCTCACCCTTGCAGTAGCCATACAGCTTTTTATATTGGATGCTGACTTTGCCAGCCTCCATAGCACGGCGCTTGCCCCATGTGACATTGGCGGAGATGGATTCACTCTCAGACTGGGCGAAGGCACCGGAGAGGGTGATCCGCAGCTCACTGTCTTCCTCCAGAGAATTGATGTTTTCCTTCTCGAAGATGACTGCGATGCCGAGCTGTTTCAGCGCCCGGATATAGTAGAGGCAGTCCACCGTGTTGCGGGAGAAGCGGGAGACCGACTTGGTCAGAATCACATCGATTTTCTTCTGGCGGCAGTGACGGATCATCCGCATGAAGTCCTCACGCTTCTTGGCCGAGGTTCCGGTGATGCCCTTGTCCGCAAAGATGCCAGCCATCGTCCAAGCGGTGTTGGACATGATTTTATCGGTATAGTACTCTTTCTGCACCTCATAGCTGTTTGCCTGATCCTCATCTTTGGTGGAGACTCGGCAGTAAGCTGCCACCCGGAGCTGTCTGCGGGCTTCTGCCTGACGGGTGGCTTCCGGCTTGGCGGGGATCTTAATTACTCTTGGGGCATCCTCTTTCATTGCAGGTCGCTCCTTTCTATGACTTGCCCATTTTTTAATCGCAGTTTGACATTTTGGCGGGTCACCAGCACCTCGGACACGGTGCTTTTCAGAAGATCAGCGTTCAGTTCCGCCACGCATTCGAATGCGGAGAAAAGGCGCCGGAGACGATTTGTTTCATATTCTTCATTCCCCAGAGCGGTGTACTGCTCTGCCGCAAGCCGGAGGATCAGCGCCTTGGCGTTGCCCTCGTCGATTGGCTGCTGTTCCAGAGTATTATCCAGTGCCTCCTGCGTTTTGGAATATGTGACTGGCGTAGGACTGCGCCGATGCTGTATGCGGTCCGGGTAATTTGCGAGACCATTGAGCAGGTAGGTGACACTTTGTTCCACTCGCGCAGATGGTGGTGTACCGCAGAGCCTACGCAGCACCTTTTGGGCTTCTGTCTTTTTCGGAAGTTGGGGCTTGTTTGAGCGTTTTTCTTTTGCTGCGATGAGCTGCTCCTCATCTATGAGCTTTGGATATTCTTTCTCTCCGGTATAGCGTGTATCCGCCAGAATACGGGCGACCATATTTTTGTTCCAGAGCCGTCCCTCGTCATATGGAATATCTTGCTGGCGAAGTGCCTCGGTCAACTCATTCAATGATTTTCCTGCGATATATCGGCGGAAGATCCCCTGTACAAGCTTCGCCTCTGCTTCCTGTATGACAATCTCACCCAGAGCCATCTTGTAGCCAAAGGGCTGCTTCCGGTTTCCCATCACCGCACCGTCCTCTCTATGGACTCCCGCAGCTCCAGCCCATTTTTCAGGCAGAAGTGGACGGAGTCGTTGCTCTCTATGATAATTTTCTCAACGAGTTCACCAAACAGTTCTGCGTCAAAGCTGTCGAGGAATTCCGGCCCGCCTTCCAGAAGGTCTATTAAGTCTCGTGTTTGCAGGGCGGTCATGTCGCTCTCGGCATCCATCAGCTTTTCTTTTTCCAGCTTGGCATGCCGGAGCTGCTTGGTCAGCTCATTGGTTTTGGATATAAAAATGTCAGGATCAACAAGGCCCCGCTGTTTTAAGAAGGCCAATGTCTGATTCTGACTGGATAGATCTGATATTCTTTTATTCAGGGCAACGATGTCAGGACTCCAGAGCATTTTGCGATTGCGGATCATCTGGAGGTTTATAAGCATCTGTTCCAGAATGGGGATGCTCTGATGCTTCAGCTTATAGTATAGGCGGTAAAAGGATTCCTGAACTTGGATTTCTGGTATAAGCCTTCACCGCGTCCAGGTATTCCTCATCAGCGGGGAGGACGAGGGTGTAGTCCGGCTTTCCATCGACGCGCAGCGTCATGCGGAGCATTTCATCCCTGCTCTCATCCCGCCAAGGCTCTGCCGGCGAAAGATAGCTGCGGTCGACCCCCATATCCGGTGTCAGCAAGCTGCGGGCGTTGGGGACAAAGGCACTGTACCGGGCATAGTTGTACCCCTGTGGGTCAACGAGGAAACCGTCTGTTCCATCCGCATCGAGGATGAGCAGACAGTGTCTGGCAGCCTCATCGTGTCGGACAGCGTTTTTGTTCTCTGCGATGAAATCATAATCAGCCAGCAGTGCGCGGCTGAACTGCCGGAACCGCAGGCTTGGCAGCTCTATGACCTTATCCACGGCACAGGGATCCCCCTCGTACTCGGACTGTTTCCGCCTGAGTTCTGCTTGAATGATCATCGTGAAAGCCCTCCCAGCACCATGTGGCTGCTCTGGCTGCCGTTCATCACTTCCTCCATGCTGTAATAGCCCTTATAGGCGATGTAACCCCGGTCGGTGAACATCCCGTCCTCCTCATTCATGCGCTCCGTGCCGTACTTCTCATAGTCATAAAAAGCGTCAAGATTTTCGTCGTAATCGAAATGTCCAGACTGGCGGATCATGTATTTGCCGTACTCGGCGGGAGAGTGCGCGCCGGGGGCGAAGTCAAAGAGGTCAAGGCTTTCCGCAAGGTTTTTGATCTGTGCCGCGGACTTTGGCTCTGCCAGTGTGACCACGGCGCCCAGCTTTTCCATATCCGCTTTTGATAACCCATCCGTTGCTTCTGCCAGTTCGTTGAGGTCGGAGAGGGTTTCGTACTCCATATCCAACAGGACATCCACCTCGTTGGGGAGCTGGCTGTCCTCCAGCCGCAGGCGGACATCGGCGGGATCTGTGATGCCCCCACGAAGGAGGGCGCG
>SFEL01000040.1 GCA_004557245.1 Clostridiales bacterium | reverse complement strand
TAGTCGGTAAGGCAGATTGTTTCGCACACTGCCGTGTGCGGCAGTACCTTAAACTGCTTTGCACAGCGCCCTATCTGGGCGCACCTCCACATTCTGCGTGATTGCTGTTGGGTAAGCATTTCTCTTGCGGAACTGCCGCCACGCGCTGTTAAAGAAATTGCCGCTGTACTCATTCTCAAAAACCACATGAAATTCGTCAATGAATACATGGGTGCGCTTACCCTTTTTCCAGTTGAGGGTCACGCGGTTCAGCATAGTGTCGGTAATGACCAGCAGGCCGGTGGGCTTGAGCTGTTCGCCCAAATCGTGAATGTTGAACACCACCACCCGCTTATCCAGATCAACATTGCTGCCATGACCGAAAATATCCAGGGAGCCGGTGGTGAACAGCTCCAGCGACAGGGCAATCTCCCTTGCGATCTCCTCCGGCTGCACCAGCAGCTTTTCCCGCAGGGTGGAAAGGGTCGGGATAATGCCGGTTTCCGCCGCCTCCTGATAAACCAGAGCGGTGCATCGGTCAATGATGGATTTATGCTGGGGGCCTACGCCATTTTTGTCGATCTGCTCCACCAGGGACATAATGAACTGGGATTTCTCCACAATGGGATTGTTCTCGCCGTAGCCCTCCACCATATACATGGCATTGAGCCGGTCCCTGCCACCAGCGGCCACATGAACCACTGTGCCGATGTCGCTGCCCATGGCCTGTACCATCGGGGCAAATTCCCCTTCGGGATCGCAGATCAGCACATCGTCCTGGGTATTCAGAATCAGGAAGGCAATCAGTTCCTTGGCGGAGAAGGATTTTCCTGAGCCGGGTACGCCCAGGATAAAGGACGACTGATTCAAAAGGTTCTCCCGGTTGCACAGAATCAGATTGTGGGAAATGGCGTTTTCCCCAAAGTAAATGCCGCCCTTGTCCTGAATCTCCTGCACCTTAAAGGGCATGAATACGGCCAGCGATTCCGTTGTAAGGGTGCGGAAAGCGTTGATCTTTCTTGTGCCGATGGGCAGCACCGTGTTCAAACCGTCCGTCTGCTGGTATTTGAGTACCGCCATCTGGCACATCTTCTGACGGGAAAGGGAGAGAATCTGGTCGGTGTCCGCGTCGAGCTGCTCCTTGGTATCGGCGGTCAGCACCATGGTCAGAACACCCTGCATCATACGCTGGTCGCGGGCCGTCAGATCATCCAGAAATTCCTTGCTCTCCCGGCGCTGCTGCTCCATATCATAGGGAATGACGGCGGAGAAATTGTTGTTGGCGTTCTGGCGGCGCTGCCAGTTGGTGATATTGGTTTCCACCCCCAGCAGACGGTTTTCCACCTCCCGCACAGCCTCGTCCATGGGGATGGGGATCACGTCGATGGAGAGCATCATATTCCGGTTCAGGTCGGTCAGCTCGGAAACAAAGGAATCCCGAATATAGTTGGCGTAGTCCTTGAGATACAGGGTACGGCAGTATTTGCCGCCGATTATCAAGTAGTCGCTGTGCTTCTCGATAAAGTCCGGGCAGATATAGTCCTTGAAATCATGGCCTTTGCGCATCATATCGTGAATGTCGAAGCGGAAGTCTGCTTCTTCGCCGGGACGGTAAAAATCATGGAGGATGCGCAGGCGCTCCGTGGCGTCCAGCTCCACACATTTGGAGCCGAGCGCCGCGTAGTGGACAACCAGATCGGCCCCAACACGGGCAAAGTAGGCGCGGGCTTCCTCGATATTCTTCTTGGGTACGGTAATGGTGATATACTTCTCCTGGACAATGCCGTTTCCTGCGGTGGCCTTGCCCATAATCACGCCGTTGTATTCCACCCGGTATTTATCCCTACAATCCTCCTGCATGGGCATGAGGACAGACTGCTCAAAATTTGCCCGGTTCAAAGTCCGGTTGTTGACCGTGATCTTGGCTGCGGAGCCGGAATCCAGACTGTTCAATAGCTCTGAGTAGTCCAGGAACATGACCTTTTTATCTTCCTCGCTGGCCACCTGGTAGTTGATGTCGGAAAACTTCCAGGTGCGGCAGAACTGGCTGCCGACCTGAAAAATACCGTCCGCCCAAATACGCCGGATCGGGATCAGGTCCTGCACCCGGCGCGGCACCTTGTATTTTTCCTTTTCCTGCTTGCGCAGGCTGTTCAGGGTTTTAAGCATGGCGCTGGCCCTCCTTTCTGCGGCGGCGAACCGCCCGTTTTGTATACTTGCCTTTGGCCCGGTGCTTTCCGGGCTTAGGAATCGCGGCCATCTCCTTTTCTTTCGCTGCAATCGTGTCTTTGAGCATTTCGTAATAGTAGTTCACCGGCTGGTCGGTCAGCCGTCTTGGTTCCAGCAGCTCAGAGCGCAGCCACGCTCTTAAAAACTGTTCCGCCGTCATGCCGTGGTAGCTGACAAAGCCCAGGGCTGCAAAGGGGGCCGCGCCCAAAATGCACATCCAGGACAGGGTTTCCACGCCGAAGTAGGGGCGTAGAAAAAAATACAGCCCCACGGCCACGCCGATGGCCAGTAACGAAAAAACGAACTGCCGCAGGGACAGTCCGAAAAACATGGATTCCGTATAGTTACGGATTTCTTTATTGATCTTAACTTCCAAAAGAGTACCTCCTAACCTTACTTATCGTTCCATTCCCGATTTCCTCTTGGGCTGCTTCTCACTGGACAGGTAGGGTATAAATTCTTCTTCACCCTCGATGATGCTGAACTCTGACCGCAGGATTGGGTGTGTTTCGCGTTTTTGGCGCAGTCGGATCAGGTCAATCGCCTCTTCTCTTGTAACGGTACTTCCTTGCTGCATCCCGTCTTTGAAAATATAGAACCGTTTCATTATTTTTCTCCTCCTTATCGTTCCGGTCCATCATTTTTCTTCACCTTGGGTTGGAGCTTGACCGGGCTTTCTCCATTCTCCGGGCAAATGAAGCTGATCCGGCTGGCGGCATAGATGGCATTCTCATTGAGCTGCCGCTGCCATGCCTGCTCCGTAGGCGACCAGTGAAAGCCGTTCTGCTTCAAAACCGTGCGCTGTTCCTCTGTGGGCTTCTCGTCAAAGAGAAGCTGCAAGCGGTTATTCCCCGCATTGGCCACGGCCTCGCCGCCTGTGAATGTCCAGCCCACAAAGCCTACCTCCCGGTCACGGGAAAGCTGCGCAATCCGCTGTTTCAAGCGTCGGATCTCCGCATTGTTGCCGGACAGCTCATAGGAGGGAAACGGCGCTGTTTCCCAGGAGTAGCCGGTGCGCACGGCGTTATCAAATTTCTCCGCCTGTGCCGCAGATACGCCGGGGCAGCCCTGGGCTGTACCGTGCTTGCGGTAGTACGCATTGACAGATTTCATATATTCCTGCCGTTGCTGGCAGGCTTCCAGCTTGGCGCTCAGCTTTTCCAGCGCCTGTGGATCATCGCTTTTAATCGGGTTATGATAATTCATACTTCAATCGTCCTTTCTTCCTTATAATAAATTGGTTACAGACCCATCATTTCCCGCACCACGCGGTCAGCCATTTTGACTGCGCCGACTAAGACGAGCATATTAAAGACCAGTTCGCCTACATAGCTCCATACCATCGTGACCGCCGCCGCGTCCGGGTCCACCACAGGCGGCGAAGCAGCGAACAGGGAAAAGATAATGCAGGCCAGCACAATGATCGCACCCTCCAGGCAGACGGCGGCATAGCTTTTGATAAAGCTCTTGCCCACATTCTGCGTTGGCTCCCCGGCGAAGGTGGACAGCGGCACCGGCGCAATAGCCGTGTAAAGGTACAGCTTAAAAAAGCGTCCATAGACGGTCATAATCATAATGAAAGACAGCACGGTAATGAACAGGCCGCCGATCAGCGTCACCGCCCATAGAGGGATACTTTCAAAGAATCCACAGTCCTCCACAGCGGTGACAATCTCTGCCGGTAAAACCGTCTGCTGCGCCGTTCCAAATCCTGCGGCGTTCATAATGGTGGAAATGACACCCTGCACGATGCGAAACAGCGCCATCATCAGCTCCAGGCCATAGGTGACGACGCCTTTTGCCAGAGCAAAGCGGACAAAGAGCTTCAGCGCCGTCTCCGGGCGCTTGGTTTCCGCAAAGGAACCGCAGGTGCGCATAACGCCGATGACGAAAAACAAAACCAGAAGGGCCAGACCAATGGCCTGTAATGCGCCGTGGATATTGACGATGACATTCCAGATCGTGCCGCCCTTAAAGTTTTCGGGCGACTGCGTGATGAGCTGCCATATTTCCGCCAGCTTTTCGTTCCAGGTATTCAGGGCGTTCTCCAGATTTTGCACTACCCAGTTATCACTCAAAGCAAAATCCTCCTTTCAGCGGCAAAGCAGCGGGGCCATAAAAGCCCCGCTGCACACCGCAGATTTTGTGATAACAGCCAGTGTCCCATCAGCCTACGATCAGGTTCAGAATCTCCTTTGCGAAGGTGATGACAATACCGCCTGCCAGAGTCAGAAAGCCGTTGGAACGCTGGGACGGGTCATGGCTTTGCAGGGACAGGCCCACCTGCACGATGCCCCAGCCCAGCAGGATGAGGCCCACCGCACGGATCAGACCAAAGATGAAATCGCTCAGATTGTTCACAACGGTCAGCGGATCGCTGGCGGCAAAGGCCGTAACGGACATCCCCATCACAAGGGCGAGGGAGAGGACCGCCATCGCATAGAAGCGGAACCCTCTCTTGACCTTTTGCTCCAGAGTGGGGTTGTGCTTGACGGCCTTCTTGTTCTTACAAAACAGATTTTTCATGGTATAAATCCTCCTTTAGATTAAATGAAAAAGAGCTTCTATCTCCTCATCGGACAGAAGCTCATACTCGGTTTCAGGCACTTCCGGCGACCGCATTTGTGCCGCAGAAGCGCCGGCAAAAGAAATGGTGGCAACGGCGTTTTCCGTGCCGCCGTGAAGATAAGGTTCTCCCTTGCCATCTGTGGTAAAGACCACATTCGGATGCTTTAGAAGATCGTACTTTTCGTCCATGATGGGCCTCTCGCCGCGAATGAACAGCAGCGCATAGCGGTTATCCATCATGCGGACTTCATCGGGCGTCATCAGCTCACGGCCTGTGATCTGATAGTTGGTGGAATAGTTCCCGCTGCGCCCGGTAGACTTGCCGTAGGTGTTCGTGTCGATTGTCTGCTTTCCCAGGTACGATTCTGAAATCAGCTTGTGCGTCCCGGTTTCGTTGCCGCCCAGATAGAGCATTTCATCATGAGGTAAGGTTCAGCACATCCTTTGCAGGACTTGCATCCCCTCCCTCCCAAACCGCACGTACACCTTTCGATGTATACGGCTTTCCGCTTA
>SFEL01000020.1 GCA_004557245.1 Clostridiales bacterium | reverse complement strand
TGTTTTGAATTCTGCCGAGTATCTTTTGTATTTTTGTCCCTTTTTGCTCATTAAAAATATGCACCTCCGAAAGTGTCTAACTTTCGGGGTGCATATCAGCAGCCGTTTTTTTATTTATCTATATCACTGAGCTTTCTTAAGCTGCTGAACTTCGGAGTTGAGGTTTTTAACGACTATCTTGAGCAGTTCCACATCGCTTTGCAGCTCGTCTACTTTGCTCTTTGGGGCAAGCGTTTCAGAGAGCATGGCGTGACCCTCGGCTAAAACCTTGAGCTTAGGAATTATCTCGTTTTCGATGCGCAGGTTGGTCTTGATAGCTTCCGTCTTAAGGTTGCTCACATCTGCCTTAAGTTCACCGATGTCGGCCTTCATGCCGTTCATGTCGGCCTGCATACCATTTATGTCAGCCTTCATACCGTTCATGTCGGCCTTCATACCATTTATGTCAGCCTTCATACCGTTCATGTCGGCCTTCATGCCGTTCATGTCGGCCTTCATGCCGTTCATGTCGGCCTTCATGCCGTTCATGTCGGCCTTCATGCCGTTCATGTCGGCCTGTATACTTGCCAGCATTTCAAGTATCTTTTCTTCGTTAGTCATTCGCCTCACCCTCCTTTGCCCTATATTATATCCTACGCCTGTTCCTATAACAAGATATGAAATCTGCTTATATCTCTATGATTTTGGCCTGACGGTCTGTCAATAGCAGCAGGAAAAGGTACACTGCCTAACGGTCAGGTACAGCGCTTCCCTTGCGGTACGGAAATCCGCATAATACCTCGCTGCATGAAAAAGGCGCGAACCCGCGCCTTGTTGTCTGCCTACTTTCAGTCCCTGCACTTATAGCTTCCGCACAGGCTCTCATCTGCGGGGTTGCCGGTATGGCAGCCGCACATAGGCTCAACCTCGATGCGTTCCAGCCCGCAGTCGCATCCGCTCATGTTGTATGTGCAGCTTGTGACCTTGCAGCCGATGGTCTGGCTCTTTGCCTTTGACATTCTTAAGTACCTCCTGTTTCGTAGTCAGCCTTAGTTTGCCGCCTGTATGGAGGCGCTATTCAGGTAGAATGTGACAGGGCGTTTTCAGCTCTTTGCCTCAAACCTGTTGCCGCACTTGGAGCAGGTAACTCTTATCCTGCCCTTGCCCTTGGGTACCCGGAGCTTCTGCATGCACTGGGGGCAGGTGAGGTATTTATATTTTTTCTTTTCCTTCTGTACGTTTACAAAGTTCTGCCGGCGAATGCGCAGCGTCTGCCACCAGTTGCGCACGCTGCGCTCCATGTTCATATACCGGGCCAGCTCCTGCTGCCGGGCGTAAAAGTTTCGGCTAAGCATACGGAAAAGCGCAAAGGCGATAAGCGCCAGCGTTATGCCGCGCAGCGCGTAGTACACCCCTGCCGGCGCCCTGCCGAAAAACCAGGATATCACGGATACTATAAGGCTCGCGATTATCAGCGCCCTGCTGAGCTGATCCACGCCGTATCTTCCCTGAAACCACCTGTTGAACATATTATGCCCGCTCCTCTTGTCCTTTTATAAGTATCGCCGCGCCGTATGGGGGCAGCTCCCTTTCTATACAGCCGTTTGCCAGCTCGGCCCTGATATTGCCGCAAAAATCCTTATCCGCAAAGCAGGCCGTTACCGGCTCGCAGCTCCTGTTTACCATGCATATGACCTCCGGCCGGTACAGCGCGAATACATCGCCGCGCCCCGCGAAGGCGCAGCCGCCTTTGGCGCGTTTATGCAGCTCTCCCAGCTTTTGGAAATATGCGATGAGCTCTGTATCCTCTTGACCCCATGGGTATGTGCCCCGGTTGAAGGGGTCCGCCATGCCTGTAAGCCCCGCCTCGTCGCCGTAGTAGAGGCAGGGGGCGCCGGGCATCATATACTGTACCGCGGCCGCCGCCATGAAGCGCTTTCTGCCCGCATCCAGCTGCTCTATAGTGGGGGAATACGCCGCCTGCTGCTCTCTCGTAAGGGAATCCCTGTCAGGCGCCCCCGCAAGCGCGGTTATGGCCCTGACGACATCGTGGCTGCCCATGAGATTGAGAAGGCTTTCGTAAAACTGCGGCGGGTAGTTCTCCATAAGCCGGAGCAGACCCCTTGCCAGCCCTTCGCCGTCAGTTCTTCCAAGGAAGAAATCCATCAGCATATGGCGGAATGGGTAATTCATCACGCTGTCCAGCTCATGGCCGTCCACATATTTACGCCGGCCGCCCATGCTGTGCTTATTGGTGGCCTCCTCCCACACCTCGCCTAAGAGCACCCCATCGGGATCTATGCTCTTGAGCCTTTTGCGCAGGAATTCTATAAATCCGTCCGGCAGCTCATCCGCCACGTCCAGCCGCCATGAGGTTATTCCCATTTTGGCATATTTTTCCATGACGCCGCCTATGAATTCCATGTATGAAGGGGTAAGCTCCTTCACCTCGGGCAGCGTCTCAAAGCCCCACCAGCAGCGGTATTTGTCAGGGTACTCGGTAAAGTCGTACCAGTCCCGGCAGGGGGAATGGGGATTGCTCTGAGCCTCCTTGAAATAAACGCTTTCGCTGCCGGTATGTGAGAACACACCGTCCAGCATGAGCCGTATGCCGTATTCCTTAGCGGCCGCCGCAAGCTCGGCTAACGCCCTGTCTCCCCCAAGCATGGGATCCACCGTCATGTAGTCCGCCGTGTTGTAGCGGTGGTTGGTGGAGGAAAGGAATATGGGGTTGAGGTATATGCACCCCACGCCCAGTGATTTTAAATAGGGCAGCTTTTCCTTTACGCCGTACAGGTTGCCGCCGAAAAAGTCCTCCGGCGAGTAGTGCTTTTGCCCGTTTACCGGCAGGTAGTCCGGGCTGTCGCTCCAGTTCGCATGAATCCTTGGCGCCCCGAACAGCGACTTATGCTCCTCTATACCAAGTATTTCACCCGGCCTTCTAAACCTGTCCGGGAATATCTGGTAAACGATAGTATTTTTAAACCAGTCCGGCGTTTCATAGGGGTCGTAGACCGTCAGCTGGTAGGAATCCGGCTGCTCTGTGTATATGCTTCCCTCTCCCTCGAGGCCGCTGTAATACCGCCTGCCTTCCGGGCCGTCAATCAGAAAATAGTACCATACGATACCGCTGTGGGCCGGGGTATAGGCAAAGCTTACGCCGCCCTCTTCCCGGGCGCCTGAAATCAGCTCCTCCCGGCCGTCTGCCCAGAGCCTGAGCGTTATTTTACTGTCGTCCCTGTCGGTTTCCATAAAGAAGCGCACCGAGCTGCCCGTTTCCACCGCGCCGAAGGGGGCTTTGTATTTCTCGTATCGCTGGTCGAATTTCATCATAATCAAAATTTTAGCATAAAATATTTCGTTAGTATCGCACTTCGCAATATTGTCACATTTTTTTGCCCTGCATGCACCATATATGATCCCACGAAATATTTTCTCACAAAAAGGCCCCTGAAAAGGGGCCAAGGCTGCTTATGGGTCTACCTTTCGCTCAGTCTCTCGTAAAGCTCTATGTACTTGCCTGCGGACTTCTCCCATGTGAAGTGGGCGCTCATGGCGTTCCTCATAAGGCCCTTCCATATATCAGGCTGCCGGTAGGCTTCGATTGCCCTGTCCACCGCTCCCAGCATGTCTATGTGGTTATACTGCCGGAAGGTGAATCCCAGCCCCTCTCCCGTGAACTTATTGTAGGGGGTTATGCTGTCCTTCAGCCCTCCGGTCTCCCGAACGATGGGCAGCGTGCCGTAGCGAAGGGCTATGAGCTGCGACAGGCCGCATGGCTCGAACCTCGATGGCATGAGGAACATATCGGAGCCCGCGTATATGCGGTTGGCCAGGGCGGTATCATAGCTGTAGCGGGCGGCTATCCTGCCGCCATACCGCCAGCTGGCCCAGGAAAACAGGTGCTCATAGCGTGCATCGCCGCTGCCGAGGACTGCCAGCTGCACGCCCTTTTCCATCAGCGCCGCCATGGCGTATTCTATCAGGTCAAGGCCCTTCTGGTCCGTAAAGCGGGTGACAATGCCAACTATGGGTGAATCGTCCTTATCAAGCCAAAACTCCGTCCGGAGCGATTCCTTGCACTTTTCCTTGCCGCTCATGTCGTCAATGGAGTAATTTGCATATATGGCCTTGTCCGTGGCGGGGTCAAAAAGGCTCTCGTCTATGCCGTTCATTATGCCGTATATGTCCCGGCTGCGCCAGCGCAGCACTCCGTCCAGGGTCTCGCCGTATTCCGGGCCCTGTATCTCGCGGGCATAGGTAGGGCTGACGGTGGTTATGGCGTCGGAATACACCAGCGCCCCTTTTGTGAAGTTTATATCGCCGTAATATTCGAGGCTTTCGCCTGTAAAGTGCTCGGGGCCGATGGAGAGCAGCTCATCCATAAAGGGCCAGTTGAATACGCCCTGATACTTCAGGTTGTGTATGGTGTATACCGTGCGTATGCGGCGGTAATCCTGGCTCCTGCCGTACTGCATGCGCAAAAGGGCGATGCTCATTGCCGCCTGCCAGTCGTGAGCGTGGAGCACGTCGGGGAAGAAGCCTATATGCGGCATGGCCTCCAGCGCGGCCTTGGAGAAAAAGGCGAAGCGCTCCCCCTCGTCGCTGTTGCACTGGCCGTATATGTAGCCCCGGCCAAAGTAGTACTCGTTATCTATGAAGTATACCGGCACTCCCTGATACTCCATGGTGAGTATGCCGCAATACTGGCTGCGCCAGCCGAGCTTCACGTAAAACTCGCATATGCGCGTCATCTGCTCCCGGTACTTTGGGCCTATGGCGGAATACAGGGGGATCATCACCCTCACGTCCACGCCCTGCCTTTTGAGCTCCTTTGGCAGCGCGCCTATAACGTCCGCCAGCCCGCCGGTCTTTACGAATGGCACGCACTCCGAGGCCAGGAACAGCACCTTATATGGCGGCTGCTTTGGGGTCTCCTTTATTTCTTCCGTTATCCTTTCCTCGGCCTTGGCCTTGGTTTTCTTTTTCTCTGGCATTTAAACCGTACTGCCCTTTCTGATTATTATGGGGAAGCTGTCGTAGCCCGCAAGGCGGCGTCCCTGGCGGACGGTGCAGCCCTTATCCAGTATTACATACGATAGCTCGCAGTCTTCCTGTATGTCGCAGGCCTGCAGCACTACGCAGTTGCTTATCTTTGTGCCCTTGCCTATATGCACGCCGCGGAACAGCACGCAGTTTTCCACCTCTCCCTCGATCATGCAGCCGTCTGCAACCAGACAGTTGCAGGCCCTGGAGTCCCCCTTGTAGCGGGCGGGCACCTCGTCCTTTACCTTGGTGTATATGGGGTGCTCGGGATTGAACAGGTCGCGTCTTACCTCGCTCCTGAGCACGTTGATGTTGTGGTTGAAGTAGCCGGGCAGCGAGCTTATACAGCCCACGTAGCCGTCGTACCTCCAGCCGTACATCTTAAGCTCTCCTACCTTGCGAAGGAGCACATCCCTGAGAAAGTCGGTATCCCCCCTGCTGTATGCGTCCTCGATGAGGTATTCAAACGTCGTCTTTTCCATCATGACCACGTCGCAGGAGGAATGGGGCGTTGCGGGCTGGTTTGGGTTGAGCTGTATGCCGGTCACCCTGCCGTCCTCCGCCAGGTTGAATCGCAGCTCGTTGAACTGGTCGTCCGGGTGATGTATGCCAACTTCATTGTACATGAGGGTTATGTCAGCCCCGGTGCGTATGTGCTGGGCTATCATGTCGTGGAAGGTGGTATTGAATACGGTGTGGCTGCCGGAGATTATTATGTACTTCTGGGAGCTGCGCCGTATGTAGCCCATCACGGAATGGTATGCGTCTATGGTGCCCCGGTATATGCCGGTATTGTCTCTGGTCACGAAGGGAGGCAGTATGAACAGGCCGTCCCGCTTCCTGTGCAGCTCCCATTCCTTGCCGGAGCCCAGATGATCCATCAGCGAGTGGTAGTTCTTCTGGGCGATTATGCCAACGTTGGAAATGCCCGTGTTTACAAGGTTGCTCATTATGAAGTCTATGCAGCGGTATCTGCCCGCGAAGGGCACCGCGGCAACCGACCTTGAGTAGGTCAGATCGCGGAGCTGCATGCTGGATTCACCGGTATAGATAAGGCCGAATACGTCGTTTCCCATGAGATCAGGCCTCCTTCCTTGTGGCGTTAACTATCATGCCTACGGGAACTCTCCTGCCCGCCTCTATCTCTGTATCGCTGGCTATGAGGGTTATATCGTCTGTAAGGGAAGTATTGTATTCCCCATCCTCAGGCCTTCTCTCGGCGCCCACGAAGGAGCCTTCGCCGACTATGGAGTTCTCGCCTATTATGGCCCGGTATACCTTTGCGCCGCTTCTTATGACGGCGCCCGGCATCACCACGGAATCCACCACCTCTGCGCCCTCCTCGATGTCCACGCCTGCGAATATCACGCTGTGCATCACGGTGCCGTATATATTGCAGCCCTCTGTTATGCTGGAGCGCTTTATTGTGGCGTTGCGGCCCACGCAGTGGGGGGGCATGCAGGGGGACTTGCTGTATATCCTCCAATCAGGGTCGTTGAGGTCTATGGGCGGGTCGTCTGAGATAAGATCCATGTTGGCCTCCCAGAGGCTCTGCACCGTGCCCACGTCCTTCCAGTAGGCATCGAAGCTGTAGGCAAATGCCCTGAGGCCGGCATTCAATATGGAAGGTATTACATTCTTGCCGAAGTCGTTTTCCGAGTCCTTGTTCTGCTCGTCAAGTATGAGGTACTTTTTCAGTACCGGCCATGAGAATATGTATATGCCCATGGACGCCTTATTGCTCTTTGGGTGCTTTGGCTTTTCCTCGAACTCCACTATGCGGCCCTCGCCGTCCGTGTTCATTATGCCGAAGCGGTGGGCCTCCTCCATGGGCACGGTTCGTACGGCCACGGTAAGGTCGGCCTTTTTGCTTATGTGGTAATCCAGCATCAGGGCATAGTCCATCTTATATATATGGTCGCCTGAAAGTATGAGCACATACTCGGGGTCATATCTGTCTATGAAGGCCATGTTCTGGAATATGGCGTTGGCGGTGCCTGAATACCACCTCCCGCTGTTGCTTGACTGGTAGGGGGGCAGCACGAATACGCCGCCGGAGTTGCGGTCAAGATCCCAGGCCTGGCCTGTCCCTATGTAGGCGTTGAGCTCCAGAGGCTCATACTGGGTCAGCACGCCCACCGTATCTATGTTGGAATTCACGCAGTTGGAGAGAGGAAAGTCTATTATCCTGTACTTTCCTCCGAATGGCACGGCGGGCTTGGCCATGCGGTTAGTCAGCACGCTCAGCCTGCTTCCCTGCCCGCCTGCCAGAAGCATGGCAACGACCTTTTTTCTTACCATATAAAACCTCCTCGTACACCCATGGAAAATTATGTTCAGCAAATGAAAAGGCTTATTTTATAATATGATCTATGATAGCGTCCCGCCCCGGTGAAAAGATCCAGTAGTACTGCGCTCCTCGGCCTTGGATCGCCCTCAAAACAAGCTCTTTAGGGTCTTCGAGTTTTAGAAGCCAAAGAGTATGGCAGAACAAGGAGAACGAGTGCAGAAATACTGGTTGTATTTCAAATGAGGACGACACAGTTATGCCGTGCTGTTTGGCTCCTAAAACCTTGTGTGTCCTTGTCAACTGATGGTAAAGAAAAGAATTATTGCAGCTGCTGGCCGGGCTCCGTCTCGTTCACGTAGTAATACACCGCCTCGTATGGCGAAAGCATTATGTCCGCATAATAGCCGTCCTCCAGCTGCACCGTCTCCACGCCCTTTATCTCGCGCAGATCCACGTTTGATATGGCCTGATCCAGCGTGGCCATGAAGGGCAGCCGCACCCGGTAGGGATAATGCTCCACAGGGGTGAAGTTAAACAGGCAGAATATCTTGTTGCCCTCGGCGTCCTTTCTGAGGAAGGCCAGCACGCTGTGGGCCCGATCGTCCACGGATATCCATTCGAAGCCTTCCCAGCTGTCGTCCAGCTGATACAGCGCCGGGGTGCGGGTATAGAAGTGGTTCAGCTCCCTCACGAACTGCTGCATGGCCTCGTGGGTGGGGTAATCCAGCAGCAGCCAGTCCAGCGACTGGCGGAAGTTCCACTCTATGAACTGGGCAAGCTCTGTGCCCATAAAGGTCAGTTTCTTTCCGGGATGGGCCATCTGATACATGAGAAGCAGCCTCGTCTGGCTGAACTTATCCGCATATTCCCCCGGCATGCGTCCTATGAGGGACTTTTTGCCGTGTACCACCTCGTCATGGGACAGGGGCAGTATATAGTGCTCGGAAAAGGCATAGCACATGGAAAAGGTCACTTCGTCGTGGTGGTAGCTCCTGAAGTAGCTGTCCATTGACATATAGTCCAGCACGTCGTTCATCCAGCCCATGTTCCATTTATAGTCGAAGCCCAGACCTCCCTTTGAGGTAGGCGCGGTCATTCCCGGGAAGGCGGTGCTCTCCTCCGCTATCAGCAGCGCCCCTGGGCATTCCCTGCGCACGGTATCGGAAAGCTGGCGGAGGAAGTCTATGGCCGCTATGTTTTCCCTGCCGCCGTAGCGGTTAGGCAGCCACTCCCCGCCCCGCTTGCCATAGTCCAGGTAAAGCATGCAGCTCACGGCGTCCGCCCTGAGCCCGTCTATATGGTATTCCTTCATGAGGAACACGGCGTTGGATATGAGGAAGCTCCTCACTTCGTTCTTTTCAAAGTTAAAGAGGGTGGTACCCCACTGGGGCTGCTCGCTCCTGCGGGGATCCGGGTGCTCATAAAGGGGAGTGCCGTCGAAAAGCCTCAGGCCCTGCTCATCCCTGCAGAAGTGAGTGGGCACCCAGTCCACTATCACGCCCAGCCCCGCCTGATGGCATTGGTCTATGAATTCCTTGAACTGCGACGGGTTGCCGTAGCGGGAGGTGATGGAATAATATCCGGTAACCTGATAGCCCCAGCTGTCGTCCAGCGGGTACTCGGATACCGGCAGCAGCTCTATATGGGTATAGCCCATCTCCTTTACATAGCCCACCAACCGCCGGGACAGCGCCGGAAAGTCCAGCCCCTCTACCCATGAGCCCAGATGCGCCTCATATATGTTCATGGGGAGCATGTGGCTTTCCGCATTGCGGCGGGCGGCCATATAGTCCCCGTCGCCCCAGAGGTAGCCGTCCTCAAGGTCCCATATGACGGAGGCCGTATTGGGCCGCTTCTGGCTATAAAAGGCAAACGGATCCGACTTGTATATTATTTCACCCATACGGGTTTCAATTGCGTATTTGTATGTATCACCCTGATGGGCAATACCGATGAAAGCCTCCCATACTCCCGTTTCACCTATGGGATACATGGGATCTGCGTCTTTATTCCAGCCGTTAAAGCTGCCTACTACCCTTACGGACACCGCGTTTGGCGCCCATACCGCAAAACGGTATACTTCATAGCCCCTGTGCTCGGCCTTATGGCAGCCCAGAGTGAGGTATGCATATGAATTTGTACCTTCGCCCCAGAGGTAAAGGTCCGCGTCGCTTATCTTATCCCGCATATTCTCCTTAAGCCTCTTGCATAGTATTATGTATATTCTACACCAAAACCTCCCCGGCTGTATATAAAAAAATGTGATAGGGCGCCCTGCCTGTTTTGTATCGTTCATCACAAAAAGCATATTTTGTTCTTCTTCTGCCCATGATATAATGTAGGAAAATGCCGCACAAAGGAGAAAACACATATGACTATAAACAAGGATATGACCATCGAAGAGATACTGCACGTTGACGTCGCCATAGCCGACCTGCTCATGGAAGCCGGTATGCACTGCCTGGGCTGCATAATGGCCCATGGTGAGAGCCTTGAGCAGGCATGCGCCGTACACGGCATAGACTGCGACGCGCTGGTAGATACTATAAACCAGTTTCTTGAGAACAAATAAGAGGGAATAGCGTTTCTCCGGCCCAGTGAGCTGAATTTCAAAAACGGCCGGAGATATAGAGCTCTACGTCGTGGTGGGGCAGCGGCAGGATGACGCTCCCCGCCGGACGCCGGCGGCTCTATTTTTTTGCAAAAAAAATGCCCATCCGCCCCACCGGCATATAGGCTGCAGACGGTTATCCGTCCCTTTTCATTATTCGTTTTATCAGTGATGTCCCAGAAGGTAACTGAACCCCAGCATCACGTACAGCACCCCGAACATGTAAGGCATAAGCATCTCCTTTAAGCCGGGGTTTTTGCGCCAGCCGTCCGTCAGCACTATAACTTCCGCGCCGTATGCCCCTGCGCCCAGTATATACGCCACGAATTTCAGTATGTTCCAGTAATGATATATAGGCTCTATATGCAGCATGGACAATATGAACAGCCCGCCCGCTATTACCACGAATATGTTGCGCACCGTCAGAAACGTATGCTGCGTCTTGCTCAGCCTGTGGCTTTCCGGCGGATCGTGAACTATAACCTCGTCGCCCTCCATTATATGGATGGCATCTTCGGCTATTGCTTCAGTTATACCTGTTCGGTGATGTTCCTTGTTTTCCTGCATCTGTCCTCCGAAAATATAAAAATCAATCAGGCCGAGCGTTCTTATTTATTGAGGTTTTTTATATATTTTATTATAAAATACGAACCGCCGCTTGCCAACCCCGGTTTTTATATTTTTTTAACGGAAACGGACATTTTATTAACTTTACCAGGCCCGCAGGCTTTTCCATTTATCCTGTGGCAAAGAAAGCTTATTTTTCAAGTTCACTCCTTATGTACCGCATTATGGCCCCGGAAATATCCGCTCCGGTGCTCTTTTCCATGCCCGCAAAGTGGGCGTTGGAATTTACCTCGCAAAGCAGCGGGCCCTCTTGTGAATGCAATATGTCCACACCGCCGAAGTCCAGCCCCAGCAGTCTTACCGCCTCCAGCGCAAGGTGTTTTTCCTCGTCGCTGGGCACATATGCCTCCCCACTGCCGCCATTGGCTATGTTGGCCCTGAAATCCCTGCCGTTGCTGCGCTGCATGGCGCCCATCACCTCTCCGCCTACTACGTATATGCGCACATCCCGCCCGAAGCTTTCCCTTACCGCCTGCTGCATTATCATGGGCGTAGCCTCGTGGGCGCGTATTATTTCCGCCGCCTGTTCCTCCGTATCCGCAAGATATACCTGCTTGCCGAAGGAGCCCCGGCATTCCTTGATTATCAGCGGCAGGCCCAGATATTCCGCCGCCCTTTTCAAAAAGGCCATCTCTCCGTAGCCTACGTATTTGTACGTCTGGGGCACCGGCACCGTCCTGGGCATCGGCAGCCTGCCTGAGAGCGCCGCATGTGTCAGCGCCTTGTCGTCGCAGAGGGCAACAGCCCTGGCGCTGTTGAAAAGGCGCAGGCCGCATTTTTCCAGCATCTGTCCCAGCATTATATCCTTATCCCAGAATATGCCGAAGGAGTATCGGTCTATATCGAAAAGCGGCTCTCCCGACGCTATATCGAAGAGCAGACTGTCGTTGCTCTGCTGCTCTATGGCTATGTTTTCCTTTTCAGCCGCTTCCATAAGGGCCCTGAAAAGGCTTTTGAAGCTTTCCTCGCCTACAAAGCCGTTAGTTATAAGCATTCCTTTTTTCATGAGCTTGCCCCCTCTGTGTGCATGAAAAAAGGATACCACAGCCCAGTGCCTATTACAAGGCGGCCCAAGCCCTAAAAAACAGCTCAGCTTCAGATTGCAAAGGCAGTTGCTCTGTGGTAAAATAGTCAAAGTTGATATTCGTTTTGACTATAATAAGCTTTTTTATGAGAAAGGAGCTATTGAACTATGAGAGAAGCTGCAAAACCCGCCCTTGAGAAGCTTGATGAGCTTGGCATTAAATACTACTACTATGAGCACCCATTGGCCAAGACCATGGAGGACTGCGAAGGCATAGGTGCCGATGTTGGGGCAAAGCACTTTAAAAACATCTACGCCTGCGACCATACCGAGACCAACTTCTTTATCATAATCATTCGCGCCGATAAGAAGTTCAGGACCTCCGAGGTGAGCCGCAAGCTGGGCGTATCCCGCCTCAGCTTCTGCACCGACGAAATGCTGCAGGAAAACCTCGGCGTGGTTTCCGGCGCCGTCACCCCTCTTGCCCTGATGAACGACAAGGAGCACAAGACCCTTCTGGTAGTGGACAAGGATATCCTCCGGGACGAGATGGTATGCTGCCACCCCCTCACCAGCGACGCCTCCGTGGCCATGCACCGCTACGACCTGATCAAGTTCGTCCGGGCCTGCGGCAACGAGATCAAGTTTCTGGATATCGGCGAGACCGAGCAGGCGGCCGAATAACACATTCACGGATATAAAAAAAGTGGCCTTGAGCCACTTTTTTTGAGTTTTACGGGTTTTTCCTCTCGCAAAAAACATGAGGTTCCGCCCCGGGTAGCGTGCCGGAACTGACCCGCTGCGGCGGGCCTCCGGGCGGCAAAACCGAAAAAAACTCGAAGAAATGGTCAAAGGCCATTTCTTCGAAAAGCTACGCTTTATTCTATCTCCTGCTCTAAATTGTCAAACTCCGGAGTGGAAAAGAACTCACCCAAGGTCATATCCAGCCCGTCGCACAGCTTTTTTATGGTAAGTATGGAAATATCTCTCCTGCTGGAATTCAGCATGCTGTATACGGTGGAGGGCGTGACGCCGGACAGCGTCGCAAGCTCATTCGGCCTTATACTGCGCTCCTCACATATCTCTATGAACCTTTCAGTTACCGCGTCCTTTACGCCCACGCCCATCACCTCTACCTCTAATCATGGGTAAATGGTATGAAAATATTCGCAAATGCGTATACGCGTTTGCGTATTTTTTTCCGTTGTGTTCGCATATGCGTATACGCGTGCGCGTGGTGAAATACTATAATTATAACACTATACTGTTGGTAAATTAATAATAACTTAGAAAGGAGGGAAGAATGTGACGAAATACATCGTCAAGCGCCTCTTGCTTGCTGTTCTCACTGTATTCATAATATGCGCAATCACATTTTTCCTTATGCACGCCATTCCGGGCGGCCCGTTCAACCGTGAAAAAGCCCTCGACCCGGCCACCATCGCTGCGCTTAACGCCAGATACAATCTGGATAAGCCCCTCGTGACCCAGTTCGGAATTTACCTCAAGGAACTCCTGAAGGGCGACTTCGGCGTATCCCTCAAGAACGGCCGCGAGATAAGCAGCATTATAGCCGAATCCTTCCCCATATCCTGTAAGGTCGGCCTTCGCGCCATAGCCATCGCCCTGGTATGCGGCACCATATTCGGCAGCGTTGCCGCCCTTATGCGCAATAAGTGGCCCGATCGCGTCATAGTATTCCTTTCTACTCTGTTTACGGCAGTACCAAGTTTTGTATTGGCAACCCTATTGTTGCTTGTATTTTGTATAAAGCTGGGCTGGGTGCCCGTCTGGAGCCCTAACAACCCCAGCTATGTGCTCCCGGTAATAGCGCTTTCCGCGTACCCCATGGCTTACATCACCCGTCTTTCCAAAACAAGCATGCTCGACGCGCTGAGCCAGGACTATATCCGCACTGCAAAGGCAAAGGGCGTACACAAGTGGACCGTTATATTCAAGCACGCCCTGCGGAACTCCCTCATCCCCGTGATAACCTATGCGGGCCCGCAGATCGCCTACATAATCACCGGCTCCATGATAGTCGAGACCATATTCACCATAGGCGGCATAGGCAGCAAATTCGTAAGCGCCATAACCAACCGCGACTACACCATGATAATGGCCACCACCATTTTCCTTGCCACCCTCATGGTCGCCGCGACGCTCATATGCGACCTGCTGTATAAGCTTGTGGATCCCCGCATCAATTACGACTAAAGAAAGGAGGCAGATACTCTTGGAACAGAACAACAGCTCACTTCCCAAAAAGAACCCGCTGAGCATGCAGATAGACCTTGATAAGTTTGCTCCCGCCACCGAAGAGGAAAAGCGGCAGCAGGACGTTATGAGCAAGAGCACTACCTTCTTCCGGGACGGTATGCGCAAGCTCTTCAAGAACCCGTTGGCCGTGGGCAGCCTTATAGTACTGGCCCTCATCATAATCACCATAATAGTTGCGCCCATGATCGTACCCTATAAGTATTCCGAGATACTTTCCGTAAACGGCAGGCGGGATAAGGGTGCGAAGAACCTGGCTCCCTTCACCTACAGCGAGATGGAGCAGGAGTACATCGCCCAGGGCGGCCAGCGCTTCCCACATATTTTCGGCACAGACGAGCAGTGCCGCGACTATTTTGTCCGCGTAATATACGGCACCCGCGTATCCCTCTGCGTCGGCCTCTTCGCCAGCATCATAGTCATGATAATCGGCGTCATATACGGCAGTATATCCGGCTATTTAGGCGGTAAAGTGGACTTGATAATGATGCGTATAGTGGATATTATCTACTCCCTGCCAGATATGCTAATGGTAATACTGCTGGCGGTGGTATTCGACGAGTTGATACACTTCCCCACAGGTTCCCTCCTCAACAAGCTGGGGGCCAACATGATATCGCTGTTCCTGGTATTCGGCCTTCTGTATTGGGTAGGTATGGCCCGCCTTATCAGGGGCCAGATACTTTCCATAAAGGAGAACGACTACATACTGGCCGCGGAGTCCATAGGCGCAAGCTCCGGGCGCATAATCCGAAAGCATATTCTGCCCAACTGCATATCGGTCATAATCATAACCACCGCCCTGCAGATACCCTCGGCCATATTTACCGAGAGCTACCTCTCCTTTATAGGTATGGGCGTCCGTGCTCCCATGCCCTCCCTGGGTTCCCTCGCCAATTATGCCCGCGACGGTCTCCAGTCATACCCCTATAAGCTGGTATTCCCCGCGCTTGCCATCTGCCTTATAGTTCTTTCCATGAACCTTCTGGGCGACGGCCTGAGGGACGCCTTCGATCCTAAGCTGAAGAGGTGATGAACATGAGCGAAAATACTACACATCTTCTTAGCGTAAAAGACCTGCACACCTCCTTTACCACCGACCATGGCGATGTGCAGGCGGTAAACGGCGTATCCTTCAATCTGGATGCCGGCAAGGTGCTTGGCATAGTTGGCGAATCCGGCTCCGGCAAGAGCGTCACTGCCTACTCCATCATGCAGATACTGGCCGACAATGGCCGCATAACCAGCGGCGAAATACTCTATAAAGGCGAGGATATATCCCGCTGGAGCGAATCCAGGATGCAGGATTTCCGGGGCAAGTGCTGCTCCATAATCTTCCAGGATCCCATGACCAGCCTTAATCCGGTATTCACCATAGGCAGCCAGATAGCCGAGGCGGTACTGCTGCACACCAAAAGCAGCAAGCGCGAGGCCATGGAAAAGGCCCTTGAGATGCTGAAGCTGGTCGGCATAAACGAACCCGAAAAGCGCCTCAAGCAGTACCCCTACGAGCTGTCCGGCGGTATGCGCCAGCGTGTCATGATAGCCATGGCGCTGGCCTGCGAACCGGATATACTTATAGCGGACGAACCCACCACCGCTCTGGACGTTACCATACAGGCACAGATACTGGAGCTCATGCAGAGCCTCCAGAAGAAGCTGGGCATGGCCATCATAATGGTCACTCACGACCTGGGCGTAATAGCGGAAATGTGCGACGAGATAGTGGTCATGTATGGCGGCCGCTTCTGCGAGCGGGGTACTGCCGACGAGATATTCTATAATCCCCGCCACGAGTACACAAGGGGTCTGCTCCGCAGCATACCCAACATAACCAACATGAAGGAGCGCCTGGTGCCCATATCCGGCACCCCCATAAACATGCTGAACATGCCCAAGGGCTGCGCCTTCTGCGCCCGCTGTGACAAGGCCATGAAGATATGCCTTGAACAGGTGCCCGAGGAACGCATAATCAACGAGCACCACAGGGCGTCCTGCTGGATAAACACCCGCGATAATATCGGAACTGTTGAGGAGGCTGAATAATATGAGCGAATATCTCGTAGAAGTTGAACATCTGAAACAGTATTTCCAAGTGCGCTCCGGCTTCAAGAACATGACGCTCAAGGCCGTTGACGACGTATCCTTCTGCATAAAGCCCGGCGAGACACTGGGTCTTGTAGGCGAGTCCGGCTGCGGTAAGACCACCGTAGGCCGCTCCCTGCTTCACCTGTACGACCCCACCGGCGGCACCGTGCGCTTTGAGGGGGAGGAAGTCACGAAAAAGAACATTCAACGAATGCGCGCCAAGATGCAGATGGTGTTCCAGGATCCCTATTCCTCTCTGGATCCCCGCATGACTGCCGAGGACATAATCGGCGAACCTCTCGACGTGCACCACGTCTGCGCCAGCCGCAAGGAGCGCAGGGATAAGGTAATAAGCCTTATGGAGCTGGTAGGCCTTAACTCCGAGCATGCCACCCGCTACGCCCACGAATTTTCAGGCGGCCAGCGCCAACGTATAGGCATAGCCCGGGCCCTCGCCGTAGACCCCAAGTTCATAGTCTGCGACGAGCCCGTATCCGCGCTGGACGTATCCATTCAGGCGCAGGTCATCAACATGTTTGAGGATCTGCAGAACCAGCTGGGCGTGGCATACCTCTTCATAGCCCATGATCTGCTGGTCGTACAGCATATTTCCAACCGCATAGCGGTAATGTATCTGGGCCACGTAGTGGAGCTTGCGGATGCCAATGAGCTTATGTCCGATCCAAAGCACCCCTACACCCAGTCCCTGCTTTCCGCAGTGCCCATACCCGACCCCAGGACCGCCCGCAAAAAGAACCGCATAGTTCTCGAGGGCGACGTTCCCAGCCCCCTCAATATGCCCTCCGGCTGCCCCTTCCGCACCCGCTGCCGCTACGCTACGGAGCAGTGCGCCATGGAGCGTCCCGAGCTGACCGACCGGGGCGGCGGGCATATGGTAGCCTGCTGGAACAAATAACTTCAAAAGTATTTTACCCTTCCGGGTATTTACTAAATAAAAAAAATGGAGGAATAACCATGAAAAAAGTACTCGCACTGCTTCTCATCGCTGTGATGTGCTGCGGCGTATTTGCTGCCTGCTCCAGCCCTGCTGCTGAAACTCCCAGCGATCCCACCACTACCGAGGAGACTCCCGCCACCACAGAAGATGTCGACGCTGCTTCTCTGGTAAGCGACGCCTTCATCAACCCCACTGCCGACTGGGGTCAGTACAACGACCTGATCACCCAGATCAAGATCGAGACCGACTACGCAAAGCGCACCGAGCTCATGCATCAGGCTGAGGACATTCTGATGTCCAACTACTGCGTTCTGCCCCTCTACTACTATAACGACCTGTATATGCAGAAGGACTATGTGGACGGCATCTACGCCAACCTCTTCCAGACCAAGTTCTTCATGTATGCTACCATGAGCAACGGCTCCGACACCCTGCGCCTGAACCTGGCCTCCGAGCCTGACTTCCTTGACCCCGCCCTCAACAGCTCCGTTGACGGCGCCTGCCTGGCAGCCAACTCCTTCTCCGGCCTCTACACCTACAACGCAGAGGGCAAGACCGTTCCCGCCTGCGCCACCGGCTACACCGTATCCGACGACGGCCTGACCTACACTGTTACCCTGCGCGAGGGCCTGAAGTGGTCCGACGGCTCCGACCTGACCGCCGCCGACTTTGAGTATGCGTGGAAGCGCGCCGCCGCCACCGCCACCGCAGCTGACTATGGCTATATGTTCGCCGGCTTCGCGGGCTATCCCGATGAGCTGAACGTGACCGCCAAGGATGCCACCACCTTCGAGTTCGTCCTCACCGCGCCCTGCGCCTACATCGAGGACCTTATGGCGTTCCCCACCTTCTATCCCGTGAAGCAGGCTGCCGTTGAGGCCTATAAGGATTGGCAGACCTCCCCCGGCGGCTGGTGCCAGGATGCCGGCTTCGTTTCCAACGGCGCTTATGTCTGCACCGAGTGGAACCACGACACCTCCATGACCTATGAGAAGAACCCCTACTGGTACGATGCCGACAAGGTGACCGTCAACAAGCTCCAGTTCATGCTTTCCGCTGATGACACCGCCATCTACTCCGCCTACAACGCCGGCGACGTAGACTTCATCGATACCGTTCCCACCAACGAAATCGCCTCCCTGAAGGACGTCAACCCCGAGTTCCACATCATCGACGCTCTGGGCACCTACTATGCGGCTTTCAACTGCAAGAGCGCCCTCTTTGCCGATAAGACCCCCGAGCAGGCCGCCTGCATGCGCGAGGCCTTCTCCATCCTCATCGACCGCGACTACATCATCGAGAACGTAGCACAGTGCGGCCAGAAGCCCGCCAACGCCTTCATCCCCTACGGCATGGCGGACGGCAACGGCGGCATCTTCAAGACCGACCTGGTGGAGCAGGGCTACTTTGACCCCAACGCCATCAACAATGACTACGAGGGCACCCTCGAGAAGGCCCGCACCCTGCTGAAGGCTGCCGGCTATAAGTTCGGCGACGATGGCATGCTCTCCGCCGAGACCCCCATCTCCCTCGAGTATCTGACCAACGAAGCCACCAGCCATGTAAAGATCGCTGAGGCTATGCAGCAGGATCTGGCCGCCATCGGCATCGACATGACCATCAAGCAGTGCGACTGGAACGTATTCCTCCAGGAGCGCAAGAACGGCAACTTCGACTTCGCCCGCGAAGGCTGGATCGCCGACTTCAACGACCCCATCAACATGCTTGAAATGTGGATCACCAGTTCCGGCAACAACGACTGCCAGTACGGCCGTTAATCCGCGTCAACTATTCAACCATTCAACTGTTCAAGGCCGGGGCTATGCTCCGGCCTTAGAGTGTCAAAAAAGTGGCTGAACGCCACTTTTTTGAGTTTTCTCATTCGGTGCTTGCGCCTGCGGCGCGGCCAGCACCTCATGCAGGGAAAGCCTTGCTGCGCAAGCGCTTTTGCGGATTTGCCGCGCATGTCGCCAAATCCGAATAAAGCCATAAGGGGCTGCGGCCCCTTATCAACCCCGGGGTTTTTTGACAGGCTGAGGCCGGGGCTATGCCCCGGCCTTCTCTATCGAAAAACCCCGGAAATTTTCTCTTGACAAGTAAACAATCGTTTATCATAATATATGTAAACGATTGTTTACTTTTTTTATAACATGACACGGAGGTTGCATGAGCGATACTAAGAAGAGCATTCTGCTGTCAGCTCTCGGCCTGTTCGCCAGAGACGGCTACGAAGCTGTGCCGGTGAGCGCCATAGCGGGCGAGCTGGGCATAACGAAAGGTGCGCTGTATAAGCACTATAAAAACAAGAGGGATATTTTTGACAGCATCGTAAGCCGCATGGAGCGGCATGACGCCGAGCGCGCAAATGAATTTCAAATGCCCACGGGACCTGTTTCCCATATGGAGGAGGAATACCTCAGGGTCACTGTAGACCGGTTTGTGGAATACGGCAAGGCGCAGTTTCGGTATTGGACACAGGACAGCTTTGCTTCCTCCTTTCGCAGAATGCTGACGCTTGAGCAGTACCGCAGCCCGGAGATGGGCAGGCTGTACCAGCAGTATCTGGCCTCCGGTCCTTTGGGCTATGTGGCGGATATTTTCGGCAGCCTCGGATACGCCGACCCTATGGAAAAAGCCTTGGGCTTCTATGGGCCTATGTTCCTAATGTACAGTGTATATGACGGGGCAGAGGCCAAGGACGGCATAATTGCCGCCGTGGACAGCTATCTGGAAAAAACCGGAAACAGGCTGAGGGAGGAAAAGAACATATGAAGCTCACCCTTATACCTGCACAGTACCTGGAGCAAAGCACCCAATACCCTGAGCTTTCCCTCTGCCGGATAGTTTCCCAGGAAAAGGGCTTGTACCGCATCATAAGCGCCGAAGGGGATCAGCTGGCGTCGGTATCCGGTAAATTCCAGCATGAAGCAGCCTCCCCTTCGGATTACCCCGTTGTAGGCGACTATGTGATGGCAGCCCTGAACGGCGGAGTGGCCGTTATAAACCGTGTGCTGCCCCGTAAAAGCCTGTTTCTCCGTAAATCGGCAGGCACCGCCAGGATGGAGCAGGCCGTTGCCGCTAATATTGACACCGTATTCATCTGCATGTCGCTGAACAGCGACTTTAACCTGCGCCGCCTGGAGCGCTACTTATCCGTTGCGTGGGAAAGCGGTTCTCTGCCCGTAGTGGTGCTTACCAAGGCCGACCTTTGCGATGATCCCGCAGTAAAGGCCGCCCAGGCCGCCAGCGTCGCTATCGGGGCAGATGTACTTGTCACTTCTTCCATGGCGCTGGACGGCTATAACCAGATACTGCCCTATATCTCCCAAGGAAAGACAGTTGCCTTCGTAGGTTCCTCCGGCGTAGGCAAGTCCACCCTCATCAACCGGCTGCTGGGCGAGGACAGGCAGGATACCGGCGGCCTCAGGAACGACGACAAGGGCCGCCACACCACCACCCACAGGGAGCTGCTGATGCTTCCCAACGGTGCAGCGGTGATAGACACTCCCGGCATGCGGGAGCTTGGCATATGGGACGCCTCCATTGGCCTCAGCACAGCCTTCAGCGATATAGAGGAGCTGGCCGCCCGATGCCGTTTCGGCGACTGCACCCATAAAAACGAGCCCGGCTGCGCAGTGCGTTCCGCGCTGCAAAGGGGCGAGCTGTCAGAGGAGCGCTTTTTGTCTTATGAAAAGCTGGCGTTAGAAAACGCCTATGCAGCCGACCCCACAGGCAGCCGCGCCGCAAAGGAGCGTAAATTCAAGAGCATAGCAAAATTCAACAAAACTAACCCAAAGAGATAAGGATATAGATATGAATATAATAATACGCAACGAGACCCCGGCCGACTACCGAGCCGTAGAAAACCTTACGCGCGAATCCTTCTGGAACGTATACCGCCCCGGCTGCACAGAGCATTATGTTCTGCACTGCTATCGCAGTGCGCCGGACTTTGTGCCTGAGCTGGATTTTGTGATGGAAAAGGACGGTGAGCTGATAGGCCACGTCATGTACTCCCGTTCCGAGATAACGACCTCCGGCGGCAAGGCCTGACCTTCGGCCCCATCAGCATCGCCCCCGGGTACAAGCGGCAGGGCTACGGCAAGCGGCTTCTGGACTACTCAATGGAAAAGGCCCGCAATATGGGTGCAAAGGCGCTGGCCATCACAGGCAACATAGACTTCTACGGCAAGTCCGGCTTTGTCGTGGCCAGCACAAAAGGCATCCGTTATGCCGATGCCGATCCCGATGACACGGTAGTTCCATATTTCCTCATAAAGGAGCTGGAAGCCGGCTTTCTCGATAACATAACCGGCACCTATCACGACCCCGAAAGCCACTTTGTGGCTGAAAGGGATCCCGAAGGCTTTGAAGCATTCGAGGCGCGTTTCCCGCCAAAGGAGAAAAAGAAGCTGCCCGGCCAGATTTTCTGATACCGGGCAGGGGGAAATACGGTATGTTTACTCCCACTCTATCGCATCCACGCTGACGAGGTACTCCTCGGAGAAGTCCAGATAGTCCTCGGCAAGGCGCATGGCGTACATCTTGTAGTTTGGGTATTTATTTTGAAGGGCGGCGATGAGCATCTCGTATACGTCGTCGTCCTCGTAATCGTCGTCCTCCGAAAGCTTGGCCAGATAGGCCTGATCCACGGACATCATCTCGTCCACCAGTTCCTCCATAAGGCCTTCCTTGAGAAAATCGAAATCGCCCTCGTTCTTGAACTTATTGAGTATGTACGCTTTCATTTCATTAAGATCAACATCGTATGTCATGTATATATCTCCTTTATAATTATACGTTGGTTTGTATTATTTGAGCTGGCCCAGCAGCTTTTCCAGCTCGTCCACGCTGTTGCCGAACTCCTTCAGCGCATTGCTTACTACCTCGGGCTTCTCCAGATCGACGCCTGCTATGCGCAGCTCCTTTATGGGGTAGTCGCTGCCGCCCGTGGTCAGGAAGCGGAGGTAATCCGAGGCGTCGCCGGTGGCGAGTATCCTATCGGCGATGGCCACCGCCGCAGAATAGCCCGTGGCGTACTGATATACGTAGAAGGCGTTGTAAAAATGGGGTATGCGGGCCCACTCGATATCCTGAAGCTCATCAACCACCGCGCCGGCATAGTACAGCTCGTTGAGCCGCCTGTAAAGTGCGTTCATGCTGTCGGCAGTCAGGGGCTGGCCGGACTGGGCCATGGCATGGGTCTCCTTCTCGAATTCCGCGAACAGGGTCTGGCGGAAAAGGGTGGTGCGGAAGCCCTCTATAAAGTGGTTCAGCAGGTACGCCCTGCGCTTCTTGTCGGTCTCGTTGGATATGAGGTACTTCAGCAGCAGCACTTCGTTTACGGTGGAGGCCACCTCCGCCGCCATTATGGAATAATCGTGGTTGGCGAAAGCCTGGGCATGGTCGGACTTATATGAGTGCATGGCATGGCCCAGCTCATGGGCAAGGGTGAACACGTCGTCCAGCTCGTTGGTGAAGTTGAGCAGCACATAGGGGTGTACGCCGTAAACGCCGCAGGAGAATGCGCCGGTGGTCTTTCCCTTGTTCTCATATACGTCTATCCAGCCCTCGCTGAAGGCCCTGTCAAGAAGCCTGCCGTACTCCTCGCCCAGAGGGGCAAGTGCCTTCTTTACTATGTCCTTTGCTTCCTCGAAGGTGAACTTCATGCCCGCGTCCTCTACCATAGGATTGTAGAGGTCATACATATGCAGCTCCTCAAGGCCCAGCGCCTTCTTGCGGAGGGCGATATACCTGCCCATGGCGGGCAGCGCCTCATGCACCGCCTCAATAAGGCTGTCATACACCGCCACCGGCACGTCGTTGCCGTAAAGCTCGGCGGAAAGGGCGCTCTCGTGGCCCCTTACGTCAGCGAAGTAATTGTCGAACTTCACGCTGCCGCCGTACATGGCCGCAAAGGTGTTTATGTACTTCTTGAATTCGCCGAAATACTTTTCGAATGCGGCTTGGCGCACCCGGCGGTCGGCGCTCTCGCGGTACACGCCGAAGTTGCCGTGGGTGAGCTGCACTTCCTCGCCATTTTCGTCCCTTATGGTGGGGAAGGTCATATCCACGCTCTCCAGCATGGTAAAGCTGTTGTCCGGGGTCTGTGCCGCATCCGCCAGCATGGAGAGCATCTTTTCCTGTTCAGGGGAGAGCACATGCTTGCGCACGCGGATTATATCCGCTATCTGGTGGCGGTACAGCTCCAGCTCCGGGGCATGAAGGTAGGCCTGCAGGGTCTCTGTGGGGAGCGTGGCAAGCTCGGGGGTTATGTAGCTTGCGGCGGTGTTCAGCTGCACCAGCAGCATCATGGCCCGCTCGTTCATGGCCTGGTACTCCGGGTCGCCGTTGTCACCCGACTTGTTGAGTTCCGCATAAAGATACATGAGCATGGACTGGTAAACCAGGTCGTAAAAGCCGTCCAGCGCCGCCTTTGCCCCAGCCGGGGTACCCATGGTGCCGGAGTACCTGCCCACCTCAGGAATCCTGGCCTGCAGCTCCGCAAATGCCTTCTCCCATTTCTCGTTGGTCTTGTATATCTGGGTAAGATCCCACATATACCTTTTGTCCATATCCTTACGTGCCTTGAGCTCAGCCGCCATATATTTGTCTCCTTTGCGCTTTAAATCTATTTTGCCATATTGCTTTAATTTTATTATATCATAAAAAATGACCGGCGCTCCGGTCATTTGTGAACTATTACTGCCCTATTATATCAAATTCCACATTGGGGAGCCGCCTCTGCAGCCGGGTCACTATTGTTTCGTGGTCCAATTTTATGGGGCTTGCTCCCATGATTATCATGTCTATTCCGTTCTTTTCGGCGTATTCCACCAGCGCGTCGTCCACGTTGTCCGCCCGTAGGAGTATAAGCTCCGCCCCTGCCAGCTGCGCCGCAGTAAAGAGATACTCCACCGCATCCCCTTCGAAGGGGGTGCCCATAAAATTACGGCCGGTTTCCACGCAGTGTACCACGTGTATCTCGGCGTCGGCGCTTCTTTCCATGCCCCGGGCGATAAGCTTATCGCAGGTCCTGGGCCCTGTGACGCATACCATTATGTTGTGTTTCATCTATCGTCCCGTTTCTCCAGCCGCAAAGCGAATGGCGTCAGCAAGCTTATCCGGTATATCCGGCCGCTCTTTGTTAAGTGCAAGCCGGACCGCTTCTTCAGGCGTTCCCGCTACGGAAAAAATATCCAGACAGGGAGCCGCCGTAAAGCCCTCATTCACGCATTCCCTCAGCTGCGCAATGAGGTCGGAATAGTATTCCCTTGTATTCAATATTACCACAGGCGCGCTTATATAACCAAGCTGATTCAGCGTCAGCACCTCCATAAGCTCCTCCAGCGTGCCGTATCCGCCGGGGAGGGCTATAAAACCGTCGCTCAGTTCCTCCATCCTGGCCTTTCGTGTATGCATATCCGGCGTTACTATCAGCTGGCCGCAGAATGGGTACGCAACTCCGGGCCTGTTCAGCTTTTCCGGTATTACGCCGGTTATCCTGCCGCCGCCGTCATGTACGCCGCGGGCAGCCGCGCCCATGAGGCCGGTGTTGCCGCCGCCAAAAACCAGGCCTATTCCCCGCTGTGCCATCACCTGACCCAGCGTATAGGCCGCGTTAAGAAACTCACTGTCTATATTTGAGCAGGAAGCACCGAAAACGCAAAGATTTTTCACGAAAATCACCCGCCCTTTCTCAAATGCCGGCGGCTAATTATACCATTTGATGTTTGATAAATAAATAGCTTTCCATGAAAATTCACTTTTAATACACTTATTGCAGCAAAACAAATCAGTTTTGCCCTACACTTCCGTTTTCCTGCCCTTTTTCTCCTTTTGCACCAGCGCTACGGCCACGCTCATGTCGTCATTTATTTTCCCTTCTCCTGACGAAAGCGCTATGAGCTCCTCCGCCATCTTTTCGGGATCTTTACATTCGTACAGCGCCGCAATATGCTCCGCCATGGATTCCCCAAGCGCGTCCGTCACGCCGTCGGTAGCCATTATTATCCTGTCCCCTTCAGACAGTTCCAGCTCCTGCCTGGCGGGCGCAGCCCCCTTTATTATGCCTATGGGCAGCGTCTCCGCCCTTAGCTCTATCACCTCGCCCCGGCGAAGTATATAGCTGGGCGGCGCGCCCAGCTTCAAAAACCGTCCCATGCCGCTCTCGCAGTCAAAGGCGAAGGCATCTATGGTTGCATACATGTCGTATTCGCTCTTGTACATCAGCAGCCTGTTCACGCAGTCCAGCGCGTCCAGCTCATTCACCCCTATGCTCATCAGGTCTCCCGCAAGCCCGGCAGCCGTCTGGCTTTCGCGGCGGGCTACCGGGCCGCTGCCCATGCCGTCCGATAGTATTACCAGCTTCCCCTTGCCGGTATCGCGGATGGCTATGCTGTCCCCCGCCTCCCGTACACCCTGCTTGGGCCTTACGGCAGTTCCGCAGCACAGCGTATACCGCCGCTCCCCCTCATCAGGTATGTTGACCATTGCCTCGCTCATGCAGCGGAGCTGCCTTCCCGCAAACAGCTCCAGCTCGCTTTCCGGGCTGGCCTCAAACAGGCTGGACACCCTGTCCAATACCTCCGCCGTCTCCTTCACCCGGCTTTTAAGGCTGTCCAGCCGCCTTTCCGCCTCCTGCTCCTGCATTTCGAATAAATCGGCTAACTGCTTGAGCTTTTTATTTGGTATAGCGACATACAGTATGGTGGCTATCGTCGCTTCTATGCCATGTGTCAGCTCGCAGTCGCCAAAATATGCGCACACCAGGCACACGCCTAAGAAGCCGCAGCACACGCCCATCTTTTTGCCCTTGCGCAATGCCGAGGCGCTGAGCGCCCCTATGACCACCGCCCCCGCGAAGGCCACGCTTCCCCCGCCTATTGCAGCTCCGGCTCCCGCTACCGCAGCGCACGCTACGGCGTATATGCCAACGCTGCCGCTCAGTATGAGGGCAGTAAACGCCGCGAATATGCCGCCCAGACTGACTCCCCGCATGCAGTATGGCGCCGCCGCGGCACAGCAGGCCCCCGCCGTAAGGAACAGCGCAGTCATGTCCCGCTCGCCTATGCCCCGTCCCAAGTGGGCCCTGTTCAAGGCCACCGCCGCCCTGTAAAACACCGCGGAAAAGAAAAGGCTTGCGGACAGCTGTCCCAGGCCCGTCATGGCGGCGTCAAGTGAATCTATATAAAATATCGGCGCTATAAGCACGCCGGCAGATATGAGCAGCACGGGCTTGTCCCTGCGTCTTTTTCTCATTGGCCCACCCCATATGAGGCAAAGGGCGGCAAACACCAGACTGTGGGCAAGTCCCGCCCAGCGGTATGCGGCAGCGCTGCCTATCACCGCCCCCAGGAATGCCCGGCTTCCCATACCTGTGAGCATTCCCGCGCATATGGCCGCAGGGCCAAGAGGCGCAAGGCTTCCGGTGCCGCAGGAGGAGAGCAGGGCGCACAGCAGGGCCCATAGGATATCCGCGGCATTTATATCCACCCCCGCCGCGTATTTTTTTATCATCTGTGCAGGCCGCGCCATGCCCCCTTCACCTCCCTGCATGGATGGGTTGTTTCACGCATATAATAACCGTTGGGCGTTGTACTATGCTGTCGGTTTTGGGGCGCGTAAAGTGTCGTAACAAAACAAGTTATGTTTTGCCCGGCTGTACTTGAATAGGCTGTTGTTGTATGGTAAAATTTTTATGCTTATATAATATACAAAGGAGTATGTCCCGATGACAAACGTATACGATATACTGGCCGAACGAGGTTTCCTTAAGCAGTGTTCCCACCCCGAAGAGCTTCGCGAGCTCCTGGGAAAGGAAAAGGTAGCCTTTTATATCGGCTATGACCCTACTGCCGACAGCCTGCATATCGGTCACTATGTAGCACTGATGACAATGGCCCACATGCAGCGTGCAGGCCATCTTCCCATAGTCCTTCTGGGCGCCGGTACCGCCTGCATAGGCGACCCCTCCGGCAAGAGCGACATGCGCCGCATGATGACTACTGAGGAGATAGACCACAACGCCACCTGTTTTCAGAAGCAGATGGCCCGCCTTATAGACTTCTCTGACGGCAAGGCCATAATCGCCAACAACGCCGACTGGCTCCGCAACCTCAACTTCCTCGATTTCATGCGGGACATAGGCACCCAATATTCCGTAAACCGCATGCTCACCTTCGAGTGCTACAAGCAGCGCATGGAAAAGGGCCTCACCTTCTTCGAGATGGGCTATATGCTGCTTCAGGGCTACGACTTTCTTGAGCTCAACCGCAAGTACGGCTGCGTGCTACAGATGGGCGGCGACGACCAGTGGAGCAACATGCTGGGCGGCGTAGAGCTTATCCGCAAGAAGGAACAGAAGCCCGCATACTGCCTCACCACCTCCCTCCTCACCACCAGCGAGGGAAAGAAGATGGGTAAGACCGAGAAGGGCGCCCTGTGGCTCGACCCCAACAAGACCAGCGTATACGATTTCTATCAGTACTGGCGCAATATAGACGACGCGGACGTGGAAAAGTGCCTGCGCCTGCTCACCTTCATACCCATGGACGAGATACGCTCTCTTTGCGCCGAGGGCGGCGCCGCGCTGAACAACGCCAAGAAGGTATTGGCATATACCCTTACCGCTCAGGTACACGGCGAGGAAGAGGCCGGCAAGGCCAGGCAGGCTGCGGAAGCGCTTTTCGGCGGCGGCGGCGACCTTTCCAATATCCCCACCATTGCGCTTACCCCCGCGGACATAGAGGCTACCGGTCTGAAGGTAACCGACCTGCTGGTCATGGGCAAGCTTTCCAAGAGCAAGTCCGACGCCCGCCGCCTGATAGAAGCAGGCTCAGTGCTGGTAGGCAACGAAAAGGTCACCGACGTTTACGCCACCGTAAACGAGGCGGACCTCTCCGAGGGTGTAGTAATAAAGAAGGGCAAGAAGGGCTTTGTCCGGGTAGTCAAGGCGTAATTTTAATTAATGAAGCCCTACAAAAGCGTAAAACAATGCTCAGAAACTGAGTACACAGTAAACCGTTCAAGGTTCATAGGCCGCTGCTTTCCCGTGGATAGCGAGGAAGCAGCGCTTTGCCTGCTGAGTGATATCAGAAAAAGGCACTGGGACGCCACCCACAACTGCTTTGCCTACCGCATAGGCGAGACCGCCGCTGCCGCAAGGTTCTCGGACGACGGCGAGCCGGGCGGTACCGCGGGCAAGCCCATAATGGACGTGCTGACCGGCAAGGGGCTCACCAACGTGCTATGCGTAGTCACCCGCTATTTCGGCGGCATACTGTTGGGCGCAGGGGGGCTGGTCAGGGCATATTCCAAGTCCGCTGCGGACGCCGTGACCAAGGCCGGCATGGTAAGCTACCTGCCCGGCACCATACTGGATATACCCATGGACTATTCCCGCTACGGCACGCTGGAGGGCTTTATACGGGCCAATGCGGAGGTACAGAACGTTGCCTTTGCGGAAAACGTGGTCGTCACCGCTGCGGTGGAGGACGCAAACCTCCTTAAATTTATGAAGGAAGTGACCGAAAGGTCCGACGGCCGCTGTACCCCCGTGACAATCGGCACAGGCTATATGAAAAAGGACGAAATATAAAAATTCGTCAGTAATACTGGCGTATAAAGGGATTGTATTATATAATTAGGGTGAGTGTGTATACTCACTCTTTTGTTATGAATTTTTACACGGGAGTTGTTTACGGGATATGAAGCTTGAAATGCGCTGTCTGAGACTTAAAAAGCTGCTTCCGGCGGCCTTCTTCCTTATGCTGCTGCTTATATTCAGCCCGGCCTACGCGGCGGAGGTCTCCGCCTCCGTACTGCCTGCCACCATGATATCCTCAGGCGACGGCACCATAACCATTACCATAAAGAACACCAACGAGGCGGCGGAGGACGGCTCCGGCACGGAAATCACCGATATTTCCATACTTTCCTCCATCCCCGACGTATACTTTGATACCGAGGGCAAATCCATAGCCCCCGGCGAAAGCAAATCCTTCTCCGGTTCCTGCTATTTCTCGGAGGATATGCTCAATACTTCCCTGTCCTTTACCGTAAACTATACCGAGGGAGCCAAGGCGCGCAGTAAGGACGTATCGGTCAAGGTGCTCACCGCCAAGACCTCCTCCGTCACCCTCACCCGCTCCGCCAGCTCCAAGCAGGCCTCACCAGGGGAGGAGATAACCCTTACCTACAGAATATCCAATACCGGCGATGCACCCATCACCGTCACCTCCCTGGTGGATAAGGAGATAGGCGGCAAGGACTCCATGCTGAAGGAAAAGCAGACCATAGAGGCCGGCTCTTCCTCCGAGGTACAGTATGTATACAAGATGGGCAAAAGCACCGTCACCTCAGAGCCCACGGTGACATACAAGAACACCGTCACCAAGGAAGAGGGAACCGCCTCGGCCGCAGCCATAACCCTTGGCATGGTAAATTCCAGGATATCCGTCGAGGTGATACAGGGTGAGACTACCGCCGCAGGCATCACCTTCACTCTCAACCTTACCAACAACGGCAACCAGAAGATAAGCGACATAAAGATAACCGACGATCAGGGCAACCGCGTCAATGGGGATTCCTTCGCCCTCGCCATAGGAGAGAACCGCCAGCTCACCTATAACGTGGTCACCGAGGAGGAGCGCTACGTCACCTTCAGCATAACCGGCGTTACCACCTCGGGCGACAAGTACGAGGACAAGACCAAGAGCTACGTGGTGCGCAAGTATATCGACCCCGACCTTCTTGGCATACAGTTCACCGCATCGGTGACGGAGACGCTGAACTCCGCCGGCTCCATAGGCGTGCGTTTCAACATAAACAACACCGGCGCCATGACCATGACCGACCTGGTGATATCCATGGAGGACGCCTATACCGACGAGAACGGCACGGAACAGACCAAGCTCAACGAAATATACCGTACCGACGTGGTGCCTACCGGCAGCTTTGAAACTACCCAGACCGTATACGTCGGCGAACCCCGGGACCTTGCCTTTGTAGTACAGATGAACGACCCTGCGGGCAACCCATACACCTATACCGCCCATATCAAGGCGGACGTGCTGGGCGTGCGCAATGTGCAGGAGACCGACGACGCCCAGCAGTCCGCCATAAACACCCTTGGGGCAACGGTAGGGGACTCCATAAGCAAGGCCCTCACCATAGCGCTTATCGTGCTGGCGGTACTGACGGTGATATCCATAATCGCCATGGCGGTGCTCACTGCCCTCGAAAAGAAGCAGCGCAGGGAGGCTGCCCGCCGCCGCGCCGCCAAGGAGCGGCAGATGCGCCGGGAGCAAAGAAACAGAGAACAGTATTAAGTATCCAAAAAACAAAAAATCGGGAACGGTGCTGATAATGCCGTTCCCTTATTTGTTGCGTTGCGACCTTCTTTTCGTCCCTGCCTACTTCCCGTACTCCCCTGCCGCGCCTTCCATTATGACGGTGAGGGTGTCGTCGCTTTCGCCCTCGCCGTATTCCAGCAGCAGCTTGGCGGCGGATATTCTGTCTGAATCCTTGCCTCCGTTGGCGCATATGTCCCGGAGACAATTCAGTGCTTCGTTTCTGTCCTTCTGTGAAGTATCCTGCTTTTTATCTTCTCCCATATTGGCTCCTTTCCGTGATATTTGTTAATTTTTCTGGTATGCGTTGAAGCGCGCTCCGTTTTTGTGTTATCCTGAATTGTAAATCAGTATCATCGAGGAGACGTACACATGCGTAAAGCCCTTTTCGCAATAATATCCCCCGCCCTCGCAGCGGCCCTGCTTTTTTCCGCCTGCGCAAAGCCGGCGGAACAGCCTGTAATAGACGTTACCGCCACGGAAGCCCCCGCACCTGAAGAAACCGCCGCCATTTGCGGCGACGGCTATACCGTGGAAGTAAAGACCGTATACTACCCCGAGGGTTCGGATAAGGATACGGCAAAGTTTATGCTGGCATTACAGCTCCCGGTGTTCGAAAACACCGCCATGAATGAGGCCATAACCGAATACGAGGACGAGCTGAACACGAGGATAACCTCCGAACTGCTGCCGCTGGCTGAGCGGACGGACAGCTTTATACCCAATACGAAAGTCGAGCTTTCGGTATTCAGGGCGGAGCTTCCTCAAGGGGAATATACAAACATTATGTTTACCGAGACCGTGTCCTTCCTTGAGGACGGCGAATCCGAGTACGCCCGCCACCTTATCGTCATGGACTCCGACGGCAATGAACAGAGCCTTGCCTCCGTATCCGGCCTTTACTCCCCGGAGGATACCGTAGCGCAGCAGATATGGAACATAATCGCTGACGACGGCAGCTATTACAGCGACCTTACCCAGGAGGACATAGAGGAGCACCTGGACCTGTACAACGGCTTTTCCGTGGGGGACGAGGGCTATACCGTATACCTTCCTGCCGGCGCTGTAGCCGACGAATCCATGGGGGAGCAGGAATTCAGCTTTGGCCAGAGCGCCCTTTACCCGGGTTTTGTAGGAGACGTCATAACCGCCGATGAGTATGCCCAGATACTGCCCATGCTCAACGCCGCAGCCGCCGCCTGCGGCCCCGACTTCACCAGCCTCAGCTCCGTACCGATAGGAGATCAGAGTGTGGCCTATTGCAGGGAATACTGGCTTCAGGGCCGGGATTCCCGCACCGTCACCCAGGAGGAATACCGCTCCGCATATAAGTTCCCCCTCTCATCATCTCTGCCGCCCGAGGAAGGCCCCGGCGTGGAGCTTAATGATGACGGCACCGTGGCGCTCTCCCGCGTCACCCCCTTCTATGGCTTCCAGCCAGAGGACGCCATGCTCAAGGAGGACGGCACGCTCACCGTAACCGGCGTGCTTATGAGCGGCGCTCCCGGCACAGCCGATGCCGCGGCCGCCGCCTCTGCCGCCGCAAGCTTTATGAAGGTAGGCGATGAATACTATCTGAACTCCTTTGAAATCATGTAGCCTCACGGCTAAAAAGAAGCGCCGGCATTTTTGCCGGCGCTTTTTTACAGGTCGTCCGCATCCTGCACCGGCTGCATATCCTCCTCGTCATCGTAGGTGCCGGTGTAGCTGCCCATCACGTCGGAGGGTATCCTGCGCTTGCCCTGGCTCCTCAGGGTATGGGTGAGGTTCTCCATGTCCTTTTTCTCCTTCAATGCCTGCGCCTCCTTTTATGCTTTTTGCCTATTATGCCGCGCCCCGCCCCTTCTTAGCCGCAAATTCCTGCTCTATGGGGCCGGCTCCTTCTTTCTCATCATAAGCCTGTTCCCGCTCCTTTTCCTTCTCCACGGCGGCCTTCTTTTCCGCCTCCTCCAGCTTTTTCGCCATAAGCTCCTGAACCTGCTCCTTTCCGTCGAATACCATCATCTCCAGGGCCACGTCGGCGGTTATCATGCCGCACTTGAGCATGCTGAGCATGAGCTCGTTGTGGGCTGTAACGGAGAAGCGGTTCTCCCGCTGTACCTTTACGGATACGGTGAATTCGAGGGGTATATCGTTGCCGAGGGCGGTCTTTTTCATGAGCTTATTGGAAAGCAATGTATCCGTGCGGTTCTTCAGGTGTACCTTTCTGGGGAATATGCAGTACTCCCGCTCCACCTCTATCTCCAGGCGCACTGCCTGCTCGAACGCGTCGTGGATGGCCTTGGCCGCCATGCGGCTCCGCTTGCTGCTCATCTCCTGCAGCGCGGCTATGGCGGAGGCCGCGGTGACGCCCCCGGTTGCCATGCCCCGGGAGAAGTCGTTTGCGCCGGACTCCTCCTTTATGCCGTTTCGCATGGAGCGGATATAATCCAGTATGTAGCCGGGCAAGGGGGCGGTGGAAAACCATGTGACGCCGTTGAGGTTTTCGCCCCGGTGTACCTCCTTTGACCAATCCCTGAGGTCGTCTATGTCGAAGCCGGACGCGCCGGTGACCAGCAGCTTGTTATGGCTGGCCATGAGGGCGTTTTTCAGCACTATCTGGTCCAGCTTATCCGAATAAAGCTGCTGGTTCTCGAACATGTCCACAAGGCCGAAGCCGAGGCAGCTGCCCCTTCTGGGGTAGAGGGCGGTCACCACGAAGGGATATTCCCCGTGGGCATAATAGCCCTCCGGGCGCTGCCTTGCGCTGTCCTCCAGCAGCACGCCGCCGGCCAGCTTCAGCATCCTTACGGAATACCTGTCGGTATCCGGGTCGTATTCCCTGAGCCAGCATTCGATAAGCATTATGCTGTCCTCGTCGGATACGGTCAGCAGGCTGTCCCGGACGGGTTTTAGCAGCAGCCCGTCCGCCTCCATTTCCCGCTCCTTATCCGGATAATGCTGTCTGAACCAGGCGCGGGGATAGGGCACGAACTTGAACACCGCCCTGCCGTCCCCGATGTCGGGGCAGAGAGGGTCGAACATTATGCTCCGGGGATCCACCTCCCGAATGAACGCTCCGCCCATACCGCAGTTAAGCCTCTTGTCAAAGCCTGCCTCCTGCACCATGTACCCTCCCACCAGCAGGTCGTGGGACAGCTTGGCATACTCTCTGGCGTACCCGGCGCGGATGTGGTTTTCCCGTATGGCACCGGTAAGCATCTCGGCTATCTCGCCGTACTCCGGGCTGTCCGCGGTGATTATGGCCTGAGGGTACTGGTCCATAAGGTCCGCCCTGATGTTTTCTATGGTTGACTGAATTATGGGGGTGACGGGCCGTGGCTCCCCGGGGTCTGCCTCCGGCACGTCGTGCCAGTGGTCGCCCCGGTACATGCGCTCGCACTTTTCCAGCCTCTCCCACTCCCTGCCGTAGGCATTCCTGTACTCCTCAAACAGGTCGTATATGGCCTGCACGTTGATGTTTTCCTGTATGGTCTGCATATAATATCTCCTTTTTACTTATTCATTCCTTACTTTGCAAGAAAGCCCCCTTTTCCCTCCGGCTCCTCGCTGAAGGGGTCGTAGGCAGGGCTGCTCCTTCTCCTGGGCTCCGCCGATACCGCGGGCCGGGACATGAGCGCGTAGCGCAGGGATTCCGGCGCGTGATCCTCCCCCTGGGCCGCGTCCTCCCGGTCGTGCTCATCGAATATCAGTCCCGGCAGCGTGCGTATCAGGTTCTCGCAGCAGGAGAATATCTTCAGCCGCGGCTCGCCGTCCGGGGCGTCCGCAAGGTAGCTGCGCACCCGCTGCCAGCCCGCAATGCGGGAATTGTCCGCGGGGGTCAGCGGCACCCCCGAGAGTGAAAAAAGCTCCGCTATGCTCTCCCCCTCGAAGCCGCCGTTGGCCTTCAGCACCGCCCCCCGCTTCTGCCACATATCCGGCGACGCAACGGTGTAGGCTATATCCTCCCCCTCCGATTCCCTGCGTATCCGCTCCGCCACCTGATCGGCCCTTGTGTAGCGCAGGTACAGCTCACGGTAGGTATACACCCGGCCCTCCCCGTCCACCGCATGCCACAGCACGGCGCAGGGGTCGTTGTAGCCCCAGTCTATGGATCGGAACCTGCGCCACCAGCTTGGCAGCTCAAAGGGCTCTATAACGTGCTTTGCCCGGGAGAATTCCCGGAAAAACTGCCCCGCCAGCACGTCCCAATCCCCATCCAGGTAAGCCCGGCGCAGCTCGTCCGGCAGGTTTTCAAGCTGCCTGAGGTATTCCGGGTCGGCGGTGATGAGAGCCGGGTTGTCGTATATCCTTGCGGGTATGAACCTGTAGTCCGACTCCCGCTCGCCCCGCCTGTACGTCCTGTCTATGAACAGCCGCTTTACCCAGCCGTGGCCAATGCCGCCGGGGTTGCAGGTATAGTACATGCGTGGGGAGAAGTCCCGCCGCACCGTCCTGTTGCAGGTGGTGAGAAACTGCATCTGCTCCTCGGTAAAGTGGGTAGCCTCCTCAAGGCCTATCACCTCGTATTCCTGCCCCTGATACTGGTAGACGTCGCTGGCGCTGTCGCAGTAGCCAAGCCGCAGCCTGCTGCCGTTTGGGAACTTAAAGACTCGCTCCGCCGCGTTGTATTTTGCGGCGCCTTTGAGCTCCTTCAGCAGCGGTATGACGTGGTTTTCCCTCAGCTCCGGCAGCGTCCGTCTCATTATAAGGGCATTGAGGCCGGGATAGTTCAGGGCGAGCAGCACCAGCTTCCGGCGCATGGCCCAGCTCTTGCCGCCGCCCCTGGCCCCTCCGTAGGCCGTGTGCCGCGCCGTGGAACGGAAAAATTCCGCCTGCTTTGGGTTGGGAATTCCCTTCAGTTCGAGTATCATACTGTTTTCCTCCTTTCTGAAAATACGCGCCAAATTTCTGCGCAACAAAAAAGGGCGAACCTTCCGTTCGTCCCAGTGGCTCCCCAGCCCTATCCGGCGCAGGGCCTTTTTCTCACCGTATTTAGTATAAACCCGCAGGATTTGCCTTTCAACGACAGTTTAAAGGCATTTTCAGGGCGCGAATTGTGCAGGTTTGCATAGTAAAGTACCTTTTTCGGTATAAGTTTGTTTTTTATTATTGACGCTTCTCTCCTTGAGGTTGTATTATTTGGTTACAGCAATCAATCGAACAAACGTTCTGCCATTATTACTTCCTAAAGGAGGATCAGAAGATGAATCATTCTGAAGCCGAAAACCACATGCTGAGCGTACCCGCGCTGGACATGTACTACGGCGGCCATATGGACAGCAATGCGTCTCAGGCGGCCATGGCGGCCACGGAGCGCAGGCTGTACGCCCTGCCCATAATACGTGAGCGCATAGAGGACAATCGCGAGGAGCTTACGGAGCTGGAAAACTGCGGCGTAGAGGCGCTCCGGCACCACTCCGCCTCGCTGGTGCGCCTCATACGCCCCGGCATGCGTCTGACGCCGGAAGAGGTCCATTCCGCCCAGATGGCAGAACTCAGGGCGCGGCTGGCGGCGGACGAGCGAGAAGTCCGCAAAATGCAGCACGCTCTGCGCTCCATAGGGGAGGACCCCTATTATCTCACCATAGAGCTGAAGTACTTCGACAACGTGAAGGACGCCGACGCGGCGCTGCGTCTCCGCTGCGATCCCGCAACGGTGCGCCGCAACCGCAGGCGGCTCGTCCGCCGGCTGGCGCTCAGGCTCTACGGCGTGGAATGCATCTGAAA
>SFEL01000039.1 GCA_004557245.1 Clostridiales bacterium | reverse complement strand
CGTCCCCGGCGTGGGGATTTGCTGCTCCGTCAGCATACGGGCAATCTTGGTCGGGCCGTTCCCAGCAAGGCAAAGCTGGTAAATCTGCTGTACCACCGGGGCGGCTTCCTCGTCTATGATGAAGTTTTCGTCCTCGTCCATCACATAGCCGTAAACCGGCTTGCTGGTAACGGGCTTGCCGCTCATGCCTTTTGACCTTTTTACTGCCTTGATTTTCTTGCTCGTATCTCTCACCAGCCATTCGTTGAACAGATTTCGCAGCGGGGTAAAATCGTTGTCCATGCCGCCGTTTGCGCTGTCCACATTATCGTTGACAGCGATAAAACGCACACCCTTTTGAGGGAACAGCATTTCCGTGTAAAACCCCACTTGCAGGTAGTTTCGCCCCAGCCTTGACATATCCTTGACGATAACGGTTCCCACTTTTCCGGCTTCAATGTCTGCAAGCATAGACTGAAAGCCCGGTCTTTGGAAATTTGCCCCGGAATAACCGTCGTCGGTGTACCAGCGCAGATTGGTAAAGCCGTTCTGTTTTGCGTAGGCTTCGAGTATCCTTTTTTGGTTCGATATGGAATTGCTCTCTCCTTGCAGTTCATCGTCTTTGGATAATCTCGGATAAAGGGCGGTAATCAGGTTTTGGGTGGCTTGTCTTAACATAAAATCCTCCGTTTCCGACAGCCAGCCCCACTATTCCGTATTTTTATCATACCACATGGGGCGGCTGTCTGTATAGCGGCAAAAGTGTAAAATCTGCTTCTTTATAGTTTATAAAAAAGAGCGTTCTTTTCATAGGGATTATCATGAAAAACGGTAATTGAAAATCCCTTTACTTCATGCTATAATACGAAAAGCGTTACCAGCGACGATAATGCGGGATTTTGTCTGCAATTCATTGAAGGAGGTACAGGCATGAAGTTTGAAAAAATTGATTGTGGCAACGGAATTGCGGTTGCCGTATCAAGTGACAGCATGATTATTACTGATGTCGATTCTGCGCTTGATTTGCTTATGTCTGCCAAATACGAAGCAGGCACAAAGTATATTGTCGTGGATAAAAAGAACATCATTGAAGATTTCTTCATTTTGAGCAGCGGCTTGGCGGGAGAAATTCTTCAAAAGTTTATCAATTACGGTGGAAAAATCGCTATATACGGGGATTTTTCACATTACACCAGCAAGCCGCTGAAAGACTTTATCTTTGAAAGCAATAAAGGGAAAGATGTGTTCTTTGTTGCAACAAAGGAAGAAGCAATTCAAAAAATAAGTCAAAGCATTTAGTGGATAAAATCCCCATATCGGATAGTTGTGTATTAACCCAACGCGAAAGCGGCCATGTCAAAGCATGGCCGCTTTTTCCATGCCCCCGGCTCATGCCGGATAAGTCGGCTTCTGTGTAGCAGCGGCTTCGGCTTGCAGCACTTTTTCCATTTTGTCGATGGCAGTTTCGGTGCTGTCCTGCTTGAAATAGCCGGACACCACAAGGACAGAGTTGCCCATGCGGATTTTCGTCACGCAGTCGGGGCGGCGGGGATTGGTTTTTGTGGTCTGTTCGTAATCTGCCATAGGCTACTCCTTTCACTCATTCATCAGATTTTTCAGCCGTTCCAGCTTGGCTTGTGCGGTTTCCCTGCGGAAGTTGCCGCCCGTAAAACGGACAGGGGCGCACATTTCCAGCAGCCGGTCATAGATACGGGCATAGGCGGTGTCGGTTGGGTTCTGGATTTGCTGCAAGGTCAGGTTGGTGGTGACGATCAGCGGCCTGCGGCTGCGGTATCGGCTGTCTATCACGCTGTAAACCTGTTCCAGCCCGTAGGCGGTGTCACGCTCCATGCCAAAATCATCAAGGATAAGCAGCGGATAGCGGCAAAGCCGGGAAATGTATTCGTTCCTGCCCTCGAAGCTGGCGGCAAGGTCATTGAGGATAGCGGCAAAGTTCGTCATGCGGACAGGGATTTTCTGCTCCATCAGGGCGTTTGCGATACAGCCCGCAAGGTAGCTTTTGCCGGTTCCCACACCGCCCCAAAAGAGATAACCGATGTTCTCGGCCTGCATGGTGTCCCAATGCTCCGCATAGAACCGGGCAACGGCGGTCTGGGGGTTCCTGCCGTTGTCGTTTTCAAAAGTCCAGTCCCGCATGGCGGTATCGGAAAATCCCCGGCGTTTCAAGTCCTCTACGGTGTCAAGGTGTCTGCGCTGCTGTTCGGCGGCTTCACGCTCAATCCGCTGCGCCCTCTGGCAGTCGCACTCTGCCGGGTGGCGGTCAAGCCCGAAAAGCGTCTTGCCCTCTGGGAAATAGGCTTCTTTGGGCTTGCGGCATTTTCCGCAGTACAGCAAACCGTCCTCGCCTGTGTAGTCGCCGCTGTCCGGCTCGGTATCCGGCAGCAGATTGATATTCTCGATTTTGTTCATAAACTTTCTCCCTCCTTGCAGGTGTAGTCCGGGACACCCTGTTTCGGGGCGTCCTTTTTGTCATTCTCTGCCCATATCCGCAGGGCGGCGGCATAGTTCTGGTAGGTTCTCCCGTTGGCGGCAAGGTAGCGGCTCATTTCCTCAATGAGCCGTTCCAGTCTGTCCGGGAACTCGGCTTTCAGTTCTGCATACTCGGCTTCGGTCAGAAAAACATTCTCATATCTGCCAAACGGTTTGTGCGGCTCTCCACTCACTCCCATTGTTTGGTTTTCTATCAGGTTGTTTATAGTAAGGTTGTTAGGGGTCGGTTTTCCGACCGTCATAAGGTCGCTTTTCCGACCATCAGTAGGTCGGTTTTCCGCACTTATGAGGGTCGCTTTTCCGACTGTCATAGGGTCGGAAATCCGAACTAATGGCGGCAGCTTCACATACAGGCGGTTGGCTGCGGAAAATCCCGCCCGTTTCCGTTCCAGAAGTCCGGCTGCGTCCAGTTCGTTCAAGGCGGCTTTGATGGCGGTCTGCCCCTTATCCAGCATTTCGGCAATCTCCGCTATGGGATAGACAATGAATGTCCTGCCCTGATCGTCCTGCCAGCCGTTCCGCTGTGACAGGGTGGTGCGGTCTAACAGCAGCGCATAGAGCAGCTTGGCGGTCTGGGAAATGTCCATTTTCAGCAGGAACCGGGGATATGGCAGGTAGGGCGGCAAGCCTGTGTCCAGCCCTACATAAATGGTTTCCTGCGTGTTGTCCGGCTTCATGGCTTCGCCCGCTTGGAGCGAAACGGCGGGCACTCGATGATCATAGCCCGGAAACTCTGCTTGCAGGTGCGGCGGCACTTGCGGCAAAGAGGATTGTAGGTGATACGGTTGCGCTCATTGAGGAAGAACGCCCATTCTTCCTTGCGCTTCTTGCTCATTCTCGGCATGGCGGCTCCTTTCTGCCGTTTCTATCGATGTAACCGGATAGGCGGCGTTTGGTGTATGATTTCGGTGTCATTTTCGGGGATTTTCCTCTCTGTATGCCCCTTGAAAAAGGCAGGTGGTATTGCGGATAGGGTCAGATATAGGGAACGCTTTTGTGCGGTTTCGGTATCATTTCGGGGTGGAGTTCAGTGGTCAATTTCCCATAGCAAAGGGGTGTCCAAAATGGAACCCCCTTTCCGGGTAGGGGTGGAACAAAACGGAACACCCTTACCGCTCCCAATCCCGACGCACCTCTTTTGTCCGTTCCTGCCGGAGCATGGCGGCAAGGTTGGATTTGACCTTTTGCAGCTCGGCGGCTCTGGCTTTCTGCTCCCGGTACTCGGTGTAAATCCCGTTTTTCTCGGAAATCAGGGCTTCATTTTCCGCTTGCAGCTTGGAAACGGCGGGCAGCTTCTTTAAGCCCTGTTGCCGAAAATACCGCACCGCCGCTTCATACAGCGTCAGGTCTGCATGAAACGCTTCCCGGTATCGTTCCGGCTTCTTGGCAGTTTTCAGCCCGTCATGGGCGGGCTTGGTTCTGCGGTAAACGCTGATCTGGTGCATGAGTTCCTTGTTGGCGGTGATTCTGGATTCCAGTTCTTTCAGCTTTTCTCCGGCGGCGTGCTGCCCGGAAATGGCGGCTTCCAAAGCTGTGTCCACTTCTTCGGGGCTGGCAAAACCATGCTCGGAAAGGAAATTCATGGTCTTTGCCATCTGTTTGAGGTTAAAGGTTTTTGCCCAACGCTCATAACCGATACCTTTTCCCTCGGCTCGCTTGGCGGCTATATCTACAAGCCGCTGCGGGCTGTCAGGGTTCGGGGTGATTTGGGCGGGTTTTGTCCGCTGTATGCCCTTAGTAAGCTGCGGCTGGTGTTCCTGTCTGTCCTGCATCTTTGCGGCTGCTCTATGGGCGTTCTGCTGGAAAACAGCAAGGACAGCGGCCTTGTCGAAGTCCGTCCCCAGCTTCCGGGCGGTGATGGGCTTTGTTCTGTCCGGCGTGAGATAGGACAGCCGCCCCCGGCTCTCCTTAACGGTCACGCCCTCCCGCAACAGGAGAGCGGAAAACTCGTCAAAGCTGGCGGCGGTGGCAAGGGCTTGGCGTATGGTCTGCCGCAAACGGCCTTTGTCGGTTTCAAACTTGGTCTGTCGGGGTGCGATACCCTCGGCAAGCAGCACAGCGTTTTCCTTGTCCAGCTTGGCTTGCCCCTTGCGCTTCGCCCAGTATTCACGCTCGGTCACTTTGTTTCGGCTGCCGTTCAAGAGGTCGATCTGGTAAAGCCCCTCCCGGTGGCACATCTCCATGACTTCGCTGCGGAAATACCGCATGGCGGCTGCGGTACAGCGGTGCTTGTTCCCGGCTCTGGTGTCGCTTGCCCTGTCCATGTAGGGCTTGCGCTCCACCTCGGCAATCCGCAGACTGTTGATGACAATATGCACATGGATATTGCCGCTATGGTTGTGCCCGTCCGGGTGGGTACAGACAAGGGCTTGGTGTCCGGGAAAATGCTCTTTGCAGTAGGCCAGCCCCAACGCCTGCGCCCGGTCTACGGTCAGGCCATTGTCGGCTGCGTCCCGTGGGTCAAAGCTGATGATATAGTGGTGGCTCTTGATGTCCTCCCGTTTGCTGTTCTTGCCGTACCGCAGATTTGCCCGGATACATGACAGGGCAAAATCTTCCTCCCCGCAGTTCAGCGTGTCCAGCCGGTAGTCCTGCCGGGGAATGAGCCGCCCGGCTTCATCAAGGGTGGGTTTCATGGTAAACTCGTCATGCTCAAAGGTGAGATAGGCTTCGGCGGCTCCGTAGTCGGCATTTTTAGAGCTGATATGCTTGATCGTTGCCATAGGCTTCACCTATCACTTTCAGCACCTCGAATTTGAGGGCGGCAAGGTCGGAAACAGCGGCTCTCACCTCACTGGACAGGGCGTTGTAGGGTGCGCCGTATTCGTTGAGATACCGGGCGATCTGGTTCAGGTTGCTGCCGATTTTCCCGTACTGCGCCACAAGGGAAGATATGGCGGTGAGCATTTCTTCGCTGTGGGCAGTCACCCGGATAACAGGAGAAATCCGGCTGTAAAAAACGGCTTGCCGGATATACTCGGACTGGCTCATGGAGAGGGCGGCGCATTTGTCCTCAAAGGCTCTGCGCTCGTCCTCGGTCAGACGGGTCTTGACAACACATTTCCGCTTGGGGGTGTTGTAGGTTTTGTGTGGCATGGTGGCTCAACTCCTTTCAAACTGCAACGGACAATTTTTATCTAAAACACAAGTATTGGGGCAAGTTTTTTCAGCGGCGCAAGCCGCAAAAGGCGGGTTTGGGGTGGCAACCCCAACAAGTATCTGACCGGGGGACAAATGAGCGAAAAGCGAAATTTGGTACACTGGTCGATACTTGCTCTCCGTGACTGCAAACTTTCTCTCACTTCCGTCCGCCACTTTTTTGGAAAACTGCAACCACAAAAGTTTGTTTCTCTTTTTCTGCTACTACT
>SFEL01000019.1 GCA_004557245.1 Clostridiales bacterium | reverse complement strand
AAAAGCCAGCAGCCGGAAAAACCGACTACTGGCGTGATTTCTGGCGGAGCGGGTGGGATTCGAACCCACGGAACCTTGCGGTTCAACTGATTTCGAGTCTTTTCTGCAACTGTGACGGGGGTGTCCGGTTTGGGGTCGTTTCTGTAAGCCCCGTACCCACCGAAAGCCGCTTGAAATCAGGCTTTTTCGCTCGGAAAGCCTTGTGGGACAGGCTTTTTTGAAAGTGGGTTCAAATCGGCATTTTTCCCGATTTTGGAGAGAAATGTGGGAAGATAGGAGAGAAAAATCGGGAGACGGCCATACACCGCAGGATAGAGCTTCCAACCGACGAAAATCTATTTTTGAGGTGTTACAAATGGATGTATTTCCCGTCAACTGGGACAGCGTTCCCGAGGTGATGAACAAGGAGCAATTTTTCCGCATCTGCCACATCAGCAAGTCCACGGCGCTGCACCTGCTCAAAAGCGGCAAGGTGCCCTGCGAGTGGTCGGGTAAGAAAACCCGGTGCTATAAAATCCGAAAAGAGGATGTGAAAGCATACTTGGAGGAGCGGGCGATTTTCCCTGAACTCTACTCTGCGCCGAAGGGATGGTACGGCACCCACTATGTGGCGAGGCTCTCTAAGGAACTGCCGGAGGACACGCTGCGGCAGATGCACGGCTACTATGAAAAGCTGCTGCGCAAATACCCGGATGTGGTCACGGTAAAGGATGTGGTGGCCCTGACCGGCTACACCCTGACCACCGTCCACAACTGGTGCAGCCGGGGGTCACTGAAAGCCTTCCAGAAGGGGCTGAAGTTCTGTATCCCGAAAATCTTTCTTGTGGATTTCTTCTGCTCCCTGACCTTCCGATCCATCACCCGCAAAAGACTCTGGCATATCCAGACGCTGAATGAATTCAGCAGGAAGATGAAGAAATAATGTGAGATTTAGAAATTCGCACACTCGCACCTGCCTTTCGGTTTTGGTAGACTGTAACCGAAAGGCAGGTGCATTTTGCATTGCAGACCTGCCGGGGAAATTTTGAAAGGGAGGATCACATATGAAATCGCTATTTGAGCAGCTGGGCGGCACTTACACAAGGCAGGGCGACTATTGCCTACCCGATGTTTGCTTACCGCCCGAAGAAGAACGCCCCATCGGCATTTACGGGCAGCGGCGGCGCACCTTTCTGAGGGAGCACCACCGTGTGTTGTATTATAACCTGCTGACCGCCGGGACGCTGGACGGGCACCTCGCAGACATCGAGGAGCAGGCGCAGGAACTCTTTCTTTGGCTGGTAAAACAATACGCAGACACCGAGGGCGTGACGGAGGCCGTGAAAGCCGATGACCCGATGGCGTGGGTGCGGAAGATGAACGGCATCCGACATCGGGCAAACGAGGCCGTGATGCAGGAAATTGTATATGGGTAACGAGCAAGCGGGGGCCGATGACCTCCGCTTGTTTTGTGTGCAGAAAAGAACAATGCTGATTTGAAAATAACATTGTTCCGAACTTTGTTGACATTGTTCTTTTATTCGGGTATAATGTACTTGTGATTTTATGCGTGGAGGTATCCCCTATGGCTGAAATGATCTCGGTAAGAGAGGCAGCAGTGCGCTGGAATATAACGGAGCGGAGAGTTGCGACGCTCTGCAAGAATGGGAGAATCGCCGGTGCGAAAAAGCAGGGCAATCGTTGGCTGATCCCCGCTGATACGCAGAAGCCGGCGGATCAGCGGCTCAAGACGGGCGCTTTCCGCAAGACGGAGCGCGCGCCGAAGCTGCCCCTACCCATCGGCGTGTCCAACTACTGCCTTGCCTCGTCGGAATACTATTATATCGACAAGACGATGATGATCAAGGACTTTATCGACGAGCGTCCGATGGTGACGCTGTTCACCCGCCCCCGGCGCTTCGGCAAGACGCTGAATATGGATATGCTGCGCACTTATTTTGAAAAGAGCGACAAGGATACCTCCGTCTACTTCCAGGATAAGAAGATCTGGGTCTGCGGCCAGAAGTACCGGGATTATCAGGGCAAGTACCCTGTGATCTTCCTGACCTTCAAGGATGTGAAGTTCGACACTTGGGAGGAGACCTTTGCGGCCATTCGGGATATTTTCGCAAAGGAGACCCGGCGGCACAAGGAGTTGCTGGCCAGCGATAAGTGCGACGAGTATAGCAAAAAGACCTATGAAAAGCTGGCAGACGGCAAAGTCAGCGAGGTAGAGCTGGCTTCTGCACTGCTGGATCTGTCCGCTATGCTGCACAAGCACTATGCCGTTGCGCCCATTATCATCATCGACGAGTACGACACCCCCATCCAGCAGGGCTACCAGAAAGACTATTACGACAAGGTCATCCGGTTTATGCGGAATCTGTTTTCCGGCGGTTTCAAGGATAATCAGCACCTGTCCTTCGGCTTCCTCACCGGCATTCTGCGGGTGGCCAAGGAGAGCATCTTCAGCGGGATGAACAACCTGTCCATCAACTCCGTGCTGGACAACAAATACAGCGCCTACTTCGGCTTCACTGCCGACGAGGTGATGGAGATGGCGGAATACTACGGCGCTGCCGATAAGTATGACGAGATTTGCCAGTGGTACGACGGCTACCGCTTCGGTAAGACGGAGATTTTCAACCCGTGGTCGGTGGTCAACTACTTCAGCAACGAGTGCGAGCCGAGACCCTTCTGGGTCTCCACCGGCAGCAACGATATTATCGGGGAAGTGCTTGCCCAAGCGGACGAGGAGATTTATAACCGTCTGACCTCCCTGGTCAACGGCGAGACCTTCACCACCTTCATCGACACCGGCGTGATCTATCCGCAGATCAAGAGCAATCCCTCCACCATTTACAGCTTCCTGCTGGTGACCGGCTATCTGAAGGCGCTGAAAACCACGCCATCCTTCAGCGGCGATTTTATGTGCGAGGTCTCTCTGCCAAACCGGGAGATTTCTCTGGTGTATAACAAGGAGATCTTGCAGCGGCTGGAGAATTTGATCCTGCCGTCCACGGCGATTTCCGTTCAGGAGGCCATCTTCTCCGGCGATAACGCACGGCTAAAAGCGCAGATACAGACGCTGCTGACCCAATCGGTCAGCTCCTTCGATACCGCCGGGGAGAATTTCTACCACGGCTTTATGCTCAGCTGAAGCCCACGCAAAAGGGTCTTCCGGGCATCCTGATTGAGCTGAAAGCGGAGAAAAATTGCAGCGACGAAAAGCTGAAAAAGCTGTCCGAGACGGCCTTGCAGCAGATTAACGATAAGAAATACGAAACCGAGCTGACGACCGCCGGGGTCAGGACGATTTATAAATACGGCGTGGCCTTCAGCGGTAAAAAGGTCGAAGTGGCAGTCGGATGAGGAGTGAGAATTCCAAAGTATCAAATTGATACTTTGGCGAAATCCCAAAGTGCCAGCACGGTGATTCCAAAGTGCCAAATTGGCACTTTGGAGCAGAAACTATGAATTTAACCATATTGGAGGATGCACGATGAGCACCAATATTTCGAAAAAGAAGCGGGACGATCTGCTGGACAAAATCAAGCAGATTCGTGCCTTTATCGCCGCAGCACCGCAGGATGAGAGTACGGGCAACCTGCTCTCCTACCTGTCCGAACTCGAAAAAGATGTGAACGGGAAAAAGTACGGTCTCGTGTTCGAGGAGCATCGGGAGGAAATCGATGAGGTGTTGGATACCCATACGCCGGTGCTGACCGAGGATGCAGATCTGTTTATTGACCACGGCGGGCAGATGAATTTCCTCATAGAGGGGGACAACCTTGCTTCATTGCAGTTGCTTGAAAAGACCCATAAGGGAAAAATTGATCTTATATACATAGATATAAAGACACCGAGATTGATACAATTTAATTTTTCCTCCGCCGATTTTGCCGCCTGAGGGGTAAGTTGGTGTTTGAGGGGTAAGTTGTGAAAGTTAGGGTGCCCCGGCTGTTTTTATAGGAGGTATTTAACATGTCTGGAGGAACAAAGCAACAATTCAAGCAGTTTAGCATTACCTGTGCCGAAGATGCATGTCTTGTGTTGGGAATGCTAATATCCGGGATGACTGTCAATCTTGAAAAATATAAGGAGTATGCGTCTGAGGCAGAATCCTTATTGGAAAGCACCCAAGAAGAATATGTTCCTGCTAAAGAATATGATGATGTTAATGATAAGCTTCTTTATAGGCAGCGTGAGATTCTAAAATTTACAGCGGATCATCAGAGCAGTTCTTTTTCATACATAGATCTACGCAAGATTCTGGAGAAACACAAGTATGTTTCATCACCACTCTCAGAAGAAGTGTCAGCAATTCTCTCTGAATTTCTCGATGTGCGAAATTGGACCTTTCACAATCCACAGTCATTAATGGTGGCTGCTAAAGAAGTGGCCCATAAAGACATCCCCGATGAGTTGAAGGAGATTGCTCAAGTAACGCCGCAATTAAATCCGGTACTTATACGAAAAATCTGTCGGTACGAATTAGTCATGCTTGCCTCACTTACGATTCATGCGCAAAAACGCATAGAACAGTTTGAAAAAGTTCTTAGAAGCATGAAAACCGACTACCAAGAAATATATGATTCCATTGAGAATAAGCCCTTCCTAATGACAGCTCACGGATTATCAGACAGAGTACAATATGTTGAATTGAAGGCTACTTCTGGTTTGTCGGATTATAATAGCGACATTGCCCAGATATCAATGGCAATTCAAAAATCAAAATATGATGGCTCAGATGAAAAGTTTAATGATTGGGTTGTAAGGCTGGATGGCGAAAACTCTTGCTGTGATAGTATACTTACGGAGGACTCTCAAAATGAAGCAAATCACAAATAAAGAATACGAAGAGTGGCAGAAGTACAAAGCGGAGAAAGCAAAGGGCCACGTCCTGCTGCCGGATACCGTCCGGTTCATCTGCGAGGCCAACGGCTATGACGCAGAAAAGATCGGTCAGCACTTCCTTGAGATTCTGCCGAAGATCTGCCCGAAAGAGGAATGAGGAGTTCGCATGGTAATTGATACTACATCTCGGGAGGGAATGGAAAGCTCACTTGCTCATTTGATGGGTGTTTCTGTACCAGAGCTTTATCAATACATCGAAGCGGCAGCGGATTCAGCCGTAGAAGGTCAATGGTGTTTTAATCAGGACCTTTTTGATAAAGCTATGGAAGACTTTTATTCTGATATGATTGAGCAAGAGTTACCAGATGAAATACTGTTTTTCCATCTATCGCGGAGGCTTAAAGGCTCTGAAAACGAAATCAGCTATAATTTACAAGAACTGCTCACGTCAAATAATAGTTTTTCAGAGTTCCTGAACGCACATCAGATCACCTTTAGAAAAGGGGCTGGAAACAGAATAATTCTTTGCTATAGAGATAGACAGATTAGTTTGGAAAACACAATGAGTACGGATGTGTGTTATCTGCGTAGCAGGTTGGGCTATAACTCAGGTCGAGAAGATTTTTGCTTTAACGGTTTTGCTTTTCGTGATTTGCTGATGAAGAATCAATACACTCGCCAGTTACAAGACTGTCCAGAAATACTTGAACGCCTTGAAAGCTATTTACGAATAAAGGGGCTCGCAAAAGAATATGCGGAAAAGAGCGAATACTACTGCTTCATGTATAGATTCCCTATAGGGTGTGTGATTTTTGATGGAAAAGATGACTTGACCGTTGAGGAAAAACAACTTCATTTATTAAATCAAGTTGCATATCGTCTCTACCAGTACAGCGGAGATTCACGTTATCTTTACGATCACGATAATCCGATACTTCGACTTAAGGACGATGATAATGCTTCTGTAGACTGTTTGGTGTCCACTGAAATAATCACTTCCGATATGATCGAATAACGAAAAACGCCTCCGAGCCGATGTGGTTCAGAGGCGTTGCTGCGTCTATAGGATTATGCCTTGATTTCGGTGCCGTCCTTGAGGGTCACCCGGATGTCGTTCTTGCTGTGAACGGTGATGTAGTCCACCATCGCCAGCCAGTCTGTTTCCCGGAACTCCGTCAGCGGCTCCCGGCTCCGCAGGTTTTTCAAGTATGCTTCGATCTGGTGCTTTCGGGCCATGCGCTCGGCAATCAGATCGGTGACCTCGGTGTGTCGGGCCTTGGCCTTATCGAACCGGACCACCAAAGCGTCGTACCGTTTCTGGTATTCGGCCTGATCGAGGGCTACATGGGCGTTCTCCTTGATGCATTCCTCGATGAGCTCGGCAGCGATGTTGATCTCCGCTTCCAGCTCGGAGATCTCACTCTCAAGGGCCGTGGTGTCGAGGCTCCTTGAAAGGACCTGCTCATATATGGCTATAAACTGTTCCTTCTGGTCGATCACCTGATTGGCGGCCCTGAGGAACAGTTCTTTTATTTCATCCTCGGTGAGCGTCGGTGTGGCGCATTTCTGACCGTCGAACTTGTGATTACACTGCCAGATGACCTTCCGGTAGGCGTCGTTGCTGTGCCAGACCTTCGGCCCGTACCAGCTGCCGCAGTCTCCGCACTTGACCTTACTGGAAAAGATGCTGACCGAGCTCTTGCGGTTCCGGCCCTTGGTGCGGGTAGTCATCAGCGTCTGTACCATCTCGAAGGTCTCCGGATCGATAATGGCCTCGTGATTATCCTTGACATAGTACTGTGGGATTTCACCCTCATTGGCCTTTTTCTTCTTGGTCAGGAAGTCGACCGTGAAGGACTTTTGCAGCAGCGCATCGCCCTTGTACTTCTCGTTGGTGAGAATGCTCTTGATGTTGCTTGGGTTCCAGTGGTCCTTGCCGCCGGGTGAAGGAATGCCTTCTTCGGTCAGCGTCCGGGCAATCTGGAACGGCGACTGACCTTGTAGGAACATCCCGTAGATGCGTTTGACCAGCTTGGCCTGTTCTGGGTTTACCACGAGGTTGTGGTCCGGCCCCATGTCGTAGCCCAGAAATCGCTTGAACGGAACCGTGACCTTGCCGTCTGCAAACCGCTTCCGTTGGCCCCATGTGCAGTTCTCGGAAATGGACCGGGACTCTTCCTGCGCCAGCGAGGACATGATCGTCAGCAGAAGTTCACCCTTGCTGTCGAAGGTCCAGATGTTTTCTTTTTCAAAATAGACCTCGACGTTGTGCTCCTTGAGTTTCCGGATGGTAGTCAGGCTATCGACTGTGTTTCTGGCAAAGCGGCTGACCGACTTCGTGATAATCAGGTCGATCTTGCCGTCAAGGGCATCTGCTACCATCTGCCTGAACTGCTCACGCTTTTTGGTATTGGTGCCGGTGATGCCTTCGTCAGGATATACCCCGACGAACTCCCAATCATCCCGGCCATTGATGTAATTCGTGTAGTAGTCAATCTGCGCTTCGTAACTGGTCAGCTGCTCCTCGTTGTCGGTGCTGACACGAGCGTAGGCCGCCACACGTCGCTTCTTAGTGCTGTTGATCGGTGCCGCCGTGAAGCGTGACAGCGTCGCCGGTATCGTGGTTACGGATTTGGCCATTTCTTTTCGCTCCTTATTTTCTTGATTCTTTCACTCATCGCCTCCCTGCGCTCGTCTGTCCAAGCGGCCTTCATGGATTTTTTTGCTTTTTCCCGCCGTTCCTCGGTCCAAGGGGTGCCGTGCCGCTTATCCAAGAAGTCTCTGGATTCGATGTGGCCGTCCCTGAAATGGAACGTGACCATGTGGTCGAGGATTGTTGCACTTTCAATCTGAGCGTCCATCGCAGCCTCGTCGAACTCATCAAGGCCAAGGATCTCAGTCACCAGCCGCTTCATGGTCTCGTCCCTGATAGCCGGATTCCGACATTCGGAACGTAGACCGGTGCAATACCAAGACCGTGTCGGGGTGCCGTCCTTACGCTTTCCGGATTGGCAGCGGTAATTGGCACCGCAGCAGCCGCATTTTATGAATCCGGTGAACTCGTAGAAGGTATTCCGGTTCGGATTGGTATCCTTGCGCTTGTGCCGTTCTCCCCAGAGCTTTCTGCGCTCGTCTGTCCACCAGTCGGTCTTGGCGGTAGATTGCCATTTGGTGGTGACCTCGTGGCCGTCGTAAAAGCGGAAGGTCAAGGTATCGTCTCCGATAACGATGACTTCCTCGATCTGCTGACTGAAAACGTCCTCGTCAAACTCATCAAGGCCCAGCACCTCCGCTGCGGTATTCTGGAGCATCTTCTCCGGTATGTTTTTTGAGGGGCAAGCCGACGCACCTTTCTGGCTTTTTGTCTGGCAGGTCCAGATGTAATAAACCTCACCGGCGGTGTTTCGCTTTCCGCTGTGGCGATAGTGCTTGCCGCAGCAGCCGCAGGTGATCTTGGTGGAGAAGGCTGAGAGCTTCAGCGACTTGTTTCCGAAGGGGCCAAGATCCCGTCTGCGTTTGAACTCGTCTTGTACCGCTTGCCACTCATCCATCGGGATGATGGCTTCATGGGTATCTTCGACAAAATACTGTGGCATCTCGCCGTAATTCTTCCTACGGTGCTTGGTGATCGGGTCTTCACAGTATTCCTTCTGGAAGAGCATGTTCCCGGTGTAGGTGATGTTCGTCAAGATAACCTTTACATTGGAATCCACCCACGGCTTTCCTTGCCGGGTATAAATGCCTCGGTCCATCAAGGCCCTGCCAATCTCAATCCGGGATGCGCCTTTCATGTACTCGGCATACATCCAGCGGATAATCTCTGCTTCCTCCGGTATGATGACCAGCTTGTCGTCCTGCCACTCATACCCGAAAATGCTGAACTTGCCGTTGGGAATGCCTTGCTTGAACCGCTTGATCGTACCCCATTTGACGTTTTCTGAAATGCTGCGGCTTTCTTCCTGTGCGAAGGAAGCGAGGATGGAAAGCATCAGCTCTCCGTCGCCGCTCAAGGAATTGATGTTTTCCTTCTCGAAGCGCACCTCAATGCCGAGGTCTTTCAGGTGCCGTACCGTGTTCAAAAGGTCCACGGTGTTCCTCGCAAAACGCTGGATCGACTTGGTGAGAATGATGTCGATGTTTCCGGCTTCACACTCAGCCAGCATGCGGTTGAACTCTTCACGCTTTTTGGTGCCGGTGCCGGAGATCCCGTAATCCGCAAAAACGCCAGCATATTCCCATTCGGGGTTCTTCTGAATCAGTGCGCTGTAATAGCTCACCTGTGCAGAAAGCGAGTGCTGCATCCGCTCGGATTCCATCGACACTCTGGCGTAGGCAGCGACTCGCTTTCTTGTTTTCAGAACCGGCAGTTTTCGCTCGATTTTCTCTACTGTTTTCAATGAAATCCCTCCTTCCGGTAGTGTCTATATATCACTCTAAAAGGCCGGAATATCAAGCGTTTTCCGATAATAATGTACCCAAATATGGCCGGTATTTTTCGAGCAGAATTGTATCAATTTCAGCGTATTCCTCCTCGGTGATCAGGCCTTTTTCGAGCATGGATTTCGCCATTGAAATAGCTGCGTGGTAGAGCATGTCGTTGTGAAGCTCCTCCTTGCTCATCCGGCATCACCGCCTTTGAACCGTGCCGCAATATAACAGCCGTGGGAGCAGTATTTGCGCTTGGCGTTTCCGTAGGCCGTGAACTCCTTCCCGCAATTCGGGCAGGTAAAAGTATAAACGGCTTTCTGCTTTACGGCCTCCGGGTGAGCGTTCCACCATGTTGTCCGGCACCCCGAGCAGCAGAACTTCTTCTGTTTCCGTCCGGGGAGCTTGATCAGCGCCTTGCCGCAGTTCAGGCAAAGCTGCGTGGGAACCTCCGCAAGGCTGTGGCTCTCTGCCTTCTCACCGGCGAGGCCGTGGGATCGACAATATGCTTTGACGCTGTCCTTTGACAGTCCGATGCTGTTGGCGATGGCCGTATATCCAAAGCCCTGATGCCGCAGGGCCGTTATCTTTTCTCTTTGCTCGTTTGTCATGAGATTGTCCTCCAGTCCGAGAGGGGTTCCTCTCACTACCCACTGGAGGGAAATGGCCATCTTGAACGAAAAAAGAGCAAAAAAATAACGCCCTCCACGGAAAATCCGCAGAGGGCGTGTGATGAGGTTCGGTTTACTTATTCGGGATTTTAAGTTTCTGCCCTGTATAGATGACAGACGATTTAAGGCCATTGAGCTTAACGATCTCTGTGTAGCGGGCTCCGTTTGCGAGGTAGGACTTTGCAATTCCCCAGAGCGTGTCGCCACGTACCACAGTGTGGATGCGGTAGCCCTCGGCGGGTTTTGTGCCTGCCACGGCAAGTGAAGCGGTCTTGACTGGCGACATGATAGCGTACCTGCCGAACTCGTCCTTGTTGATGACCGCACGGTCGCCGCTTACCTCGACCACATACCAGCGGAGCTTCTTCACCCAGCCGGGAATGGCTTTGCCGCCATAATAGGTGTTGCCAGTGATGGTCACAAGGTCACCAGCCTTAATTGTGCCGGTGGGCTTGGCCGGTTCGACCGGCTTCACCTCACTGTCGAGCACTGCCGTGACCTTGGATGCCAGATCGCCCATGCGGGCATACATCCAGTTACCGGGGCAGGATTTGTTTGCAAACCATCTGTGGACAGTCAAAACCATCTCATCGGATTTCGGGGTGTAGTTCAGCGTTTTGGTCTTATTTCCCAGCCAGAGCAGCTTGGTCTTACCGTTGCGCTTGCAGATGTCGGAGCAAAGCTCAATGAGTCGTTGGTACACCACGTCTTTGAAAGCGTAAGGCTCAGCGGTATCAGAAGCGCACTCAATGGTCACGGCTCTCTGGTCGTTGGCTGCGGAAGAGGAACACCAGGAGCGGTTCTTCTCTTCCACATACATTCCGACCCGACCATCGACACCGATGCCGTAGTTGGAGCTTGCCTGACGGGATGTCGGCAGGAATACATTTCCGAGCGTTTCCACGCTGCACTGACCCACCACGCAGTGGGGCGTGATGCGGTCAATGCTGTGGGTACGCTGCCCGGAGTGGTTCGGGCTGAGCTTGGTGTAGGACACCAAGGGGCTGTTCGTGTAAGCCATTACTCTTCACCGCCCTTTTCATTGGTTGCGCGGTCATGCAGCTGCTCTAGCACTTCTTTCAGCTTTTCGGGGATCGGCAGACCCAGGTGCGCGGCGTTTTCCAACAGGCTCACACCTTCATTGGAAAGATAGAAGAAAATCACCGCCGTCCGCAGAACGCCTGTCCCACCAAGCACATAGACATCCAGAATGTTTCCAATGCCCACAAGGGTGAAAATCAGCACCTTCCGGCAGATGCCCTTGAAGCCCACCGCACTGGAAAGATTCTTGTCCGAGATGGCACACAGAACGCCGGTGATGTAGTCGATGACCACAAAGGCGATCAGGGCATACAGAAATCCGTCCACACCGCCGAGAAACCAGCCAAGAAAGCCGCCCAGGGCAGTGAACGCGACCTGAATGCCATTCCAAATCTGTTTCATATTCATTTCCTCCTTATTCCTCTGTAAAATGAACAAACGGCATCAGCAGCCCGATGTCGTTTGCAGATAACAGCAGGTTTTCCGTGATGGGGATGTCTATGACCTCCACCTCCGGCGTGACCTCCATTGCTAACAGTTCTTCCAGTTCGGCAGCAGCTTTCGGCTCGTTCTCTGCGGTAAAATCAAAGCTGCCGTCCTCCTTTGCCGTGCCGTATTTTTCAAAGATTTTCTGCCGTTGTTCGGCAAAGAAATCCGCCTCCTTCTGCAAGACGGGAATCATGCGCTTGAGCTTGTAGGCAAGACGAAGCTGCAAATCTCCGGCTGACAGCTTGGACAGCGCCGGAACCGCCAGAACGATGTCCTTCAGTTGTACTTTCATGTTCGTTTTCCTCCTTAAGTGCCGATCAGCCCGTATTTCACAAGGATGCCGACCAGGTTGTTCAGAATTTTTAAATAGTTGGATGAGCTTGCTGACGAATAGCCCATATTCTGCGAGTAGGTGCTGAGCGTCTGCCGTGCGATGGGCGTTCCGGCAAAGAAACCGATTTTTGAGCTTGTACCCGAGCCGATTTTTACCTGCACAGAACCGAGATAGGCGTAGTGCCAGTAAAGGCTTGCCGTACCGAGGTAAAAGGGGTACGAGGTGCTGCTTGATGAGGGCTTCAGTTCGCGGGATGTGCTTGCCGTGATGTAATAGCTGGTGCTGCCGCCCATTTTGACCTCTTTGCCTGCCATATTGGGATCGGAGCCGCCGATAACAGTGCCGTTTACCCGCAGCGAACTGCCGAATGCATCCAGATAACAGGAGCTGTTTAGATACAGTTTGCTGATGTATCCGGTATCCCAATAGTAGACGGACGAGCCGAGACGGTTGACCGCCGCGCCGTTTGCCACGATCTCAAATGTACCGCCGTTAAAGCCGATGTACCCATCGTTGTTTCCGTTGCGGATTGTGATCTTCTCGCACCAGACGTTTCCGAAGGTGTAGGAGATGTTTCCGAGATCCCAGTCAACAATAGTAGCCGGTCGGACGCAGTGGTTTTTCGTGTCAATGACCAGTGCATGGGTACCAACGCCATCCCACGAAGCAAGCTTGATCTGTGTTCCGGCGAAAATATAGGTGTAGTCGTAGTTCCATGTTCCATCGCCGCCGATGTACATGGTGGTGCTGGTATATTCCTTCAAGCTGACTTTGCCGGACTGAGAGTAGATGGTCTTGACCTTCAGCGTGGAGGTGTCGATGCGGTCGGCATGGATGGTGCCGGTGGTGATATTCGCGCCATTGATGGTGGTCTTGCCCGCCGTGCCGAGGGCAGAGATGGTCACATAACCGGAGAGGTCAATGGTATCCGCCACCAGCTTGACGGCCCGGTCGGTCATCGTGAAATCGGAAGCGGACGTGCCGGACTTCACTAGCCAGTTGATCTTGTTTGCCGTCTGCGTGACCGAGGTGATGTTGCCCTCCGCCGTCTCGATGCGGGTCTTGAAGCTGTTCACTGTCTGTGTCAGGGTGGAAACGGAACCTTCCGCATTTTCGATTCGCGTATTAAAGCCGCCGACTGTCTGGGACAGCGTAGAAACCGCGCCCTCGGCGTTTTCAATGCGCGTATTAAAACCGCTGACCGTCTGCGAAAGCGTGGAGAGATTTCCGTCCACGGTTTGGATACTGGAAATGAGTTTTCCATCCGCCACCTTAAACTCCTGCCGCACCCGGTCAAGCTGTGTGGCAGTGGACGCCATGAGATTTGGCACATAATCTCCGACCTCCACCCGCACGGTATAGCGGTAGAAGGGGTCGTACTCGATGCTGATGATGCGCGTGTCCACATTCACGCCCATCGGCGTATAGGTGATGTTCACCTCGTCGCCCGCCTGCAGGTCCGCCATTTTGAAGAGAGATATTTCGTAAGACTGCGTGTTCTCCCGGCTGTCAATGGTCACGGCCAGATCGGTCACATTCTCGCCGTCCATCAGTCGCTTGCGAACCTTGCTCCCGCGATGCTTACGCAGATTGATTTTGTACCCGTCATATTCCACCTCGCAGCCGCAGGCGTCAATGAAGCGCATGAGTGCGCTGCGGCGGCTGAGTGGGCTTTGGTCGGTGAAGGCGCATTCCACGCGCCCGGTCGCTTCGATTATGCCAACAGAAAACGGTGTTCCGGACAGCAGCTGCGTCATACCGTCTGCTGGAGTTCCCTCAAGCACGAAGGTCACGAGGTTGTATTGCTCCTCGTTCAGCAGGTAGGTGATGTGTTCGCACTGCGCCGTCGTGACCGGAAAGCCGCCCGTGATTTTCTTGGATACACGGACGATGTTATAAAACTGACCGTCCAGCTTCGCAGTCATGCCGACAGACAGCGGCTGCGACCGGGAAGCAAGGACGGAGAACGAAAGCGTCCGCTCCCCGGACAGCTTGTCACAGAGGAATGCTGAGAGCACGCGTGGGAAGCTGCATTGGAGCGTCCCGGCGCTGTTATAGATTTCAAGCATATTAGATGTCTCCTAACTAATCAGTCCATAGGCCTTTAACGCTGTAATAAGGTTGTTGATTGCCGTATTGCAGGACGCAACGGTAGAACCGGTGGCACGGGAAACAGCCTTTCTGCCGATAGGCGTTGTGCCGAAGAATCCGACTTTTGCACCTGTCGTTGTTCCGAGCTTCGCTGATGTCACGACATTCAGCGTTCCAATATTGCCGTAATGCCAGGGGTATCCTGAAGTTCCCAGATAAAATGGATAAGAAGAACTGGATGTGCTTGGACGGAACTCTCGGCTGTTGTTCATCACGGCATAGTAACTGCTTGTACCGATATTTACATAGCTGCCGCCAACAATCTTCACATACCCTCCGGAGATATTGACCGTGTAGAGCGTACTGGTTTCATCGCCAACATTGATGGTTGTCCCATACAAGCTGAGTTTTGTCGGACTGACGCTGTTGGACATCTGATCTTTGCCGACTGCGATATTTGGGTTCCCGTAAGTACCGGTGCAGGTGATAACGGGGTATGTGCCGTATTTCACATTGTTGATCTGCAGGTTCGTAACCGTAACTTTGGATGCGTCTATTGTGCCGGTCGTGATGTTACCGGCGTTGATGGTGGTTTTGCCCGCCGTGCCGAGGGCGGAGATGGTCACATAGCCGGAGAGATCGATTTTATCAGCTACCAACTTGATGGCGCGATCCGTCATCGTAAAATTGGACGCCGAGGTACCTGATTTGATCAGCCAGTCAATTTTACCCGCCGTTTGTGTCAGGGAGGAGATGTTCCCCTCTGCCGTTTGAATACGAGTCTGAAAGCTGTTCACCGTCTGTGTGAGCGTAGAAACAGAGCCTTCCGCATTTTCGATCCGCGTATTGAACCTGCTGACCGTCTGGGACAGCGTGGATACAGACCCTTCTGCGTTTTCAATGCGGGTATCAAATCCACTAACAGTTTGCGTAAGGGACGAAAACCCTCCCTCTACGGATTCGATTTTCGACTCCATCTTTCCGTTGGCGGCTCGGAACTCCTGTCGAATACCGTTTATGCGCTCCGTTTCCGCTGCCAGGAGGTTCGGCACATAATCTCCAACCTCGATACGGACGGTATGCGCATCAAAAGGATTGTAGCTCATGCCTACAATTCTCGTATCCGCTTCAATAGAAAGAGGGTGATATATGATGCGCACCTCGTCTCCTACGGAAAGTGGTGTGCGTTTGAACAGCTGTACCTCATAAGCCTGCGTTTCTTTTCTGGAATCGTAGGTAGCGCAAAGCCCTGTCACATTTGTTCCGTCCATCAGGGTAATGCGTTCCAAGCTGCCGCGATGGGTCCGAATGTGAATCGTGTATCCACTGTATTCCAGTTCGCCTCCGCAGGCATCCGCAAACCGCATCAGTGCAGATCGGCGGTTCAGTGGGCTGCTGTCTGTAAAAGCGCATTCCACCATCGCTGTCGGCTCTACAACACCCACGGAGAACGGCGTTCCGGCAAGCAGCTCTGTCAATCCTTGCAGCGGCGCTCCTTCAAACACAAAGGTCACAAGGTTGTACCGTTCGCTGTTGAGCGTGTAAGAAATGTGTTCGCAGGATACGGTGCTGATCTCTATCCCAGATGTAAACCCCCGCTTGACCCGCACAATATCGTAATACTGACCATCATACCGAACCGTCATGCCAGGAAATATCGGAACGCAGTTTTCCTGCAGGACAGTAAAGTCAAAGGTCAGCGTACCGTCCAGTTTGTCGCATATGGAAGCGGTGAGCACATGAGAAATGGATCGAATGACATGGTCATTTTTGAGAATCTCAATCACATTTGTGTACCTCCTCAAACGGTTCCAAGATTGCGCACATAGGCCGCATTCTGCGTCCACTGGATTTCAGCCAGAATCCGGGCCAGCGTTGTGCCGTCGATGGTGAGCGGAATGGTGACGTTGAACGCCTGTCCACTGAATGTCCGCCCGACATCGGAAAGCCCGGAAAGCGTCGTATCCATGTTGATGTGAGACGGAATAGCAGCACGCATATCTGCCGTCATGCCCTGCATGACAGAGGAAATGCCGTCTGCAAGATGCTCCGCCGAGCGCACCGCTGTCTTTCCGTTTTTGTCGAGAGATCCGGCAAGACCCTCCACCAGCATCTCACCAATCCAACCCATTTCTTTCGAGGGCGAATGAATACCAAAGAAGTCGCAGATGCCGTCCCAGATGGAGCTGATCCATCCGCTGACCTTATCCCAGAGCCACGAAGCAAGGGACTGAATGCCCTCCCACAGCCCGCGCACAAGGTTCGCACCGACCTCTACGATTTGGGGAATGGACTCCGTAAAGGCGGTGACAATCCCCGCAATGATCTGCGGAACCGCCTTGACGATCTCCAGAATAATGGTCGGAAGGTTTTCAATAAGGGAGATAAACAGTGTCACACCCGCTTCCACCAGCTGAGGAATAGACGCCAGCAGCGCATCCACAATGGCGGTGATGATCTGGGGTAGTGCTTCCACAATGGTCAGAATGATTTCCGGCAGGTTCTGTACCAGAGATACCAACAGGTCGACACCTGCCTGCACGATCAGCGGCAAACCTTCCAACAATGCTTTGACGATGCCGTCAATGATCTGCGGCAGGACCTCCACAATTGCTGCAATGATGTCCGGCAGCGCATCCACCAGTGCGGTCAGAAGCTGAATACCCGTCTCTATGATCTGAGGGATGCCCGAAATGAGGAAATCCACAATGCCCGTGATGATGGCAGGAAGGGATTCGATCAGCTGCGGCAGGGCATCCAGAAGTCCCTGTGCCAGACCGAGGATGAGTTGGAGCGCCGCATCCAGCAGGAGCGGAAGATTGTCAATTAAGCCCTGCACGATGGTCGTGACAGCTTCCACGGCAGCGGGGATGAGCTGCGGCAGCGCATCCGCAAGCCCCTGCACCAGCGACACGATCATCTGCGTCGCGGCGTCAATGAGCAGAGGGAGATTGTCGATGATCGCCTGCGTGATGGTCATAACCGCCTGCACCGCAGCCGGGATCAGCTGGGGCAGCAGTTCCAGAATGGTGGTCAGAAGCTGTGAAAAAAGCTGCGTCACAGTATCCAGCAGCGTGGGAAGCAGTTCCGCAATGGCTTCCAATAACGCTTTTGTCGCCGTGGGCAGCGCCTTTACGATATTCTCAATGACCGGTGTAATGTTGGTGATGACGTTTTTCAGCGCCTCCGCCATATTCCCGCACAGCTGCTCCATATCCGCATCCGCGTTGCCGAAGCCGACAAGAAGGTTCTTTCCCGCCGCCTGCAAAGCGTTGATGGAGCCGGAAATGGTGTGCTCCGCTTCCTTTGCGGTCGTGCCGGTGATGTCCATGCTCGTCTGAATGACGTGAATGGCGTCTACCACATCGGCATAGGATTCGAGGTTATAGTGGATGCCGGAGATCGCCTCTGCATCAGCCAGCAGCCGCTCCATTTCGGATTTCGTGCCGCCGTAGCCGAGCTTCAGGTTGTCCAGCATCGTGTAGTTCTGCTTGGCAAATCCCTGATATGCCGACTGGATCATGGACATATCCGTACCCATCTTGTTGGCATTGTCGGACATATCCGTAATTGCCATGTCGGCGTACTTGACTGCCTTTTCGGTGTCGCCTCCGAGGGACTGGATCAGACTTGCGGAGAACGAGGTCACCGTCTCCATGTATTCGTTTGCAGACAAACCCGCTGTTTTATAGGCGTTTGCAGCGTAGCTTTGCAGCTCCTTGGAGTTGTCCTTAAACAGCGTATCCACGCCGCCCACCAGCTGCTCATAGTCGGCATAGGCAGAAATGACTTCCTTGCCAAGCTTGACAGCGGCGGCCCCGGCAGCGGCAGCGACCGCGCCCATCGCCGTGCCGATGCCTTTGAGAACGCTGCCCAGCTTTTCAAACTTGTCGCCGGATTTTTCCGCTTTCTCTCCGGCATCGTCGATCTTGCCGCTCATGTCCCTGGCATTTTTTGCGGCATCGTCCATTTCATCTGCCATCCTGGACACGGACTTCTCCGCATCCGTATAACCGTCGTTTGCTTCGGAGAGCGCGTCGTTGTTGGCTTTCAGTTCGCGCTCCATGTCGTTGAGGGCGGCTTCCGCGTTGTTCAGCTGGATCTGCCAGCTTTGGGTGCGGCGGTCGTTTTCCTCAAAGGACTCCGACGCATTTTTCAGCGCCTGCCGCAATACTTCGATTTTCTGCTTCTGCGCATCGATCTGCTTGTTCAGAACCTCCGACCGGGCGGCGACGGCCTGCATGGAGGTGTCGTTTTTACCGAACTCGGAGGAAACCAGCTTCATCTCCGAGCCGAGGACCTTGAAGGACTGGTTGATGTCCGCGATGGCCTTTTTGAACTCCTTTTCGCCCTCAAGACCGATTTTTAAACCGAAATTATCTGCCATACTGCCGCCTCCTTTCCGCGCAGGTTATATGATGGGGTTTACAGTGATATACACCGTGCAGGGGGTGCCTGTGATTTTAAGGTAAGCGCCCGATGCGGAGCTGCTGATGACCTCGCCGGGTATCGCGGCATAAGAAAGATTTTTCCGCAGACAGGAAAGATGAATCATTCCTCCAACCACAGAGGTCATTTCCACATCCGACTCTCCCGGAACGGAAACAGAGCCGTCCGGCCCATATGCGGTAAAAGCCGTGGTTGTATGGTTGGAAACGGTAATGTCGGCGGGTTTGCTTTCTCCGCCTGCGGGCACACGCGCCAATAGATCGACCATGCTTGGCAAAAGAGCATCCTTGGGAACGCTCACGCCCTTGGCGGTAAGCCAGCTTTTGAAGGCTGCTTTTGCGTCAACAAGCCGTGTGATTTCTTGCTCAATGCTCATATTCACCTCAGATCGCCGCGAGGGCTTCTTCAATATCCGCAGTCAGCGACACCGTACCGCCTGCGGTGTATCCTGCCGGAATGGTCACGCTGGTCGTGGTCAGACCGTCCATCGTAGCGGTGGTGCTGCCGTTGTCCGGCATGGAGCCGGTGACCTTTAAGCCGTTCACAAAAGCCGTCTTGCCGTCGAGGATATTCGCCGCCAGTGCATCCGCACCGGAGGTGTCCGCGAACGCATCCGGAATTGCCGCCACGCTGACCTTGGTGAGAACTTTGCCCGTGGACGGCACAATGTCCTGCGCCGCTTTGGTCGGCGTGACCGTTTTCGTTTCCACAGAGACGGACACCTTGCCCGCGCCGCTGTGATATCCCTTCGGGATGGTATAGGACGGCGTACCCGCATCCAGCGCCTTGGACACCGCGCCGTTATTCGGCATGGTGCCGGTCGCGACCTTGCCGTCCGCCGTGACGATCACCTTGCCGGTCAGTGTATCCGCCGCGCCCGCCGTAACGGAGGACACATCCTGATACGCATCGGGGATCTGCGAAACGGTGACGTCGGACAGGCCGTAATAGCCGCTGTCCGGAGTGATCGCCTGCTGTGCTTTCGTGGGCGCGACCGTCTTGCTTTGCAGCTTGTAGTTGCCGCCGCCCGCCACGCCGGAAACCGTGCCGCTGCCGTTGTGGTAGCCCGCAGGGATGGTGTAGGTGTCGCCCTCCTGCACGGTCGCGGAAACCGCGCCCTGATTGGAGATGCCGTCCACCGCTGTGGCGCAGTCGTCCAGCTTGGCAGCAGCGGCCACAAGCCCCAGTGCTACCAGCTTTGTACGGATCTTGTTTCTCGCCGTCTGAAGCTTGGCGAGTTCTGTTGCAATGCTCATAAAACCTCCTATATCGTGCCGAGCAGCACTTCAATGTTGCCCAGTTCCGCATAGACCGCCGCTGCGGTGATGGGGAGCGTATTGTCCGCTTCGGCTTCCTCCGCCACCTGCACGGCAAGCCGCCCCTGCTTGTCCCACATGAGCGCGTGGCCCAGCGAGAAGCCGCCGCCGACCTGAACGGTCGCATGGAAGTCGGCATGAAGCCGTTCATCCTCGGTGTGCAGCTTTGCGCTAATGTGCATCGGCGATCAACTCCTCTCGATGCAATAGTTCTTTCGTCGGGACCGGAATACTGTCCGTTGCAAATACCGCGCCGCCGAGCATGACCCGAAGCTGCACCTTTGCGATCTGATTGTCCGGCAGCATCAGCGTTTCGGTCTGCGTCAGGCGAAGGCTGACCTCCGTACCGTCAGCGGACAAAGACAGATCCGAAAGTGGACGCAAGAGCCGGACCGTTCCGCAGGCAAGGCAGAACTCCGCAGCCGTGCAGCCGGTGATGCTTCTGTCAAGAGACAGTGTCAGGGTCGGCGTTGTGCCTGGGATGATGCTCATGTACTTCGCCTCCTTACAGTCCGGGCGGGATAATATCGTCGATGGAAAGCTCCCGCTTCGGCTTCGCCATGCCGAGGAACTGTCTGTGGCATTCCCACAGGTCGAGGAGAAAACCGAACGGCGTCAGCCAGACCTCCTCGGATGGAAGATGCAGCTGCGCCGTTCCGTAATAAAAAAGTCGGGTGAACAGTTCCTCGTCTGTTACCCGACTGGTGCGTTTTTTGAATTGTTCTCACTTTCCACATTCCGCTTCGTTCCCTTGAACATGGCCTCCATGATGGCGGATTTGTACTCTGCCAGTTCCAGAGGGCTGGTAAGCAGCTCAACCGTCTCCTGCGTGAGTAGCTCCTGCTTGTCCTCCGGGGTGCGGAGGTTGTGGATGAGCACGGACTGGTTTGCCAGCAGCGTAATGAGCCACACCAGCTCGTCCAGAGCCATTTCAAAGTTTTCTGACCGCATGAGCTTCTGCCCCAGATTTTCCAGACCACCGTAGCGGCCTGCGATCTCCTTGGTGGCGCGGGTCGTGAGAAGAAGTTCAAACTCCCGACCGCCGATGTTGATTTTTGCACTTCTGTCATCCATAAAAACGCCTCCTTACACCTGTGCGAATGTCGGCTCATACACCTCGGTGTACCAGCCGCTGATGACCGATGCAGAAACTCCGGTGGAGTCCTCGGACACCTCTGCCTTCCACGGGTGCTTGCCCTGACCGTCCAGCTTGTTGCGTCGCAGAACGGTGCCCTCGATGGTGGGGGTGGAGAACTCAATGCTCTCACCCTTGGTGGTGAGGTTCGTCGCGGGGATGCCGAACTTGACCTTGTAGAGCCAGAAGTAGCGGTACTTACCGTTGGACTTCTTCGCCCGGAAGCCGATGGCTACGGGTTCACCGCCGTCCTCGGACGCGGAAATGAGCACCTTGTTGTCGTCGATTTTTGCACCGGTGAGGTCCTGCGCCACCTGCACACCAATATCATCGATGCCCAGCGTCAGAGTGCCGCTCTGGAACTCCTTCACGACCTCTGCTGCGCCGTCGTCGGCGTAGAGCGTCGCCTCGGCCAGTTCCACGGAAAGCTCCGCTGTCATGGCCTTGGCAAGCTGCGTCGGGGTGCCGTAGGTTTCTTCACCGTTGTCTCCCTCGGTGATTTTTGCGTAATAAAGTTTATCCAGACCAATGGTCGCCATTGTCATTCCTCCCAAACATAAGATTTTGCCACATCTATGGCGTAGTGGTGATAGCCGGTGTCGGTTTCAAAGCCGATGTACCGGCGGTCCGTAATATAGAAATCCGCACCGAAAAGTGTGCGGACAAGTCTGTTTTTCTGCTTGGTATAGCTGCCCTTTGTAAAGAGGGACAGCCGAACCTCCTGCGTGTCGATGCCCGGACAGTTATCCGCATGGAGGTCAAAGCTGTCCGACAGCGGCGTCAGCACAAGGTATGTGTCCGGTGCAGCATCGGAGAAGATACCTGTCTCAACAGGCACGCCGCAGCTTTCTACGATGGTATTCAGTTCTGACAGCAAGCTCATAGCTTTTCGATCTCCTCCTTGAGCGTCTGCTCCATGACGCGGATGCACTCCGCCTTGGATGCGGATTTTGCGGGTTTCAGAAAGGGCTTTGCAGGCTGTCCGTGCTTGCCGTATTCCAGAACGTTGGCAAGTTTTGCATTGCTGCCGCCGTCCGAGCGCGGTTCGGAAAAGCCGATCTTGATGTCGTGGTTGCCCCCGCGGTTCAGCTTGACGGGCGACAGACCCAGCGACTGCGCCAGTTCACCCGTGGAGCGCGAGTCGTACTTTGTCCCGCTGCCGATGACGGTGGCAAGATTGCTCCGCACCCTTGCCAGAACGACCTTGCCGCCAGCTTCCAGAACCTTCTCTGCAACCGCATCGGTGTCCTTACCCAGACGGGAGAGCTTTGTCAGAAACTCGTCCGGCAGTTTGAAATCAGCCTTTGCCAACAGTAGATTCACTCCTTTTCGCTAAAACCTCGATATACATTCCGCGACCCTTTACATTCTCGACAGAGGTGATATTAAATCGCTCTCCATCGCAGATGAAAAAATGTTCGGTAGTAATTGTCAGCCCCGGAATACACCGAAAGCGGAACAGGTCGGTGGCGTCGCTGAATGCCGCGAGGTTTGCCCACCGCTCAGAGCCGTGCCGACCTTCCCGGTAGACGCGGATGGACGCGAGGACTTCATCCTCAGAACGGGTGAAGCCCTCGCTGTCCTTGACCTGCTTTGTTTTCACAATGTCGGCAAAGCCGTTCATTTTTCCGAAGCTCATGCTCACACCTTCCAATCCCGGTCAAGCCGCAGCAGCAGATTGACCGTGTTCCACACCTGCTGTGCCGCTCCGGTGTTATCCGCAAAAAAGCCGCCCGTGCTGCCGTCCCGGCTTTCGTAGAAGTGGGATGACAGCATGATAACGGCTTGCTCTGTGGTGGCTGGCATGGGATTCTCCTTATAGAACCCCTCCGGGATGTGCTGGTAGCTTTCGGCGTAAGAAACAGCGGCGGTGATGTAGCTTTTTAGCAAGGCATCATCCGCCGTGTGTTCCAGGATAAGGTTGGCTTTCACTTTGGAAAGAAGCTCGTCCATCACCGTCGCCTCCTTTCATCAAGACGCCTTCATCTTCAGAAGCTGGATACCCTCCGGCAGGATGATCTTGCCGTCCACACGCTCGGTTGCAACAAAGCCGACCTGACCGTTGGTGGAATACAGCTCGTTCAGACGCTGAACGGTTCTGCCGGTGCGGTCAGCGATCCAGTAGCTCTGGAAATCGCCGAAGGCAATGGAGAGCGCACCTGCCGCCAGCGTGGGAGCATACGGGCTGGTGTAAATCTCGTAACCGAGCAGTCTGTCCGGCTGACCCGCCTGCAGGGAGGGCTGCCACAGATACTGACCGTTGGAATCCTTCAGCTTACGAAGTGCGGAAACAGTAGCATCGTTCATCAGGAACTTGGCGTTCTTGCGGTACGGTGCTTTCAGTGCATAGATAAGGGAAATCACCTCGTCGGTGGTGACGGCGGTCGCACTGGCTGCGGTAACGCCGACCGTGCCACCGTTGGTGGTGAACAGGCCAGTGGGCTGACCCGTACCGGTGCCGACGCAGAAAGCCTGTTCCTCGGCAGCACCGAAGGCATAGGCAAACTCACGGGCGATGTACTCTTCCAGATCGAAGGCACTGTCGTCCAGAAGCTCAATGCTTACCTTCACAAGGTCGGTCAGCTTGTAGGCATCAATGGTCTTCTGTGCGAAGGTGGGATTGCTCTCGGTGTAGGCAGCATTTTCAGCAGTCCACGCAGCGGTGGAATGGGTCGCTGCAACGGGGATCTTACGCTCGTTATCGGTAGTGATGACCTTGCACAGACGGCGCATCACATTTTCCTCCTTGAGCGTGTCCACGATGAACTTCTCAAACTCCGTGGGGACGAGATAGCCGCCGTTGGCGTCCACGCCCTCGGAGAGCACATTGTGGAGCATACGTTTGCCGCGCAGATGCAGGCCGAAATCCTCGCGGTAGGCGTTAGACGCTCTGCCGGTCTTGGCTTCGCCGGTCGCTTTCTGGGGCTGCTCGGTGATAGGAGAGGATACGGGTTTGGCAAGCTCTGCGGCAATAGCGTCGCGGCGCTCCATGCGTCTGACCTCATTGGTGAGATCGTTCAGTTCCTTCTCCATATTGGCGTAAACGGCATCGTCCTCGGCAGACAGAATGCCTTTTCGGTCGCGGTGGGTGTCGAGGAAGCCCTCCATCGTAGCCCACAGCTTGGCGCGCTTTTCGCGCAGTTCAACGATAGTCATATTGAAATACCTCCATATTAAATGTAGTTTTTGATGGTGTTCAGCTTGGCTCTGAGTTCATCTACAGAGCGTCCCGTGCGCTCCGGCACGGCGGGTTTGGGTTCAATGGCGCACTTTGCGGCGATCTTCTCCATGAGAGAGTTCACCACATTCGCCTTGGAATACAGCATGGAAACGGTGGGCGCGGGTACGCCATCGGATTCTGTGCTTCTCTGCATGATTTCGTCCGCAAAGCCGAGTTCTACAGCCTTGTTTGCGTCCATCCAAGTTTCGGCATCCATGAGGTGCGAGAGCTTGGCACGGGAAAGCCCCGTCTTGATCTCATAGGCATTGATGATAGAATCCTTCACGCTGCCGAGCATTTCGATGGCTTTCTGCATTTCCTCCGAATTGCCGAATGCTGCCGTCATGGGATTGTGGATCATGAGCATGGACACGGGAGATACCAGCACCTTCGTGCCTGCCATAGCGATGACGGATGCTGCGGATGCCGCAATGCCATCGATTTTCACGGTCACATCACCCTTGTAGTCCATGAGCATATTGTAGATTTGAGCCGCCGCCACGCAGTCACCACCGGGACTGTTGATCCACACGGTGATGTTTCCGCTGCCGGACATGAGCTCGTCCTTGAAAAGCTGCGGCGTGATTTCATCGTCAAACCAGCTTTCCTCGGCGATGGTTCCGTTCAGGAACAGCGTCCGTTCCGCTGTCTCCGTCTGGTTCTTCCAATTCCAGAATTTCTTCATCGGTTTTTTCCTCCTTTCCGTCATCGGTAGGTGTATTTGCAAAAGCTCCGGCGTTTTTCAGAGGGAGCATATTGCCGTTAATGAGGTACAGGTCGCCGCCGTCCTCCTCCGGGATACGGTCGAGGTTTTCAAGCTCCCGGATATCGTTTGCGGACATCCAGCCGTTCTGACGACCAATGGCGTACCCGTTCATGCGGCTCTGATAGTCTCCGCGGAGCAGACCTTCCAGATTGAACTTCACAAAATACCTTGATTTTTCATCCGCAAATAAAAGCGACCGCTGAATGGACTGCTCCCAGCGGATGACCCAGGGGTCAAGGGTGTATTTCACAAACTCCAAGGACTGCTGCTCAATATTAGAAAAGCTCGACTTTTCCAGGTCGCCCACCATGTGGGGCGGCACTCGGAAAATTCGAGCGATCTCATTGATTTGGAATTTTCGTGTTTCGAGAAACTGCGCCTGCTCCGGCGAGATGCCGATGGGCGTGTATTTCATGCCTTCCTCCAGCACAGCGATTTTATTGGCATTGCCGCTGCCGCCGAAGGTAGACTGCCAGCTTTCCCGCACACGCTGCGGATCCTTGATCGTGCCAGGGTGTTCCAGCACACCGCCCGGAGCGGCACCGTTGGCGAAGAACTTTGCGCCGTATTCCTCGCAGGCAATCGCCATGCCGATAGCGTTCTTCGCCATAGCAATGGGGCTGTAACCGACCAGACCGTCAAAGCCGAGACCGGGAATGTGGAGTACTTCCGAGGGGTGCAGCGTCACGGACGATCCTTTATCCTTAATGGCTTCATCCGAGCCACGATAATAGGTGTAGTACAGCCGACCGGTTTCGTCTCTGTCCACCGACATCTTGTTTGGCATCAGAGGATACAGGGCAACAATCTCGTTTTTGCCGTTGCGGATGATCTGCGCGTAAGCGTTGCCCCAGAGGAGAAGGTGCGTCATGAGGGTTTCCCGGAACACGAAGGAACTCATCTCCGGGTTCGGCTCATCGTGGAGCAGACGGTAGAGCGGATGGTCAAGCGCCATTGCCTTGCCACCGCTGTCCGTGTATTTGTAGAGGTGCAGAGGCAGTCCCGCCACCGCCTCCGACAGGATGCGGACGCAGGAATACACAGCGGTCATCTGCATGGCAGACCGTTCTGTCACTGTTTTGCCGGAGGTCGTGCCGCCCATGAAAAAGGCATAGTTGCTGCCTGCCGTTCTGTTTTGAGGCTTGTCTCTGGATTTGAATAGTCCGCTGAAAATACCCATACCACATCACCGTCCTTTCATAAAAATAAAAGACCACGAGTGTCGTAGACGCTCTCGGTCGTATCGTTGCCGCACCGGATGGCACGGTCCAAGGCCATGACAGTTGCCACAGCACCGTCGATTCTCTCTGTAGACTTTTCCTTGTCTGGCTTGATGTTACCAGCAGGATCGGTCCGCACATAGATATTGTCCATCATCCAGCGGAGCACCGGATGGCCGCCGTGGGCGATGCGTTCCTCCAAGACCAGCTTCATCAGCTCTTTGGTCGGAGGGCTCATGTCCTTGAAGCCCTGTCCGAAGGGAACGACCGTGAAGCCCATGCCCTCAAGGTTCTGGACCATCTGCACGGCTCCCCAGCGGTCAAAGGCGATCTCACGAATGTTGAAGCGTTCGCCCAGCTGCTCGATGAATTTTTCGATATAGCCGTAATGGACCACGTTGCCTTCGGTAGTTTGCAGGAAACCTTGGCGTTCCCACACATCGTAAGGGACGTGATCCCGGCTGACCCTCTGTCCCATGTTTTCTTCCGGTATCCAGAAGTACGGCAGGATCACATACTTGTCGTCTTCGTCCAGCGGAGGAAAGACCAGCACGAAAGCTGTAATATCCGTGGTGGACGAGAGGTCCAGACCGCCGTAGCAGACTCGGCCTTCGAGATCGTCTTCGCTGGTGGCAAAAGCACAGCGATCCCATTTCTCCATCGGCATCCATCGCACAGCTTGCTTGACCCACTGGTTAAGCCTTAGCTGCCGGAAGGAGTTCTCCTCGGCAGGGTTCTGCTTTGCGGACTCACAGGCGGCCTTAACCTTGTCGATGCCTACCGTGATGCCGAGTGAGGGATTCGCTTTCTTCCAGACCTTCGGGTCCGTCCAGTCGTCGTTTTCATCGGCACCGTAGATGACCGGGTAAAAGGTCGGGTCAATCTTGCGGCCCTCGATGATGTCTTTTGCTTTCTGGTGCGTTTCATAGCAGATGGATTTGGTGTCTGTACCGGCTGTGGTTATAAGGAAGTAAAGCGGCTGCATACGAGCATCACCGGAGCCCTTGGTCATAACATCAAAGAGCTTCCGGTTGGGCTGGGTGTGCAGCTCATCGAATACCACGCCGTGGATGTTGAAACCGTGCTTCGAGTAGGCCTCTGCCGACAGCACCTGATAAAAGCTGTTTGTCGGCAGGTAAACGATCCGCTTTGTGGCTGTCAGGATTTTGACCCTGCGGTTGAGGGCCGGACACATCCGGACCATGTCGGCTGCGACCTCAAAAACAATCGAGGCTTGCTGTCTGTCCGCAGCGCAGCCGTAGACCTCCGCACGTTCCTCACCGTCGCCGCATGTGAGCAGGAGTGCGACCGCAGCCGCAAGCTCAGATTTGCCCATCTTCTTGGGGATCTCAATGTATGCGGTGTTGAACTGCCGGTATCCGTTGGGTTTGATGATGCCGAAGATGTCCCGGATGATCTGCTCCTGCCAGTCGATCAGCGTGAAGGGCTTTCCGGCCCATGTGCCTTTGGTGTGACAGAGGCACTCGATGAACGAGACAGCGTAGTCGGCCTTTACCTTATCGTAGACGGAGTCCTTCGCTTTGAACTTCGTCGGTGTGTATTTCTTCATTCGCCTCAAGTGTTATCACCTCCAAAAAGGCATAAAAAATAGCCGCCTGAAGCGACCGCCATAACGAGGAACAGAGCCGAGCGGCTCATGTCCCAAGGGTATTTATTTTACCGGGATTTAGAAGTTCTCAGTGTGTACCAATATTTCGTAGGCCAGTTGAGTGTCTTCGTCGACCGGCTGAACATCCCAGCCTCTGTCGTAGTTGCAAACGATCTCGCCCTTGCGCTTAAGCATCAGCTTGGAAATCCTGCCGCTGTCGATTCCGAACTCGGAGCCTTCATCGTACTGCTTGAACCAGTAATGGAAAATGCTGCCGTGGACCCGTAGGCTGCCTTCGTGCCAGAGGCGTTTTTCCTCGTTTGCGGGGACCGGGTTGACTTTGATTTTGAAAAGAAAGTCGCCGGTGTTGGATACGCAGAAGTCTTCAACTATGCAGTTGCTGAAACGGTCCGGGATATCTCGCATGCAGCCTTCAAAGAAGGTGGTGTCAAGTTGGCGGTTGGTCAGCGTCACCGTGGCATTGCGGCTGATCAGATCGTAGAACTTTTCCAGTCTAATCATTGTCGGTCCCTCCTTAATACTTCGTTGCCTTGTGGCTGTCGAGGTTCTTGAAGAAGGCGTCAACCTCTGCGAGGCTGGAAAGTACGTCTTCGTAGGCTCCGAGCCCGCTCTTCTTGATGATCCTGTAGTAGCCCTGACGGTTCTTCAGAACTCCGAGGCCGTTCGCTTCGGCAATCTTGGTGGCCGTGCGGGTGAGCTTCCCAAGGCTCTGGATCTCGTGGTCTTCGCCCTTTTCAAAGGCTGTCTTGCAGTTGGTGTGGTCGATGTAACGCATCGTGGTTTCCTCCGTTTGTGTGTATTTCCTTTCGGTAGTGTATATATCACTCTAAACGCCTGAAATAGCAAGTCATTTCTGCGATATAATCCGAAGTATTCTACACAAATATTCGGGCTTGGAATTGTGTACTTTATGCCTCTCCATAGAGGATGAAATGCACATATTCCTTGCGATGCTCCTCAATGAAGACCACCAGCTCATAGAAGTTGCGCTCGTAGGCCAGCCGCTGTACCATGTTTGTATCAAACATATTCGTCAGGCCGGTGTCCCGGATGGCGAGGATTTGCTTTTTGATCGTTTCATTCATCGTCGCTCACCACCCTGCAAAGGTCTGCGCCGTATGCGACCGACAGGCCGGAGCCGTTGTCCCATGCGACCATGATGGAACCGATGTCGTCCACGCCGAGGACCGTTCCTTTCGTTCCGATGGGAGGAGCCTGAACATCGTCCATCTGTAGGAGCTCCACCCGTGTACCGGGCTTGTACCGGCGACGTAAGCCCTCAAGGGCCGCTTTTGAAATCACTCGCATGATTCCACCTCCGTTTTCTTTGCGCCGCTCTTGAAAGCCGAGGAACCGGAGAGGTTGCGGAGCAGGATTTTGCGCTCGGTCTTGTAGTCCTCACCGATGAAGCCCAGCCTCAAAAGGAAGCAGCGGAATGCGTACTTGTCGTTGTCGACCGGCTTTTCTTTGGCGGTGATCCGCTTCTGGTTTAGTGCCATCTCACAAAGGGCTGCGATGAAATGCGAGTAGGCTTTGATCTCTTCGGGCGAGGGCAGCTCCTTGAACCACGGGAAAGCAATGCGGTCTTCCTTGAGCTCAATGCGAATGTCCTCAATGCTGAGGGCCTTTTTGATCAGCTCGCCTTTGGCATCCAGCAGCTTGGTGAGGTTTCCGACCGAGACCTTTTCGAGCGGGATCTCAATCGTCAGGCCTGTCTTCTCGGTTTCGGCTTCGTCCTTGACTGGATTGAATCCGGCAGCGGCAAGAGCGATGATGACCGCCTCAATGGTGTCCTGATCCGTGCGCTCGTCCCAGACCATCGTGCCGTCTTTCTCGACGGTGATGTTGCTGATGACGAAGGCGCAGGTGGGCATGAACTTGTAGACGGCCTTCATGCCGATCACCTTGGAGATGATGCCGACCAGCTCTTTGCGGTCCTGTCCGGTGACGTTGTAGTGTAGTTCTTTCATGGGGTTACCTCCTTGTTTTTTGGTACTGTATATATCACTCTAAAGCCACAGAATAGCAAGTCATTTCAGAGAAATATATGTACCAAATATCGCAGGAAAAATGCGGCCCTCATTCGTCTACATTAGCTACTTCGTCAAAGCGGAAAGTCACGCCATCACGCTGCACCGTCACGCCTTCCGAGGAGCCGACCTGCTCGATGTATCGCTTCACGATGACGTCGCAGAACTTCTCGTCCAGCTCCACGGTATAGCAGATGCGATCAGACTGCTCACAGGCGATCAAGGTGCTGCCGGAGCCGCCGAAGGGGTCCAGCACCACAGCGTTGCTCATGGATGAGTTCATGATCGGATACGCCAGAAGCGCAATCGGCTTCATGGTCGGGTGATCGCCGTTCTTCTTGGGTTTGTCGAACTCCCAGATGGTGGTCTCCTTACGGCCCGTGTACCACTGGTGTTTGCCGTTTTTCTTCCAGCCGTAGAGCACCGGCTCGTGCTGCCACTGGTACGGAGAGCGTCCGAGCACCAGTGACTGCTTTTTCCAAATGCAGCAGCCGGAGAGGTAGAAGCCTGCATCGGCAAAGGCCCTGCGGAAGTTCAGACCTTCGGTGTCCGCATGGAACACATAGATGGAAGCGTCGCTGGTCATGACGGCTTCCATATTAGTAAAGGCGTCGAGCAGGAACTGATAAAATGCGTCGTTTGCCATGTTGTCGTTCTTAATCTTCCCAGCAGAGCCTTCATAGTTCACATTGTACGGCGGGTCCGTGATCACGAGGTTGGCCTTGACGTCGCCCATCAGAGCATCGTAGGTTTCCTTCTTTGTGGAATCGCCGCAAACCAGACGGTGCCGACCGAGCGTCCAAATGTCGCCAGCCTTGGTGAAGGTGGGCTTTTTCAGCTCCTCATCCACATCGAAATTATCGTCGTGAATGCCGTCCTTCAAGCTGCCCTTGAAAAGGTCGTCAATCTCGGCAGGGTCAAAACCGGTGAGGGAAACATCAAAGTCCTCGCCCTGCAGGTCGGCAATGAGCAGAGCCAGCTTGTCCTTATCCCAATCACCGCTGATCTTGTTCAGGGCGATGTTGAGAGCCTTTTCCTTGGCTTCGTCCATTTCAACGACCACACAGTCAACCTCTGTGATGCCAAGGTCGATGAGGACCTTGAGCCTCTGGTGCCCACCGACAACACGACCGGTCGTCTTATTCCAGATGACCGGCTCGACATAACCGAACTCCTCGATGGAGCGTTTCAGTTTTTCGTATTCCTCGTCACCGGGCTTGAGGTCCTTGCGAGGATTGTATTCGGCAGGAAGCAGCTCCGCCGTTTTCTTTTTCTCGATCAGCATATGAGGCCCCACTCAGCGAACCTCTCGAAACCGCCGATGCGGTCGATGAAGGTTCTTGCTGTTTCTACGATTCTCTCGTATGGAATACCGTCCACGGCATCATCACCGATGGCGCAGACAAGCTCGACCGGCACACCGGTTTCCTGTGCTTTGAGCCATGCGTAAATGTTGATGCTGACGTCGGCTTTGGAGAGGTCCTTGCCGTGCAGACCGCCGCCGGTCACGGAGTCGCCCAAGTCAGAGCCGAGCTTCCTGTTGGTGGCACCGGAGTCAACATCCGTGCCGCCGGTCCAATCACCGAGCGGATTGATCTCGGCATCTGGGAAGACCTCACGCAGATGGCCGGTCTGGGCGTTGCTCTGGCAGAGGATCAGGCGGTCGCCGTCCAGAATGTATTTGCCGTCGCTGCCGTAGGTTTCATAGAGCTGTTTGGCGATGGCGGTGAGCTCTTTCTGCTCGTCGGTCACAGGGACGCCCTTGAAGATGCCGTTGTCGCCACAATGAATGCCGTCGATCTGGTTGTCGGCCAGATGCTCGTCCTGCGAAACCTCACGGTAGTCCACCAGCAGGTTCCCAGCGATACGGGAAACAGCCGCCGCCACCTCATCAGGAGAGAGGGCCACCGAGGTTTCGGTGATAATGTGGCAGATGCCGTGACCGATGAGGACCTCGACGGCGATCTTCGGATTATTCTCTTTTTGATACGCAAGGTCGACAAGAGCACCGGCAATGCGGTCGGCCACCTTGTCGGGATGCGCCGGGTTTACTTTTTCAAACATATCAGTTTCCTTTCCGAGCGGTGAGCAGCCGCTCCATCAAATCATCTTGTGGATTTCTGCCGCCGTACTCCACGGCACAGTTTTCTTTCACGATCTGGTAAATCTGATACCAGACCTGATTGACCTGCTTCATATAGGTCTGGCTCATCGCCACATACGGTGAAGCGATGGCATTGCCGGTAGTGGGATGCTTGGCCAGAAAGCCGAACTCGGAGATCGCTTCCTCGCACTGAATCCATCGGGAGACTGACATGGCGTACTGCTCGATCAGCTGGTTGTTTACTAACATTTCACAGCCACGGGCCTTGAGCCAGTTCCAAGTGTCCCGGTAGACCTCTTCAGCACACAGGTCCTTGCCGTTCTTTTGAGCGGCTCTCAAGTATTCCTTGACCGGAGGAACGTCCGCTCCTTCGATTTCTGCCGGTTCCGGGAGAACCATCGCACCGTTTAACCTACCGTCAGCGATTTTATCGGTCAGAGCCTTGGATTTTCTTCCGGCACCGACACGCTGACCGCCTCTCATAGTTCCGTCTTTTGCCACACATTTCACCTCACTTTCCGGGCTGGGGGTTAATACCCCGTTTGATTTCTGATTTTTGCGCTCGTGACCCCACGCCGCTGTCCGCATAGGAAAGGCGTAGAGATTTGACCCGCCCCACGGTCACCGGTCACCGAGCTCGTGATGGATCTTCGTGTGGCACGACTGGCACAGGCTCATCAGGTTGCTGGCCTCGTGTGTGCCGCCTTGAGAAATAGGAAGAATATGATGAACTTCCTCGACCGGTGTTAACCGGCCTTCCTTGAGGCACTGCTCACACAGAGGGTGGGCCGCTGCGTACCTGTCACGGATGCGCTTCCAAGCCCTGCCGTATTTGCGGTTGACATCCGGGGTGCGCTCGTACTTGTTGTAACGGTCCCGGTCCAGCTTCTCGTGCTCTGGACAGAAACGTCTGTCGGTTAGCCTTGGGCAGCCGGGGTAAGCGCAGGGCTTCTTTGGACTCCTTGGCACATAATCACCTCCGTTTCCTGAAGATCTCACGGAGCTTATATTTGATGATGTACCAACACTGTTCCAAAGCACTGACTTTTCTGTATCCCATTGATTACCTCCGTTTCGCTGCATAACAAAAGCCCTGCGGGAGAGGGGCTCCCACAAGGCTTCCGTAGGTTTTACTTTGTCCATCATAATACTATCATAAGAGGCGACTCTCAATCTCTCTCATTTACTCTCATGATCGCAGCCACACAGGAAAGGGCCGTATCGTGCATCCGGTAAATGTGCTGGATGCTGTAATGCATCTCAACCGCAATCTTCTCCCACGAGAGGAAGCACAGATAACGTTTCTCCAGCAGGGTTTGCAGTTCAACATCCGAAACGGCCTGTATTGTGGCCATGATTTCCTTTTTCAGCTCAACCAGATCCTCGACATCGTGTTTCAGGCTTTCCTCAACCTCGATTATCTTCAAGACAGCCCGTTCTACTTTGGAGCCGCCACGATTTGGATTTCTCGGCATATCGCTATAAACGACGGTGCAGGATGTGGCCAGTTCATTTAAAGACTCGATTTGCTGGAGCTTGGATTTAATCCGCATATCCAGCGTCCGGGCCTGTGACAGATATTCTTTAGCGGTCATTTCGCTTCTCCTTCCGTAGCTCTTTAATGAGGAATTCCGGATCGACTTTTGACAGGACACCGAACCAGCCGGAGCGGAAGAAACGCTCGATTTCCTGAAGCTCCCGCTCGTCGTCGGTCAGCCGGTAATCCTTGACCGCTTGCAGAATGATGGCGTTTGCCAGTTCTTCATATGGGTTCAAAGTCGCACCTCCGAATTTGTGTTCACTCGGATTGGCGAAGATTGTCGATTTTTGTCGTTAGGTCGTTAGATTTTCAGATTTGCCTTGACCGCAGCGATCAGAGCCGACTGCGTTTTGTCTTTGGCCTTAAGTGCCCGGAGAATCTGCTCATCAATAGTGCCGTCCGTCACGATATGCTGAACGACCACAGTTTCGGCAGTCTGACCTTGCCGCCAGAGCCTTGCTATGGTCTGGGAATAGAGCTCCAAGGACCATGTGAGGCCGAACCAGACGATGGTGTTGCCGCCGGTCTGAAGATTGAGGCCGTGTCCGGCAGAAGCTGGGTGGATCAGGGCTACCGGGATTTCGCCGTTGTTCCATCTGCGGATACTGTCGGCTTTGTCCAGCTTGGAAAACGGAATATGGCGATCATGCAGCCGTTTCATGATCCGCTCCAGATCATGCTGGTACCAATAGGCCACCAGAAGGGGCTTGCCGTTTGCCGACTCGATAATGTCCTCCAGAGCGTCCAGCTTCTGCTCGTGAATGGGGACCGTATTCCCGGCATCGTCGTAAATGGCACCATTGGCCATCTGGGAGAGCTTGCCGGAGAGGGCTGCAGCATTGGCAGCAGATATTTCACCATCGGGCAGGTCCAGAATGAACTGTTTTTTCATCTCGTCGTATGCGTCCTGCTCATCGGGGCTGAGATAGACCTTGTATTCGCTGGATATGAGTTCCGGCATCTTCAGGTGGTCCGTGGATTTCATCGAAATGGTGATATCCGAGATTTTCCGGTATATGGCTTGCTCGGCACCGGGTTTCGGACGGTAGCTGTAAACGATCTGGCCGTTCAT
>SFEL01000018.1 GCA_004557245.1 Clostridiales bacterium | reverse complement strand
GCTGTCTCCTGATCCTCTATGGACTCGAAAAGCTCCGCGACATCTGCATAATGCATGTCCCGGACAGCTTCCTTTACTTTAGCGAACTTGTGGTCGTCAAGGTCCTGAAGAACGGCCTGTGCTTCTTCTGTTATCATATAATCCGGCTCCTTCTGAGGTACTATTAAATAATAAACCCGGGCCGTTTGCACTTGCAACCCTTATTCTGTTTTTTTTAACCGTTTCTTAATTTATTTATCCACCCATTCTCCGCCGTTGACACGGTGGCCTCACAGGCATAAAATACTATCGTAATATATGGAGTTCACTATATATTTTTTCAACAGGGGGTAAAAATCTTTTGAATGAAAATAAAGTAAAGCGCCGCTTCGGCGACCGCTACGAGGGCAGAAGGATACGTGGCTACAACCCCATGGACCGCGTAGCATGGTACATAATGCCCCGAAGGAACGGCGCGACCAACCTGCTGGCCTACAGCGTGGATGTAGCCTCCATGGAGGACTACATTCGTCAGAAACGCGCGGAGGGGCTGGACAGCTTCGGTATAACCCATGTATTGCTTGCGGCCTATGTGCGCACCGTATCACAACGTCCGGCATTGAACCGCTTCCTCTCCGGCCAGAAGCTCTACGCCCGCAACGAGATATGGGTCAACATGGACGTTAAGAAGGAGATGCGCACCGGCTCCCCGGATACCGTCATAAAGGCGGTATTTCCAAAGGACGCCACAGCCAGACAGGTATACGAGGTACTGAATTCCACCGTAAAGGCAGCCAAGGAAGAGGATTCCTCCTTTGACGGCACGGCCAGGGCCCTGAACTACATACCCGGGCTGGTGCTTAAGCTTGTCATGGGCATACTCAGGTTCATGGATTACTTTGGGCTCATACCCGCTTCCCTCATAAGGGTCAGCCCCTTCCACGGCAGCCTGTTCATAACCAGCATGGGAAGCTTAGGCATACCGCCGGTATTCCATCACCTGTACGACTTCGGCAACGTGCCTGTGTTCTGCAGCTTCGGCGCAAAGGAAAAACGCCTTGAGGTTCAGCGGGACGGAACGGTAGCCGAGGTGCACTACATACCCTACACCTTCACCACCGACGAGCGCATATGCGACGGCTTTTACTACGCCTCCGCCTTCAAGCTGCTGCGCGGGTATCTCAAGGACCCCTGGCAGCTGGACGTCCCCCCGGAAAGCGTGAAGGAGGACATACGGTAATATCGCAGGACAGCAAAAAAGGGGCGGCACGCCGCCCCTTCAGAGTGTCAAAAAAGTGGCTAAACGCCACTTTTTTGAGTTTTCACGCAAGCGCCTTTTGCGGATTTGCCGCACATGTCGCCAAATCCGAATAAAGCCATAAGGGGCTGCGGCCCCTTATCAACCCCTGGGTTTTTCGACAGTATCAAGGGGCGGCACGCCGCCCCTTTTTATTTATTCGCAAAGCTCCTTTAGCTGCTCCGCAATGTCGCCGTTGAGCGTTACCCTGTATACCCCGCTTCCGGCGTTCCATATCGCCTCGCCCTCGCCCGTCATCAGCGCATAGCCTGCCTCCGGCGCGTCCTCGCCATCATACGGCTCCGCCTCTATTCCGACCGCCTTCAGCCTGCTCCATGCGTCGTCGCAGGTGCCTATCTCTACGCCGGCTCCGCCGGCGGCAGTATCCTTGCTTTTGGATCCTCTGTCAGCCGCTTCCTCCTTCGGTGCGGATTCCGTCGCCACCGGGGCTTCAGTCTCCTGCGCCGCCGCCATCATAGGCGCTTCCTGTGCCGCCTCTTCTGCCGCCGGGGCGTCTTCCACGCATCCCTCGGTCATGGCAGCCTCTGCCGGGGCCTCAGCCTTAAAGCGGCTGCTGTTTATCATGGCGGCGCCTATACCCACCAGCGCCACCGCGCAGGCGGCCATGGCGCTGTAACGCACAAACCTCGACCGCCTTGTACTGCGCTTTTTTTCTTCCTCTTTCTGCTTTTGGAGAAGATCGGCGTACATCTGGTCAAAATCCACCCTGTCATTTTGCTCTTCGCCTATGGAAAACAGCAGATCGTCCAGCCTGTCAGTCATTCTTCTCACCTTCTTTCAACAGCTCATAGAGCCTTTCCTTTGCCCGGAATATCCGGGATTTCACCGTTCCCTCGGTGCTGCCCTGCATGGCCGCTATGGTCTTGTAGTCCATCCCCGAATAGTAATGCAGCATCACCGTCTCGCGGTATATATCGGGCAGCGCATCGATGGCCCGCTTCACCCGTTCCCGCTGATCTCTGGATATGGCGGAGGCCTCGGGCAGCTCGTATTCCCGGTCAGTATTGGGCTCGGGCAGCTCCTCGGCGGGTATCTCCCGCTTCAGCCTCCGGCCTGCGTCATAGCACAGATTCACGGCGACGCGGTACAGCCATGCCTTTACCTGCCCGTCCTCCATTTTGTTCAGCTTATCGATGTTCTTTATCGCCCGCAAAAATACGCTCTGAGCGATGTCCATGGCGTCGCTTTCCCGCTTTAGTACGGAATACGCCGCCCAGTAGACCATTTTACAGTTGTCCCTGTATATGGCTTCAATGCTCTTGGGGGTCAATGCGCAATTACCTGCCCTTCATCTGTATATTAAACGTTTTGACAACACAAAAGGTTGCGTACATTATATCAGAATAATCCGTTTCAAACTACACAAAAGCATTTTATTTCCGGCGTGGGACATATTATGATATAATAACTTTATAAGATTTTGAGTTTATATAAGGAGGATAGCGCCATGGGACGCATGAACCTGCTTAACAACATAGTGAATCCCGCCAATAATCAGGTGGAGGGCTTTTGCGTAGTCAAGTCCGTAGCTATAAAGAGCAACGTAAAGGGCAGCGACTATCTGGACATGATACTGGCTGATGCCGGCGGCGAAATATCCGCCAAGCTCTGGGATTACAGCATAGAGCAGCACGGCGTATACGAACCGGGCAGCATAATCAAGGTCCGGGCTACGGTAAACATATGGAAGGACTCGGAGCAGCTGAAGATAGACCGCATACGCGCCGCCAGGGATTCCGACAATGTGGATATGTCCAGCCTGGTGCCCTGCGCGCCGCTGCCCCCCCAGGAGATGTACGACGGGATAATAAAGGTTACGGAGAGCTTTACGGACAACGACCTGCGCATGCTCACCCAGTATATACTCAGGGAAAACCGGGAGGAACTGCTGCGCTATCCCGCGGCCCTCAAGCTTCACCACGCCATGCGGGGCGGCCTGCTCTACCATACCCATACCATGCTCAGGGCTGCCGAGGCTATCTGCGACGTATACAAAAAGCTTTACCCGGCCCTTAGCTGCGAGCTGGTCTATGCCGGCATAATACTCCACGACGTGGCCAAGGTGCCGGAGCTCACGGTAGGCGGCCTCGGCCTTGCAACAGGCTACAGCACCCCCGGCCAGCTGCTCGGCCATATAAACATGGGAGTGGCCATAGTTGAGCGGGCGGCGGCCGAGCTCATGATAGACGCCTCTACCAAGGAGCTGGTGCAGCATATTCTCCTCTCCCACCACAGCGTGCCGGAATACGGCAGCCCAAAGCCGCCCATGTTCCCCGAGGCCGAGATAGTCAGCCAGATAGACGTGCTGGATTCCCGCATGTTCGAGATGTTCGACGCCCTAGCCGCTGTCAGCGACGGCGAATTTACCGAGCGCCAGTGGGCGCTGGACAACAGGCAGCTGTACAAGCACGGGCATAAATAGAGCTTTGCTTCTGCCTCTGCTTTTTCTTTCTCTTTTCCGGGAAAAGAGAACAGAAAAAGCAGCAAAAAGAAAGAGAAAAGCTTACAAAAATCAAAACAATAAAGGAACGGTCCTTTCCGTTCCTTTTTATATTTTTCGTTGGCTTTTCTTTCTCTTTTGCTTCTTTTCTCTTTCTTTTCCCGAAAAGAAAGAGAAAAGAAGAGAGGATCCCCCTAAAACCCCTCGTCCCTTCCGGTGGTGTCCAAATCCGCGAACTTGGCGCTGCTGTCTATCCAGGCCAGCTTTACCGTGGCGGTAGGGCCGTTGCGGTGCTTGGCGACTATTACCTCGGTGGTGTTGTCCGCCTCCGCGTCATACACGGCAGGCCGGTACAGCAGCATTATCACATCCGCGTCCTGCTCGATAGCTCCCGATTCCCGCAGGTCCGCCATTACTGGCCGGTGATCTGTGCGCTGTTCAGGGCCGCGGGAAAGCTGACTCAGGAGAATTATTGGAACGTTCAGCTCCCGGGCGAGTATCTTCAGCTTCCGCGTAGTCTCGGATATTTCCAATACGCGGTTATCGTACTTGCCAGAGGTCTGCATAAGCTGCAAATAGTCAATGACCACCATGTCCAGCCCAACCCGGGATTGCAGCCTGCGGCACTTGCTGCGTATCTCGGCCACGCTGCACCCGGCGGAATCGTCTATGTATATGTTCGCCTTGGAGAGGGGATCAAGGGAGGACGCTATGCGTATCAGCTCCGCATCGGTTATGGTGCCGGTGCGGACAGACTGCATGTTTACGCCGGAATCGGAACAGAGCATACGCTGCACCAGCTGCTCGCGGCTCATCTCCAGACTGAATATGCATACGGTTTTCTTGTCCTTTATAGCCGCGTTCTGGGCAAGGTTAAGGGCAAAAGCGGTCTTGCCCATGGAGGGGCGGCCGGCGATTATGATGAGATCGCTGGGCTGCATGCCGGAGGTGAGCTTGTCCAGGTCCGCAAAGCCTGTGGTAACCCCGGTTAGGGCGCCGTTGAGCTTCATCAGTTCCCCGACCCGGTTGTAGCAGCTGAGCACCGTCTCGCTGATATGCACCAGCGTATCGGAGGTCTTCTTCATGGATATGTTGAATATTGCCCGCTCCGCGTCGTCCAGCATCTGCTCAAGGCTCTTTTCCCCCGAGAAAGCGTCTGAGGCTATGGCGGTGCTGGCCTCTATGAGCTGCCGCATCACGCTGCGCTCCTCCACTATCCTTATGTAGTGGGCAGCGTTTGCCGCGCTGGGTACGTACAGCGAAAGCTCGGTGATGTACATCACGCCCCCCACGGAAGCAAGCTTGCCCATGCGGTCCAGCGCGTCTATGACCGTGACGCTGTCTATGGCCTCTCCCCTGTCGTATATGCCCTTTATCGCCTGGAATATATCCTGATGCCGTGCAAGGTAAAAGTCGGAGGCGCTGAGCGTCTCCATTGCCTGCTCCACGGCTGTATGGGACAGCAGCATGCTGCCCAATATAGATTTTTCCGCCTCAAGACTATGGGGCGGCGTGGTGGGTACGCGGGGTTCTTCCATATCTTAACCTCTTGCTCTTTTTATTGCGCCTTTATGCCGTTAATTCTTACTTGCCTCCAGAGGCAGCACCTCTACCTTGAACTTGGTATCGGTCTGCTCGTAAAGGTGGGCGGTTATATCGGTTATGCCCAGGGACTTTATGGGCTCCTCCAGCTTTATGCGCTTTTTATCCACGTCTATGCCATACTGCTCCTTGAGCGCTTCGGCTATCTCGGCCGCGCCTATGGAGCCGAACAGCTTGCCGCTTCCCGCCTTGGCGTATACCTTTACGGTGAGGCCCTTCATCTCGTCTGCCAAGGCCCTGGCGTTCTGCCTCGCCACCTCCCTGCGGTGTGCGTCGGCCTGCTTTTTAAGGTTAGCGGCGTGAATGTTGTTTGCGTCTGCCGCAACTGCGAGGCCCCGGGGGATAAGGAAGTTCCTTGCGTAGCCGTCGTTTGCATTGATGATGTCGCCGGCCTTTCCCTTGCCCTTAACGTCCTGTGTCAGTAAAACTTTCATTGCTCGTGTGCCTCCTTTAAATAGCTGTTTATACTTTCCGTAAGCCTGCTTATGGCCTCGTCCATAGTCACGTCCTTCAGCTGCGCGCCGGCAATGGACTGATGCCCGCCGCCTCCCAGCTTTTCAAGGATAAGCTGGACGCTGATGTCCCCGAGGCTTCTGCCGCTTATGTATATCACCTGGCCCCGCTCCGCAAGCACGAAGGAAGCCTGAATGCCCTTTATGTTCACCAGCTCGTCCGCCGCCTGTGCGGCTATCAGGTTGGTGGCTTCCATGCCTGCGGGGCATGCGGATATGGCTATCCCCTGCTCCATTATTATGGCGTTTTCCACTACCTTGGCCCTGTTGCGGTAGGTCTGCATGTCGTCCTGGAACATCATCTTCACGGTGATGTTGTCCGCGCCGTTGCGCCTTAAATAGCTTGCCGCCTCAAAGGTGCGCGCTCCGGTATTGAAGGAAAAATGCTTTGTATCCATAGTGATGCCCGCAAGCAGCGCCCCGCACTCGAAGGCAGTGGGCTTGAGGCCGTCGTCAAAGTACTGTATCACCTCTGTCACCATCTCGCAGGCAGAGGAGGAGCCCGCCTCAAGGTAGTTGAGGGTCGGGTTCTGTATGGAGTCCACAGCCCGCCTGTGATGGTCTATGACCACCGCCTTGCCCGCCTTTTCCAGCAGCTCGGCGCTGAGCAGCGAGCTTTTGCGCTGGGTGTCCACTATTATCAATAGCGAGGAGGAGCGCATCATCTGGGCGGCCTGCTCCGGCGTCTTTATAGTATCCCTGTAGGCCTTGTTTTCCTTCATTGCCTCTATTACTCCGTCAATGCTGGCGTTGGATTCGTCCAGCACGAAGTACGCAGGGCAGTTTATACTCTTGGCGCAGCGCATTATGCCGAGGCCCGCCCCTACGCAGTCCATATCCGGCAGCCTGTGGCCCATTATGAAAACCGCATCCGCGGTGTCCATCAGCTGATGCAGCGCCTCGGCGAAAAGCCGCGCCTTTACTCTGGAGTTCTTTGTGGTTACCTGACGCTTGCCGCCGTAGAAGGCGTAGTTTGCGCCCCGCTTGACCACCGCCTGATCGCCCCCCCGGCCCAGCACCAGCTGCATGCCGTTTCGGGCCGCCTCGTCCGAGGCGGCTATCCTGTCCGCCACGCCTATGGAAATAGAGAGCGTCACCGGCTGGCCGGTTCCCGTATCTATCTCGCGCACCTCGTCGAGAAGGGTAAAGCGCTGCTGCTCCAGCTCGGCTATGCGCTTTGCCTCGAACACGAAGAAGAACTTGCTGTTGTCGTACCTTCTGTATACGCCGTCCATGGCGGTAACAAAGTCGCTTACCCTGCGCTCCACCTCCGAGAGCACGCTGTTGCGGTGGAACTGCCTGTCGGTCATCAGGTCGTCGTAATTGTCCACCTGTATGAGGCCTATGGTAGGCATCTGCTCCTCGTAAAGGCGGGAATAATGCAGTGCCTCGGTCCTGTCCAGCCAGTACTGGAAGGTGAGCCTTGTCTCGGTGCGTATGCGCTGCACCGGCATGCTCATGAGCTGGAAGTGCTGGCCGTTATACTCTATGGACTGGGCCTTATTGGGGAAGCGCGGATCCATATCGGGTATCAGCCTGCATATGTCGGTGCCCGGATACAGCTCCGAGAACGCATCGTTGCTCCAGGCTATCTTGCCGTCGCTGTCAAACAGCACGCAGGGTATTGCTATGTTTGTTATGATATTGCCCGCCGTGGTGTCGTTTTCCCGGAATATGTCGTTCATGGCGTATTTGACCGCCCTCTTGTAGGCCGCCATCGCTATCAAGCCTATGCTGAAGGAAACCACGCATACCGCCAGCAGCACATGGGCCACCCACTTTTCGGCAAAGCATACCGTCAGCAGCCCACAGGCCGCCGCCGCCGCTATGAACAGAGGTATAAACGCAAGCTGCGGTTTTTTGTCCATAATACCTTCCCCCCAAGGAAAAAGCTTTATCTCGGCTTATTTGTGCATTCGCTCCACATAGCTTCTGCGCATGCGGAAAAGCCTGTCCGCAGCGCCTATAATACAAAGCCCGTAAAGGCTGTACGGAAAAAGCAGCACCATAGCTACCACCGAAAGCACCGTGAACGCCACGCCGCGGAGCTTCATCTTTACCATGAACGCCATCAGGCAGACGCCCATGAGCGCATACGGCCCCGCCACCGCGCATTCCACCGCCGTGACTATGGCGGAAGAATTGGTTATCTTCAGCGCGGATATGATGATGGCGCCTATTATCATCACAAGGCTGCCATAGGTAAAGCCCCGGGAAAGCTGCCACAGGTGGAACTTCGCCATGGGCTTGAGCTTTGCGCCCTTCGCCCTGCAAAGGGCCCTTGCCGCCACTACATTCGCCAGACCTGCGCCCATGCCCATGCACATCATTACCATTACCGCCATGTCGGGAGCCTTGTATTCCAGGTATGCCGCCATCTTGCGCAGCATCTCGGCCTTATCCCCGTCTATGCCCATCTGTGCCGCGGTCTTTTCCACCGCGTCGCCGAATGCGGCCATGTACTGTAAATAATAGGCGAAGGGGCCTTCCCCCTCCATGAGCGCCGGCACGCATGTCATTATGTACATACCCACAGCCACGCAGAATGCGCTTATCACCGCCGCCGTGCGGTAGGGCAGCTTATTTATGAAGATATAGGTCATCGCTATGCCCGCGGGTATGAACATCACCAGCGCGCCTATTATGCTCGAGTCCACAGTTCCCGCTATGCATATTATGCCGCCTGCGGCGGTTATCGCAGCTATGGCCAGCCCCCCATAGCCCCATACCGTGCCGGCAAAGGCCAGCAGCGCAGGCATTATTATAAGGCCAATCGGGAAAATATACGCCAATGCCACAGCCCCGAGGCCCAGGCCCAGGGAGACCAGCACGGATTTTATGTTCAAAGGCTTCAAAGGTCACATTTCTCCTTGTATAGATAGTTTATTATACATCGGATTTGTTTTTTTAACAACTGCGGGATATGGGAGGCGAGGCCGCCAAAAAACCCTTTATTTTCTTAAAAAACCTATTGCGCAGGGCTTTTCCCGGTGATATAATACGAAAGCTAGCGTGCTTCTTGCTCTGCCCCAAGCGCGGCAGGGCCACAAGACCATAAGGAGGTGAAAAGCGTGAACAAGTACGAAGCTATGTACATCGTTACCCCTGAGATGGAGGACGAAGCCATCAAGGGCGTTATCGAAAAGTTCTCCGGTATCATAACCGCCAATGGCGGCGAGATCGAAAAGACCGATGAATGGGGCCGCAAAAAGCTGGCTTACCCCATCGATTATAAGACCGAGGGCTATTATGTGCTGGTGAATTTCGCAGCAGCTCCCGAGCTGCCCCGCGAGCTTGAGCGTAACTTCAGGAATGACGAAAGCATCCTGCGTTACATGGTAGTTCGCCAGAACGGCTGATTAAACCAAGATTTTAGCTGAAAGGATGGTACAAAAATGAACAAAGCAATCCTTATCGGCAACCTCACCCGCGACCCTGAAGTGAGGACCACCGGCAGCGGTACCACTGTGTGCACCTTCACCATCGCCGTGAACCGCCGCTTCCAGAATCAGGCCGGGGAGCGGGTATCCGACTTTTTCAACATCGTAGCATGGCGCCAGCTCGGCGAGCTCTGCGGCAGGTATCTTTCAAAGGGACGCAAGGTCTCCGTTATCGGCGAGATACAGAACCGCAGCTACGACGCGAAAGACGGCTCAAAGAGATATATTACTGAAATAATCGCAGATGAGATCGAATTCCTCACCCCCAAGGGCCAGGAGGGCGGCAGCGGCAGCGGCGGCTATGAGCGCAGCGGCTTTGAGCGCCAGAACACTCCTGCCCCCGAGGGCTTCTCTGAGATAGAGGACGACGAGCTGCCCTTCTAAGCAGGGGCCATCTAGCCAATGAAAGGAGATTCACCAAATGGAAGAGCGCAAAATGAAGCCCCGTCCCCGCAAGTCCAGGCGCAAGGTATGCGGTTTCTGTGTAGATAAGGTCGAGCACATCGATTATAAGGATACCGCACGTCTTCGCAAGTACGTAAGCGAGCGCGGCAAGATCATGCCCCGCCGCATGAGCGGAGTATGCGCAAAGCATCAGCGCGAGCTGGCCATCGCCATCAAGCGTGCCCGCATCGTTGCCCTTCTGCCCTACGTAGCAGACTGATAAAACAACGGCCATTTAACTCCGAAGAACGTTAGCTGAGCCCGCCATTTTCATGGCGGGCTTTAGAGTGTCAAAAAAGTGGCTGAAACCCGCAAAGTACGAAAACCTCTGGGTTTTCATCCGTTCTGACGCACATGTCGTCAGAGCCGGATTGAACATAAGGGGCTGCGGCCCCTTATCAACCCCAGGGTTTTTCGATCGGAACAGAAAACAGAAATCGTATATATAAAAAAATAAAAATTATGTGCAATAAAAACCAACGATTCTCCGTTTACAGGGTGAAAGGAGTAAGAGGATATGCTTATATGCCTGAATGCTGTTGCTGAATGTGGGCAGAGCGAACGGGAAGAAATGGAGAACTGCATGATGGAACTGACAAAGGGAAACACGGATGCCATGGAGCCGCTGTATCGGATAGCCAATCCTTCAGTATACGCTTTTGCACTGTCCCTTCTAAAAAACTCCTATGATGCGGAAGAAATAGCTCAGGAATGCTTCGTGCGTGCTTACCTCGGCGCGGCGGGATATAAGCCGCAAGGCAAGCCGATGGCCTGGCTTATAACAATAACGAGAAATCTCTGCATGGAAAAACTGCGGGAGCGGGGAAAGCGTTCCGACATCCCGGAGGAGGACTGGGACAAATACCTTGAGCAGACGGCAGCTTCGCCGGAGGACAAGATGGTGCTGGAGCAGTGCATGAAGGCTCTGGACGACAGCGAGCGACAGGTAGTGATACTCCATGCCGTAGGCGGCATGAAGCACAGGGAAACGGCGGAGCTGATGGGCCTGCCGCTTGCCACGGTGCTTTCAAAATACAGCAGGGCAATAAAAAAGCTTAAATCAAAACTTGAAAAAAGGGAGGGCATTTAAAGTGAGCAACAGGCGTACGGAAGAAAGCGTAAGACGGGCATTTGGCAATGCCGCTCCGAATAATCTTAAAGAAGTAATGGGAAAATGCGAGGAGCAGAAAGGAAGGGTAATAATATTGGAAAATACGGCAAAAAAGAAAAGCGGCAGAGTATTCAGCAGGGTTATGGCAGCGGCAGCGGCGCTGGTTCTGATAGTAACGGGAACATACTTATACGGAGCCAATCACAGCGTAGCTTCCACCGTAGCGCTGGATGTTAACCCGAGCATAGAGCTTGGGGTGAATAAGAAGGAACAGGTAGTATTGGTAACCCCGAAAAACGAGGACGGAGTAAAGGTCATAGGCGATATGAAGCTTAAGGGAAGCGACCTCAAGGTGGCGGTAAACGCCATAATAGGTTCAATGCTTAGGGAAGGATATATATCCGAAATGGCCAACTCCATACTTATAAGCGTAGATAGCGACGATCCCATAAAGAGCGCGGAAATGCAAAACAGGCTGAGCGCGGAGGTAAAGGGCATGCTGGATACAGGCAGCTTCAAGGGCGCGGTGCTGAGCCAGACTATAAGCAATGATCCTGACACAAAACGCCTTGCGGAGCAGTACGGCATAACCGAAGGAAAAGCTCAGCTGATAAAGCAAATAACCGAAAACAATGCCGCTCATACCTTTGATGAGCTGGCGGGGCTCAGCGTAAACGAACTGAACCTGATAGGGGAATCCGGCAGCAAGAGCATAACCAACGTAACGGCAGAGGGTGCCGCCAGCGACAGCGCTTATATAGGCGAGGCCAAAGCAAAGGAAATAGCTCTTGCTCACGCCGGGGCAAAGGCCGAAGAAATACTCGGCTATGAGTTTGAAATGGACTATGAGCACGGGGCCATGATATACGAGCTGGAGTTTGACTGGAACGGCAGGGAGTATGAATACGACATAAACGCGAATACCGGAGAAATACTCAAATACGAAGGTGAGCCGGCGGAAAACACAAAGGACGGGAAAAAGCAGGAAAATCCAAAGGACAATAAAAAGAATGAGCAGCCGGCAGCCGACGGAGGCTATATAGGCGAGGCAAAGGCAAAATCCGCAGCTCTTTCACATGCCGGCCTTGACAATGGCAGCATAACCGAATACGAATGCAAGCTGGATAGAGAGGATGGCCGCATGGTATATGAGATAGATTTCAAGTGCAACGGCTTTGAATATGAATACGAAATAGACGCCGTTTCCGGAGCGATAGTCAAGCAGGACAAAGATATAGATGATTAGGGTTCAGCTGTCCCCGCAAAACCAAGAAAGCGGCTTTAAGCCGCTTTTTTGATTTTTCTAATTATTTTTTACTTCGCCTCGGGGTTCTCCATTACGCCCGCAAAGAGGGGCACGCCGGTCTCGGTATCCACTATGGCGTATACGAAGGGCTTGTCGAAGGTCAGCACTATGGGCTCATCCGCAGGGAGCGCGCAGCCCTCGGCCGTGGCGATCTCAGTAACGGCGGCGGCCTCGGTGCCCTCCTCGTTCACGTCCACCTTTACCTTCTGGAAGACATAAGATATGTACAGCGGCCCGTCAATGCCCCTGCCCGCGCCGGTAAGGTCTGCAAGGTCCGGATCGAAGGCGTCGGTCATGCCCATGGCCTTGAGGGCGTCGGTCAGGTATACCGAGTATTCGGTATCAAACTTGGGCATGTTGACGGTCACGAAGGTATCCGCCTTTGCGGCGGCGATGGCTTCCTTCAGCTTGGCCCCGGTGAGGGAGGCGGCATAGCCCCGTGCGTCGCCGCTGCCGGGCTTAAGGGCTATAAAGGCCAGCCTGCCGTCGTCATAGGGCAGCATTATGCCCTCCGCGTCCTCGGTCTTTATGTAGCTCTCATAGGCCTCGAACATGTTCATGAAAGGCACGGTAACGGTACTGCCATCCGCTTTGGTGAATTCGCGGTCGTATGTGTCCTGGCCTTCAAACTTATGTGCCCAGTCTGCCTTCATATAAAGGGCGTTGAGCAGCACCATTATGGTGTCCTTGTCGTAGTTTTCATCGTGGAGCTTGGGTATCATGCCGTTGGTCTTGTCGTTCACCCACTTGTTTATTGCCTTTAGAGCCCCGTCGCTGGGCAGGTCGGCGCTGTATATGTCGGGGCCGAAATACGCCTTTACGGTCTTTAGCCATTCCTCCTCTATAACGGCCTTGTCGTCGTCCGTCCAGATGGAATTGGCAAGGTCGAGCTTGGTGCTGCCGCCGGTCTTTTCAAGCTGTGCGGCTATATCGGCGGCGAGGGCGGAAACGTAGTCCCAGTCTGCTCCAAGTATCTTCTCGAATTCCGCCTTTGTGTTCTCATTTGCCCCGGGCATGAGCATGGCAAGGCAGAGATAGGCCGAAAGCGGGGAAAGCACGGGGTTTTCGGCTTCCTGCGCCGCCGCGTACTGCATCAGCCCCGCGCCGAGGTCGCCTATCATGGTATAGTCGGTCACTTCGGGCAGCGTCACATCCGCCGCATTTACGCCATCGGTAAGGTTCTTCACTCCGCCGGACGCGGCGCAGCCGGTGAGCATGGCGGCGCACATAGCGAGGGCGATCAGCTTAATCAGTCTTTTCTTCATAGCAAAAATATCCTCCGTATTGCGGTTATCTGTATATTAAACGGTTTACCTTACTGCAAGGTTGCATGTTAATTTATTATTTTGTTTGCTTATACCGCAAAAGATGCTACAATAGACTAAATCAAGCCTATATGGGAGAATTGTATGAATATACGCGACGATGCACATCTCATCATAAAAGAAGCCATTGACCGGGCGATGCCGGACAACGCAGTAAAGGCAGCCCTCGGCTCCGTCAGCCTGCCCCATAAGGTAAAGCTGGTGGCCATAGGCAAGGCGGGTTATCAAATGGCCAGGGCGGCATATGATCACCTTGGCAGCCGCATAGAAAAGGGCGTGGTCATAACCAAGTATGGCCACTCCGCAGGCAGCTTTTCGGAGGATATCGCCATATATGAGGCGGGGCATCCTGTGCCTGACGGCAACTCCGTACTCGCCGCCAACGCGGCGCTGGAGCTTGCCCGCAGCCTTACCCAAAAGGATACTCTGATATTCCTGGTTTCCGGCGGCGGCAGCGCCCTGTTTGAAAGCCCGCTGGTATCGCTGGAGGAATTGCAGGACGTGAACAGGCAGCTGCTGGCCTCCGGCGCGGATATAACCGAAATGAATACCATTCGCAAGCGGCTCTCCGCAGTAAAGGGCGGCAGATTCGCCATGGCCTGCAGCGGCGCGCGCATAATCGCAATAATACTTTCCGATATAATAGGCGACCCTCTGGACATGATAGCCTCAGGCCCCGCCTGCCCCGACAGCTCTACCAATGCCGACGCCCATGCCATAATTTCCAAGTACGGCCTGAAGCTTTCCGACAAAGCTCTGTCACTTATGGATGTCGAGACTCCCAAGGAGCTAAATAACGTTGAAACCATCGTCACCGGCAGCGTAACCCAGCTCTGCGCCTCCGCCTCGGAAACTGCCAGGCGGCTGGGCTACAGGCCCGTTGTTCTCACGGCCTCGCTCTGCTGCGAAGCAAAGGAGGCGGGAAGCTTCTTAGCCTCCGTCGCCCAGTATCACAGGGGCGCCGGGGAACCCCTCGCCTTCATTGCGGGCGGAGAAACTGTGGTGCGCATAACCGGCAAGGGCTCAGGCGGCCGCAATCAGGAGCTGGCCCTGTCCGGCGCTATGGGCATTGCGGGCATGAAGGACGTATGCCTCTTCTCCGTAGGCTCGGACGGCACCGACGGCCCTACCGACGCGGCGGGCGGCATAGTCACCGGAGAAACCAAGGGACAGCTTGAGGCGCTGGGCATTTCCATACCCGACGTGCTGAAGGATAACGACTCCTACAACGCCTTAAAGCAGATAGACGGCCTTGTATTCACCGGCCCCACAGGCACCAACGTGAATGACGTGTGCTGCTTATTGATAAAATAAAATTATGGCCCCTCGCTTTGAGGGGCTTACAGAGTATCGAAAAAGTGGCTGAACGCCACTTTTTCGAGTTTTTACAGGTTTTGCCTCTCGCATTCGCTCCCGGGCGGCAAAACCCGCAAAGTACGAAAACCTATGGGTTTTCATCCGTTCTGACGCACATGTCGTCAGAGCCGGATTAAACATAAGGGGCTGCGGCCCCTTATCAACCCCAGCGTTTTTCGGCAGATTAGGCCCCTCGCTTTGAGGGGCTTCAGAGTGTCGAAAAAGTGGCTGAACGCCACTTTTTCGAGTTTTCTCATTCGGTGCTTGCGCCTATGGCGCGGCCGGCACCAAATGCGGGGAAAGCCTTGCTACGCAAGGGCTTTTGCGGATTTGCCTTTTCTTTTTTATGCTTTTGCCAGGCTTTTCTTTTCTCTTTGCTTCTTTCTGCTTTTCTTTTCTCCTGAAAAGAAAAGAGAAAGAAGAGGGGGGGAAAGCTTCAATAAGGGTTTCTCTTATTTATTTTTAAATCTTATATGTTATAATACATCTATAAAATAAACTTTTGGAGGCGTTTATTTATGGAGCAGGATATCCGCTACTTAACCTTGCTTTCAAGGGAGTTCCCTTCGGTACAGTCCGCCTGTGCGGAGATAATAAAGCTGGAGGCCATACGCAGCCTTCCAAAGGGCACCGAGCACTTCATGAGCGACATACACGGCGAGCATGAGGCCTTCCTCCATATACTCAACAACGCCTCTGGGGCAATATGCGAAAAGATAGACGAGCTGTTTGAAAGCACCCTGACTTCAGAGGAACGCCGCGGCCTTGCGGTGCTCATATACTATCCCGTCGAGACCCTCCACGGCATACACGAAAGGGCCTCCTTCGGCCTTAACGACTGGTACAGGGTGACGCTGCACAGGCTGATCGAGATGGCCCGCTACACTGCGTCAAAGTACTCCCGCTCCAAGGTGCGCAAGGCGCTGCCGCAGGACTTTGCATACATAATGGAGGAGCTCCTCAATCCACAGGACCAGCACAACAAGCATACCTATTACGACAACATAATCCGCTCCGTAATAGACACCGGCACGGCGGATACGCTCATAACGGAGCTGTGCACCTTCATAAAGCGCATGGCCGTGGATACCCTGCACATAGTCGGCGACATATTCGACCGCGGCCCCCACGCCGACGTAATTCTGGACAACCTCATGGGCCACCACAGCGTGGACATACAGTGGGGCAACCACGACGTGCTGTGGATGGGCGCGGCCGCCGGCAGCCCGGTGTGCGTGGCCATCGCCGTAAAGAACTGCATACAGTATGACAACATGGATATGCTGGAAAACGCCTACGGCATAAACCTTCTGCCCCTGGCGGTGTTCAGCGACGTCACATACAGGGATGCGGCGGTATTCCGGCCCCGGGTCCTGCCGGCGGGACACAGCCTGCCCCGGGACAGCGAGCTGTTCTCCCGCATGCACAAGGCGATGTGCGTAATAATGTTCAAGCTGGAGGGGCAGATAATAGCCCGCCGGCCTGAGTACCAGATGTCTGACCGGGATATGCTCTCCCGCATAAACTACAAGGACGGCACCATAGAGATAGACGGCACGGTATACCCCCTCCGGGATACCGACTTTCCCACCATAGACCCCGCTGACCCCAACAAGCTCACCCCCGAGGAGCAGGATATAATAGACGGGCTTGTCTCCAGCTTCCGCCGCAGCGAAAAGCTCCAGACCCACACCCGGTTCCTCTATTCCGTAGGCTCCATATACCGCAGGCACAACGGCAACCTGCTCTATCACGGCTGCATACCCTGCGACGGCAATGGCGAGTTCATGGAGTTTTCCCTTTATTCCGATACTCCCCTCAAGGGACGGGCATTTCTGGACTGGGCGGACAGGCTGGCGCGTCAGGGCTACTTCGCCCCCGAAGGCAGCATGGAGCGGCTGCGCGGGCTGGACTTTCTCTGGTTCCTCTGGTGCGGCAGGAATTCCCCGATTTGCGGCAGGACAAAAATAACCACCTTCGAACGGGCTCTCATCGAGGACAAAGCCGCATATACGGAACCCAAGAACCCCTATTACGTCTACTACGGCAGCGAGGAATTCTGCCGCAGGATACTGGACGACTTCGACCTGCACAAGCCCTGGAGCCGCATCATAAACGGCCACATGCCCGTAAAGGTAAAAGAGGGGGAAGACCCTCGCAAGGGGGGCGGCCGCCTGGTAGTCATAGACGGCGGCTTCTGCAAGGCCTACCACAAGCAGACAGGCATAGCGGGCTACACAATGTTCTTCAGCTCCCACGGAATGCGCATCGCCGCCCACGAGCCCTTTACCACCCGGGAGGAGGCAATACACGGCAAGAAGGATATAACCTCACATTCCTTTATAGTGGAAAACCTTCCCCGCAGGCTCATGATATCCGATACCGACGCCGGAGAGGGCATAAAGCGCCGCATAGAGGATCTTAACGCCCTTCTCGACGCCTACCGCAGCGGCGCCATAAAGACGGACTCTACGGGAAGGATATAAGAGCATCAAAAAAGCGGCTTAACGCCGCTTTTTTCTGTTTTTTGGATGTGCAGCTTTTCAGCGTGATTTATTCATATATTATTTACATATTTACGCTTGTGCGGCATATTAAAACCTTTATGATCATGGTAAAATAAATGTGTAGGAAATCAGCACAACAGATAACGCTTCAGGGCGGCGACTCCGCCATGTCATCATTCCCGAATATTCTTTTCAAGTCGATGTAATTCAAAGCTGCCGCTACTTAAAGTAAAGGAGGATGATTTTAATGAAAAACAAGTTTAGGTTAGCTATTTCCATGGTTCTTATTCTGATAATACTCTCGATGAATGGTATATCAGCAGCAACCAATGCAGCTGGAACAATTGCAGGTGACCGTTCCGCCGCTATACATTGCGGTCATACTCATGATCAATTTTCAGAAAAAAGAAAAATAGTTTATGTGGATTCAGTTGATGAGATATTGAATTATTCTTTATCAGATATAGAAAGCTCAATCTTTGTTATCGATGAAACGCCGACAAGAGCGTACTGCTACAAATGCGGACGGAATTCAATGTCGCTCAGGACATGGGTAGAAAATACCAAAACCAGATCCGTAGTTTGCCCCTATTATGGTGCTCAGGCCTCAGACTATATGATGAGAATGGATGAATACTATGGGGATTATTGTACCTATTGCGGAAAATTGAACAGCGCAAATAGCGGGCATTATTATTTGGTTGAATGCCAAAGTATACCTGCCGGTCAAAATTCAACATTCAGGATAATTGAAGGAGCCACGGAGAGCGACGGTTATGATCCCCATGTGTGCATATCGGTTCCCAGCGGTTTTTAGGTCATAGCATAGAGGAGGAGATGATCAATGAAAAAAGGTAAAATCGCGCCTCTGCTGTGCGCCCTGCTGTGCGCCCTGCTGTGCGGCTGCCAGCAGGCCGACGAAGTGCAGGATGCGGTTCCTTCCCCTTACAGCACGGCGGAGCCCTCGCCGTCTCCTGCGGCGGAGACAGAATACGGCTATCCCCCTGCCTATGGCGATATGGGGGAGATCATGAGCAGATACAGCTGGGGCTGGACTATAAGCGAGGATACCTCCTTTGCATACAGCTCCCGGCAGGACTCCAGCCTTCTCCCCGGCAGCGAAAAATTCCAGATCACGGAAATAGTGCCGGTAACCGATGGCGAGGGGGGCGCTGGCATGGTCAATATGCACTGCTGGCCAAGCCGCAGCCTGCCGGACGGAACGCCGGAGCGGGACGTGAACCTGAACTTCACCATAAAACAGGAGGATGAGCGGATACGGCGCTTTTGCGAAAATGATACTCCCGCCGCCTTCGCTGCCGCCGGAGATATCATAGGCGATTCTCAATATGCCGCCGGCATGGCGGACAGGGCGGGAGAAATGCTGGCGGGCCTGGAATACGGCGGCGTGCAGACTGCCCTGCTGAGGGGCAGGAGCGGCAATACATACAGCCTGTGCGAATATTCCTGGAGCGAAGCGGCGGAGAAATACCTCTTTTCCTCCATAACCATACTTAAAAGCGAGAATTTCCTCGCCATGCAGGCGGAGGATTTCGCCGGTGATTTCAAATACAGGAACTGGCCGGCCGAGGTAGTCACGGTGGAGGAAATGGAGTCCGCAGCCCCCGGGGAGGGAAAGTTCCTTGCGGTGGGGAGGCTGGAGGGGATCCTTTCCGCGGGCGAGGGCTTTTATTACAGCGCCTTTGCCGATATTCTTCTGGGAGGGACCGTCTATGAGGCTATGCTGAGCGACGGCGCCGGCGAGGTAAAGGTGCGGGTGCTTCCCACCGTGCTGAGCGAGGAGGAATTGTGCGCGGAGCTGCTGCACGTCGTCAGCCGCAGCACGGAAAACGGCAAGGCCGTGTACACCATAGAGAGCAGCGCTCTGCCCGCAGCCCGATATATGCTCTGAACCAGCCCCGCTACTTCCTCTTCCTCATCGCCATGGACGCCCGCTTGCTCACCTTTCCCTTGAGCCGCCTGAAGCTGTCCTGGGCGGCGGCGTAGCGGTGGGTCTTATCCTCGGAGAGCAGCATGGAGAGGGACCTTTTCAGCACCTCCCTCGTCTCCTCGTCTTCAAACGCTCCGTTTATGGCGTTCATCAGGCCTATGGGATCCCGTTTCAGGTCGGTGAGGGTGCGGGCGTCAGTGCTCTTGCAGAATGAAAAGAGCTTGTTGACGAACTGCTCCCGAAGCTCCATATCCATATCGTCCACCCATGCCCTGAGGGTCTTGTCCTTGCGCTTGCTGCTGCTCTTTATATCCTCGCTGTATATGAATTTCGTACCCATCAGCTCCCATGAGAAGCCATCGTGCTGCCACACCCCTACGGCGTTGCTCTTTACCGCATGGTACTGATCCTCGTGATCCAGAAGTATGCCCACTATATCCGCCTCGGGCAGCAGGGTAGTCATGAGTCCGCGTATGCGGCCGTAATTTTCCAGGGTTATCTGGCTGGTGGGGAACCCGGGGCCATCGAAGTTGTATACGGCGGTTATGTGCTCCTGCGCCTCTGGTAGGCAGTATGCCGCCGCGTATACTGCAAGGTTGCCTCCCTTGGAGTGGCCGGTGATTATGAGGTCCTTATTCCAGTCCGCCGCCACCATGTTCAGGTAATTTGCCGCATCGCTCTGGGCCGGTACGGGAAACATGTAGCACATGTTGAAATTCTCCTTCCAGCCCACTATGGTGTCGTCGGTACCCCGGAAGGCTATGCAGCGTATCCCGTCCCCAATGGTGAAGGTAACGGCGCTGAACTGCTCCTCCCTCTCCTCGCTGGTCTCGGCCACATAGCCGGATAATACCACGCTGCCGAATCTCTCGCTGTTTCCCACTGCCCTGAGCAGGTCGTGTATGCTGTCCGGGACTACTATGCCAAGCCTGCCGCGGCTGTCGGGATACTTCAGAAAGTACTCCTCTGCCGCCCGCTTTATGGTTATGCCCTCAACCACGGTATTGGGCACTATGTTGGAATAATCTATATACGACAGCTCCGCGAATATCAGACCGTCCACCTCGTTGAAGGGCTTTTCCGAAAAGGTCAGGTCGCCGCGCCACTGTATGTAATCCATTATGTTAGCCATATATTCGCCTCCATTTTTATTTCCAGGGAAATATAATTCCTGCTATTTGCCGCTGCTTCCGAGGCTGCCCGTCATGCGCAGCGACTTCATCTCCATAAGCTCGTCATAGGGTATCTCGGTTATTTCCGTCTCCGGCACCGGCAGCAGCACCGCCTGGCACACCGCCTTAGTTATGTAGTATACGTTGAAGCGCTCGCCCCGCTCCTTCAGCCCCTCCAGGTATTCCCCTGCCGATTCCTTTGCAAAGTACAGCGGGACGGTGTTCAGGTTTGTCATGGGCACGAACCATTCCCCCCGGTAGCCGGAGTCTATCACGCCGCAGCGCTTGCCTATCCCCCTTGAGCCGGTGGAGCCCCGCTCCTGTATCTGGAAATAATACCCGGGCTCAAAGGCGCTGGCTATGCCGGTGGGCAGCAGCTTGGTCTCGTGGGGCTCGAGGCGTATATACTCCCCGTCAAAGGCGAGGAATATATCGTATCCCGCGTCCTCGTCCCTCTTTGAGGGTATCACCCCATCCGGCCTTACCTTCGCAAACCACAGCTTTACCATACCTATTCCCCCTAATTGTATGTACACATATTATAAAACATCCGGGTGTTGCAGCACAACACCCGGACAGTGAAGTTTTTTCGGCTTACTTCTTTTTCCTTATCAGCCCTGCCGCTATGAGGGCGGCTAAGGCGGCGAGGCCGCCGCCGATTATCATGGGCGCGCCGCCTCCCTTAGGGGGCAGGTACGCAGGCGCGCCGGTGCTCACCGGGGCGGGCTGCTCCGCCGCGGGCGGAACCTCCACAGTCGGGTCGTCAAGGCTTATCCAGAGATTGCGGTAGCCGTACCAGTAGCCGATAAAGCCCCATCTGCGGCCCTCCCCGTCGGTATAGGTCGTGTCCACGGTTATCTTGTCGCTGCCAAATGCGCCGAGGCTTAGGTCAAAGGCCTTCCTCTCGGAGCCGGGGTAGTCGTAGAATATTATGGTATCCCCCGCCCCCTTGGCGGCGTCCACCTCTGCGTCCTCATGCTTTATCTCGTCCTTATGCTCCCTTTCAAACTCCACCCAGTCGTATTTTACCTTGAAGTCATAGAGGTTTATCCAGCCGCTGCCGTCGCTTATCAGCGCCCACTGAGCGCCGTTCTCATCGGTATAGAGCCACTGGCAGACGGTCTCCTCGCCGTTGCTCAGCCGGCGGAGCTCCCCCCTGTCCGGCGCGCCGTATACCGGGGCGGAGCCGCCCTCGCCGGAGGCTATGTAGGTCCTGCCGACCTGATAGGTGCATTGGTCGCTGTGCCTTTTGTAAAAGCTGTCCTCCGGCTCAAGTATCACGTCCGCAAGCGCCATACAGGGCAGGAGCAGCATTGCCGCCGCAAGCAGCGCGCAAAAGATCCTTTTCATATTATCCGTACCTCCTTAAAATATCAGCTTTATCACAAGCCCCGTCCCAAAGGAGAGGGCGTTCATGCACAGGGAAAAAAGCATGGGGCGGGCTATTTTGGCGGCGCGCCTTTTGTAGGCGTAACCCTCCGTCAGCACAGCTAAAAGCTCCGTCACGGCGGCCGCCGCCGGGTAAAGCCCCGGCCTCAGGGCCTTCGTCAGCAGCGAAAGGTATACCACCGCCGGGTTGGTCATAAGGTTTGCAAGGGCGATGAGCCCTATATCCTCCCTCTTCTTCAGCAGCAGGGCGGCGGAAAGCTCTATCAGCTCCGTCAGCAGCAGCGATAAGCCCATGGCGCGCAGCATCACCTTTTGCCCACCCCCACCCGTATCAGCATTATGGAGATCAGGCAGATCATGGCGTAATCCTGCCCGCTGCCGGAGGCCCCGGAAAAGGCGGGCAGCATGCCGAGGAAAAGCCCCAGGGTGAGCAGCCCGAAGGCGGTGGCCCTGCCCTCCCTCAGTATATCCCTTGCGGCGTACAGCGTTACGGGCATGGACATATTAAAAAGCAGCAGCCCCAGCGCCCCCGGCAGCGGGAACGCAGAGAATATCAGCGCTATGGCGGCGGCGCTCAGCGTGACGGTGGCGGAGCGCACCTCCCCGAAGCGGTCCGAGGCAAAGCCGCCTATGCACTTGCCGCCCACCACGCACAGCGCGGCTATCCACGCCCACGCGCCGGCCCTCCACGGGAAGGACATTATCACCCCGCCGTAGCTCCTTAGCGTCACCACCGCCAGCAGGCTCATAAGCCGCAGCCACTGCTCCCGTCCCCGGGGCAGCTCTGGGCTCCCCGGCCCTGCGCCCTCCCTGCAAAGGACCATTATAGCCGCGGCGCAGGCGAGCATGAGGCAGGCGGCGAAGGCGGCAAGGCTCCGCCCCGCCCGCGAGGCCAGCGCGCCGAGGAATATGCCCATTGCCCCGGGTGAAACGTATATGCCAAGGTATTTTGCCCCCTCCGTCACCGCCATTACGTCCGCCCCGCCGCCTATATGGAAGGCCGCGTTGCCCAGCCCGCATACGACGGCGGTGAGCATGGGGGAGGGCAGCAGCCCGCCCAGGGCCACCATAAGGCAGCCTATGGCGGAAAAATATCTGCCGCCGCCATATCTGTCCGCCAGCACCCCTATTGGGAGCTGCATGGCGAAGGCGCAGAAGTTATATATGAGCAGCGCCATGGCCTTATCCGAGGCCGCCCGGGCCGCAGGCAGCACTAACATTGCGCAGCACAGGTCCACGGCAAAATGCGCCGCGGAATACGCCGCCACAAGCCTTTTTTCGCCCTTTCCCAGCATAGCCCCACCTCCGGTATCCTTATATAAATTATAACGCAATTATACCAAAAAAAGGCTGCGCCGTACAGCAAATATGCCCGCCCTTATTGACGGCGGTATCGCCCGAGGGTAAAATCATGTAAGGACAGCCGGTAAATAATTACAATAAAAAACAGGAATGAAAGGACGTATATATCATGATAACCCTGCTCACAAGGCAAGACATGGCAAAGGTATTCACCATGGCGGAGGCCATACAGGCCGATAAGGACGCGCTGGCCCTCTACTCCAAAGGCGATACCGACATACCTCTTCGCGCCAACCTTCAGGTACCCGCATATAACGGCTCTGCATTGTACATGTACGGCTATGCCCCCGGCGCTTCCGCCCTTGGCGTAAAGATAGTTTCAGTATATCCGGATAACCCCAAGCGGGGCCTTCCCAGCGTCCCCGCCACCATGGTTTTGATGGACGACTCCACCGGCGCGGTATGCTCGGTGATGGACGGCACATACCTGACGCGGGTGCGCACAGGCGCTGTGGCCGGCGCGGCTACAGACCTTCTCGCCCGCAGGGACAGCAGGGTTTTCGCCCTCTTCGGCGCGGGAGGTCAGGCGGAGGGCCAGCTTGAGGCCGTTCTCACCGTGCGGGATATAGAGCTTGCCAAGGTCTACTGCCGCACCTTTGAGAAGGCGGAGGCCTTTGCCAGAGCCATGAGCGAAAAATTCGCGGGCAGGTTCAATACAAAGATAGTCGCCGTCCATTCCCCCGAGGAGGCCATAGCCGACGCGGACGTAATCACCGCCGCCACCACCGCCGCCTCTCCCGTATTCGACGGCAGGCTCCTGAAGCCCGGCGCCCACGTGAACGGCATAGGCTCCTTTACCTACGACATGGTAGAGATAGACTCCTACACGCTGACCCACGCCGGCAAGGTCTATGCCGACACGCTGGACGGCGTACTTGGGGAGGCCGGCGACATACTTCAGCCCATCGACCGGGGCGAATACAGCAGGGACCGCATGACCGGCGAGCTGGGCCAGTTGATAAACGGCGTCACCCCCGGCCGCGAGAGCGACTCCGAGATAACCCTGTTCAAGTCCGTAGGCTCCGCGGTGCTGGACCTTGTCACCGCAGAGCGCATATACGCCAAGGCAAGGCAGCTGGGCATAGGATTGGAAGTGGATATGTAGATAGTTTCGAAGAAGCGGCGTTCAGCCGCTTCTTTGACACTCTTAAAGGAACGGTTTCCCGTTCCTTTATTATGCCCTCACCTATAGCTTTTTTATATCGCTGTTCTTTTTCTTCAAAATACCTTTTAAATCGCTCCCGTTTCTGTGGTAAAACTATACATGCCATGTTAAAATTCCCGTGTAAGAATTAATAAATAGTTTCCTTTATTGCCGCAATTGCCCCGTCCACATCCGCTTCGGTATTGGCGTAGCCTATGCTGAAGCGCACCGTCCCCTGGGGGAAGGTGCCGAGGGTTTTATGAGCGCTGGGAGCGCAGTGCAGCCCGCAGCGGGTCATGATGCCCCGCTTGTCCAGCTCGTACGCTACCTCGGCGTTATCGCGGCCGGTAAAGTCTATTGATATTACGCCTACCCGTTTATTTATTTCTCTGGTGCCCGCAAGGCGCAGCGGCAGGCCCTCGAGGCCATCCATGAAGCGTTTTGTAAGCTTCTCCTCGTGGGCGCGGAAGGCTTGGACGCCCTTATCCAGTATGAAGCCCAGCGCTGCGTTGAGGCCGAATATCCCGGGGATGTTCAGCGTGCCGGACTCGAACCTGTCGGGCATATAGGGCGGAAGCAGCTCGCTGTCCGATGCGCTGCCTGTGCCGCCGGATATCAGCGGCTCCACCCGCTTTGCGAACTCCTCATCCAGCATCAGCGCGCCTATGCCCTGGGGGCCCAGAAGCCCCTTATGGCCGGGAACGCACAGCGCCGATAAGCCCAGCTCCTTCATATTTACCGGGTAATGCCCGGCGGTCTGGGCCGCGTCCAGTATTACCGGCAGCCCTCGCTCTCTGCATATATCGCTTATTTCCTTCACGGGAAGCAGCGTACCGCAGACGTTTGAGGCGTGCATTATGGCTACAAGCCTTGTATTGGGCCTGATAAGGGGCAGGATATCCTTTGGGTCGGTGATGCCGCAGCTGTCGGCCGGTATCCTTGAAAACTCCACCCCCTGAGCCTCAAGCTGGCGTATGGGCCGCATCATGGCGTTGTGCTCAAGGCTGCTGACTATAACGTGATCTCCGGGTCTGAGGAAGCCCTTCAGCAGCATGTTCAGCCCCGCCGTCATGCCGGGGGTGAACACCGCGTGGGTGATGTCCTCTGTTCCAAAGAGCGTGCAAAGCCGCTCACGGCACTCTATCAGCACCATCTCGGCCTCGCTTGAGGCCTCGTAGGTGGAGCGGTTTACATTGGCTCCTATGTTGTTTACATAGTCCAGCATGGCTTCCCCCACGCCTGGGGCCTTTGGGAAGGAAGTCGCTCCGTTGTCGAGATATATGGACATAGGTAATTACCTCATACTTTTATTTTGCTGATAAGGGGGGCAGTCCCTTTTCAGATACAGTTTATCACACCTATGGCTTTTGTCCACAGGTGAAAAAACAAAAGGAGTTTTTATTTATTATGAAAAAGAATCTTCCCGTATTGCTTACCGGCGTAATCGTCGGTATCGCGGCGCTGGTGCTCACAGCCTTCGGCAACCCTGCCAACATGGGCTTCTGCATCGCCTGCTTCCTGCGCGATATAGCCGGCGCCCTTAAGCTTCATTCCGCCGGAATCGTACAGTATGTGCGCCCTGAGATCGTGGGCATCATCGCCGGTGCTGCCGGAGCCGCCCTCATCAAGAAGGAATGGAAGGCGGTCGGCGGTTCTTCCCCCTTCACCCGCTTCGTTCTGGCCATCTGCGTAATGATAGGCGCTCTGGTATTCCTGGGCTGCCCCCTGCGCATGGTTATCCGCATAGGCGGCGGCGACCTGAACGCCATTGTAGGCCTTGTGGGCTTTATCGCGGGCATCTTTGTGGGTACCATAGCCCTCAAGAAGGGCTTCTCCCTCAAGCGCAACTACGCTGAGCCCTGCATCGACGGCGCCTGGATGCCTGTACTGATGGTCATCCTTCTGGTGCTGGCCGGCCTCGCCCCTGCCCTGTTTGCCCAGAGCACCGAGGGCCCCGGCTCCATGCACGCCCCCATAATACTTGCTCTTGCAGCCGGTATCGTAGTGGGTATTCTGGCACAGCGCAGCCGTTTCTGCATGGCAGGCGGCATACGCGATACCATCATGTTCAACCAGTGGGGCCTCACCCTTGGCTTCGTGGCCGTTATCGTCACCGTTCTCATCGGCAACCTGATCCTCGGCAAATTCAACCTTGGCTTTGCCGATCAGCCTGTTGCCCATAACGACGGCATCATGAACTTCCTCGGCATGGGCATCGTAGGCTGGGGTTCCGTGCTTCTGGGCGGCTGCCCCCTCCGTCAGCTGATCCTTACCGGCGAAGGCAATTCCGATTCCGCAGTCACCGTTACCGGCTTTGTGTTCGGCGCTGCCCTTGCACATAACTTCGGCACCGCCTCCTCCGCCAAGGGCCCCGGCGCAAACGGCGTTGTAGCCGTCATCGCCTGCTATGTGGTACTCCTCATAGTGACCCTTGCCAACGTAAAGGCAAACAAGGAATAAACCTCCAATCACCCAATTACCTGCGGGCCGGGCAATGCCCGGCCCAAACATTATTATTGACAATATTATTGTAAAACCACAGGAGGAAATGATATGATAGACGCCAGAGGTCTCGCATGCCCAATGCCGGTGCTAATGACCCAGAAGGAGATAGCCAAGAACTCCCCCGCCAAGCTTGAAGTCATGGTAGACAACCACTCCGCACGGGAAAACGTAAAGCGTTTTGCCGAGAGTGCAGGCTATGCCGTGGCAGTGGCCGAGGAGGGCGACGACTACCGTCTCACACTGACCAAATAGTTTTCAGGAGCTTTTTTCATGCCCAGCTACATAGCAACCTTCCATACCCACCTTGCCGCCATGCGCAGCCTGAAGAACGTAAAAGGGCACGCCTCCTCGGCAGCCCTTTCCCCCGTTCCCCGTAGCCTCAGCTCTTCCTGCGGCACCTGTATGCGGTATGAGGCGGAGGACACGCTACTTGAGCTGATGGATAAGGATCTGGAGTCCATAGCCGAAGCGCTGGGCAGCGAAAAATACAGCGTAATCTATAAATCGGAAGAATAGTCAATCAAAAGAAACGGCTTTACCGCCGCCTTAAGTACATTGGGGACCCCATGCTCCGCTTCGGAGCATGGGGTTTATGGATATGCTGAAGCACCCGGGGGTGCTTTTGTCGTTTAAAACTTCCGCCCGCCGCCTCCGTGATACATGCCGCCGGAGGACATATGCACAGTGCTGGTGCTATGGCCGCCTCCGCCGGAGCGGGGTCCGCTGTCGTTGTTGCGGGGTATTACCCGAGTGGTGACAAACTTATTCACCAGCTTTGAATCGTTTACCCGGAGGTTGAGCTTTGACTTTGCCCGCCAGTTATATTCCGAAGGCACGTACTTTCTGGCATAGCTCTTCTGTATGGAGCTCTTGGCTATCAGCCCCGCAAGAAGGCCTATAAGGCCGCCGATTCCGCCCAGCATTGCCGCGCTTGCCGCCCGCTCTGCCGGCGTTTTTGGCCTTTCAGGAGTATATGTGCTGCCGTATTCGCCGGGATCCATCGCCTCGCCGGTAGCACCGTTTATGCCCATATGGTTATCAGCAACACCCATGCGTATGAACTGCTGGGTGTAATCCAGCGATATGGAAAATGCCCCCAGGTAATCGCCGCCGGAAAGGTATTCCATCTGTGCGTCGAATATCTCCTCACGCCGCTGGTCGTCTATTATGTCTATCATGTCGCCGGTGGTGGTGAGATATGTCTCGCGGTTATACATGTCTATGCAGAACAACACACCTGTGCGGTTATCCCCGATACCCATGCCCGAATCCTCGTAGAACTTATCCGCAAATTCCCGGGTACTGGTTACGCTGCTGTCCTGAACCGTGACTATGCCTATATCCTGATTATACTGCTCAACAAGGCCGTCAATACGGCTTTGCAGCTCCGCCTCCTCATCGTCTGTCAGCAGATCCGCAAGGTCAAATACCCTTTGCACCTTCCCGGCTTCCTCCGGATTGCACACGGCGGATTCCTCGCCGGGAGCCGCGGTGGGCTGGGCTGGGCCGTTGAACTCATCGGCGGATATCACATTCTCCCCCTCAGCCAAGGCCCCAGAGCATAAGCCAAGGCACAGTGCGGATATAACGATTGCCGTCAAAAGCTTTTTCATATGGCAAGCCCTCCTATAAGCGCGCCTATCACAAGGCAGGCGGCGGTGATCGTCCACATGAGCCGGTTGGTCTTCTTCCTGCTCACCGGCACACGGCCGGCGATCTTGCCGGTCTGGCCGTTCATGGCAAAGTAGTAAAGCTCACCCTTGTAGCGGTATGTCATGGTCCACGCAGGCATGAGGGCGTACTTCCAGTCAGACTTGACCTCGTCCACCGCCATGTTCTGGCCGGTAACGGTGCCGTAGCCGGAAAGGGTGCCTTCAAGCTGACCCTCCGCAGCAGAGCGTATTATCTCGTTTGCCTGAGGCTCGGCGGCGTTCTTATCAATGTTGCGCTTTTCTGCCATGAAGCCCGAAAGGAAGCTCATGTTAAAGTCCTTAAGGCCGGACATATCATAGGGGTATACGCCGTTGAGCAGTTCCGCATCCTCCCGGTCCAACGCCTTTACGGTGATCTCGCTGAGCTTTACGTCGCCGCTCCTTGTCAGGGCGTAAACGCTGGTCTCGGTGTATTCTATATCGCCCACCACCCATACTTTAAGGGAGTTGGACTTGGCGGTCATGGTGGCCCTTACGTCGCTGTCTACCAGCCAGAACGGAAAGTATACGCCGGTGAGCTTTTCCAGCTGCATCTCGCTGAAGAAGCCGTCGTCTATGTACTTTTTTGACTTGCACCAGCTTATGAGCTGTTCCTTTACCTTTTCCTTTGGAATGGAGAAGGGTATCACCTTATCCGGGGCCATACCGCCGGAAAGCCGGCCCTTTAATATTACGGGATTATGGCAGTAAAAGCAGAAGGTAGCTGCCGTTGTGTCGTCAGTTATTACCTCCGCGCCGCAGTTGGGGCAGATATATACCACCGCGTGCTCGTCAAAGGCGGTGCCCTCGCTCTCCTTCTGTTCATCGATTATCTTCTGGTTTTTGATAAGCTCATTAAGCTGCTCCCCGGTGTAGCTGCTGCCGCAGTACTCACAGCCGAAGTCTCCTGTAGCGGGACGATACGTGAGGTCTGCGTCGCAATTTGGGCATTTATAGGTAATAGTGGACATGTTTCACCTCCTGATGAGTGTATCGGATATATTTTATTACATAATGTAAATGCGGGCAAGTGCCGAAAAGCCATATATGCCGCTAAGTGATTTCGACAAAACATTAAAATATTTTAATTTTTCTGCCTTAGCCGCTATTATTTCACAAATTTGTATGATATAATCCATAGGTAAATTTATACCGAATTAATGCTTCTACTTTACGGGAGGAATAATTGAGATGGCTGAAAGGATAAAAAGGGGCGACCGCAAGGACGGCGTATGGCTCAAAGACCTTGACCCCCTGCACGGCTTCATGCCGTACCTCTACCCCAACAGGGCGGACAACGAGGCCTTTATTCAGGAGCAGATAGACATAACCGCCCTTAACGAATACCTTAAGAAAAAGACAGAGGGCGACCCGGAGTTCAAATATACCTACCTCCACGCCATAGTTGCAGCGCTGGTACGCACCATAACCCTCAGGCCAAAGATGAACCGCTTCATCTCAGGCAACAGGATATACCAGCGGAGATGGATCACAGCCGCCTTCATGGTAAAGCGCCAGTTCGCAGACGAGTCCTCGGAATCCATATTCTACAAGGCTTTCGGGGACGATGACAACATTGACACCATTCACCAGAGCATAAAGGAGAGAGTCACATCCTTCCGCAAGAGCTCAGCAGAGGACAACTCCACGGACAAAATGGGAATGCTGCTCCGCATGCCTTCCTTTATGATGCGCATCGTCATGAAGCTGCTGTTCTTCCTGGACCGGAGGGGTAAGGTGCCGGATTTTCTCATAAAGGAAGACCCCAATCAGGCCTCGGTATTCATAACCAACCTTGGCAGCATAGGTCTCCACGCCGGGTACCATCACCTGACAAACTGGGGCACCAACTCCATATTCGTGGTAATAGGCGAAAAGCACATGGCTCCCTTCTATCAGGAGGACGGCTCCGTGGAGATGCGGGAAGTAATTGACCTTGGGGTTACGCTGGACGAGCGTATCGCCGACGGCTACTATTACTCAAAGACAATAAAGCTCCTCAAGCACCTGCTTACTCACCCGGAGCTTTTGGATCAGAAATCTAATGAGGAAGTTGAGTTTTAATATGAGCGATACAGCATACGCACACAGCTACATCGATGAAAGCCGCGTCACCGCCGAGGCTCCCTGGCTTAAAAGCTATGACCCCGAGTGCCCCGCACACCTGGATTACTTCATGGGCACGCTGGAGGAAGCCTTCGAACGTATGGCGGAAAAGTACCCGGACTATATCGCTTACGACTTCATGGGCAAGTCTACCACCTATAAGAAGGCCATAGAGGACATACACGCCTGCGCAAAGGCACTGAAGGCAATGGGGATAAAGGAAGGGGACAAGATCACCATTTGCATGCCCAACGCCCCCCAGACAGTCACCATATTCTATGCGGTAAACATGGTGGGCGCAATAGCCAACATGGTACACCCCCTTTCCGCCGTAAAGGAGATAGCCTTCTGCCTGAAAGACTCCGAAAGCGTAGCGGCCATAACGCTGGATCAGTTCTATGATAAGTTTGTTGAGGTGCGCCGCGAGGTTGAGCTTCCCCATCTAATCATAACCTCCGTAGCGGACGCCCTTTCCCCCATAATGAAGCTGGGCTACAAGCTCACAGAGGGCCGTAAGATAAAGAAGCCCGAGGGTGATGACTTCATATGGTGGAAGGACTTCCTCAAGCAGGGCGAAAGCGTCACCGATTACCGCTGCCACAGGGATGCCACCTCTCCCGCCGCAATACTCTACAGCGGCGGCACCACCGGCACTATGAAGGGTATAAGTCTTTCAAACCTCAACTTCAACGCTCTGGCGGCCCAGATAGTCGCCACCAACAGCTTCTTCCGCCCCGGCGACAGGATGCTGGCCATAATGCCCATGTTCCACGGCTTCGGCCTTGGCGTAAGCATTCACTCCATGCTGGCCAATGGCGGCCACTGCATACTGATACCCCGTTTCACCCCCAAGAGCTACGCGCAGCTCTTAAAAAAGCACCGCCCCAACCTGATCGCAGGCGTGCCCTCGCTGTTTGAGGCGCTGCTGCGCGTGCCCGAGGCGGACGCTCTGGAGCTTTCCTGCCTGAAGGGCGTATTCTCAGGTGGCGACTCCCTCTCAGTGGAGCTGAAGAAGCGCTTTGACGCGTTTCTTGAATCCCACGGCGCAACTATCAAAGTCCGCGAGGGCTACGGAACCACCGAGTGCGTCACCGCCAGCTGCCTTACCCCCATGCACAAGGCAAAGGAGGGCAGCATTGGCCTGCCCTTCCCGGATACCTACTATAAGATAGTAAAGCCCGGCACCACCCAGGAGGTTCCATACGGCGAGGAGGGCGAGATATGTCTTGCCGGCCCCACGGTGATGCTGTGCTACGTGAACCACCCCAAGGAGACCGCAGACACCATGAAGGACCACGGCGACGGCCTCATATGGGTACATACCGGCGACCTGGGCAAAATGGACGAGGAAGGCTTCATATACTTCCGTCAACGCATCAAGCGCATGATAATCACCAACGGCTATAACGTATACCCCTCCCAGATAGAAAACGTGCTGGAAGCCCATGAGGCGGTACACCTTGCCTGCGTCATAGGCGTAAAGGATCCCATAAGGGTCCAGCGGGTAAAGGCCTTCGTAATGCTCAAGCCGGGCTATGAGGGCAGCGAGGAGCTGAAAAAGAGCATACTGGAGCACTGTACCAAGTACGTGGCCAAGTACGCAATGCCCCGTGATCTGGAATTCCGTCCCGAGCTTCCCAAGACGCTTGTGGGCAAGGTAGCCTACAGAGTGCTGGAGGAGGAAGAGGCCGCCAAGGAAATGGCGTAAATCAAGGCATATAACGGGAGGCTGTCTTCTTTCCCTTTTCTTTTCGGGCGAAAAGAAAAGCGGAAAGAAGCAAAGGGAAAAGAAAAGCCCGACAAAAGCGATAATTAAAAAGGAACGGCGTGCCGTTCCTTTTTGTTATGGTGCTTCAGTTTTCAAGGGCTTCTGTCCAGTATTCCGCGCCGTATATATCCGTGAGCCGGAAGGTGGAAAGGGCCTTCTCCTCCGCTATGCTCACGTTGGTTATGGTGAGCTCCCCTTCAACGGTCATCCGGTTGCCCAGCATATAGCTGTCCAGATACTCCCCGTCGTAGCTATAGTAGTCGCAGAGGAAGTCCAGCGTGTCGCCGGGCTTTATGTCTATAAGGCCCTTCATTACGGTATCCGTCTCCTCACCGTATACTATGCGGGCTCCGGCCACCGTGCCGTAAGGATCCTCATCGGTAAAGACCAGTATAAGGTCTACCCGCTCCCCGTTGAGCAGGGCCGGCACCCGTCCGGTTATGACGTAGGCGTCGCCGTCCACGTCGTTGGACATCAGCTCATAATGCACTACCTGGCCGTTGAGGGCGATCCAGGTCTTGTCGTAGTCCAGTATCAGGTCAAGGTCGTCGTCGAACTCGTAGGTGTTGTCTATGCCAAGGTCTATGTAGCCCTCTCCGTCGTCTATGAATACGTTGAGCGCCGTATCCTGCACCAGATCCCACTCGGCATCGGTGAGCTTCAGCACATTTTTGCCGTCCTTGAGGGTAGCTGTGAGGTGGGACGCGTCCAGACTGTGCTGTGCATAGAACTCTTCCGACGCGGTCATCACGTCCTTATCCAACCAGCCTGCCTGCTTATTCTTTGTGGAGCGCATCCCTGCGAACATATCGAACAGGTCGGAATAGCTGGAGCCGCCGGAAGAGTAGCTGCTGCCGGAGGAGTAGCTGCCGCTGCCGGAAAGCGCCGCGGAGAGCAGCTCGGAAAGCATATCGGCGCTGTTGCCGCTGCCGCTCATATCCCCGAACAGGGAGGTGAGGGGGGAGCCTGAGGAGCTGGAGGTGAGCTGGCCGCCCGCCGCAACGGAGGCAAAGCTCCTTATGCAGGCGGTATAGGCGCCGTCCATGCCTATCTCGTCGTATATATCCACCATGCTGTTCATGGAGGAAAGCTTCCGGTAGGGGAAGTAGATGGAAATGCCGTTGGCATTGGCAAGGGACTTGGATACCCTGTTGTACTTTATGCAGCCGCGGAGGGCCTCGGCAAGAGCCTTTGCTTCGGGGGTACCCATATTATCGGCAAAGTTTATGAGGTCTATCTGGTTTATGCCGGAGGAGAACTCCTTTGCCCTGCTTCTGGCGTTGGATACGACGGAATAGCTGTCGGAGTCTATCAGCTCTATGGTGGAGGAGGCGAACTTATTGAAGGCCTCGGGCACGGTTCCGGAAAGCTCCGCCAGATCCACCAGGGACAGCGTGGTCTGGTTTGAGGTGGACTGCTGGCGGCATGCCGCCGTGTAGTCGTCTATTATTGTTTTGCCTATGGATACGGTATCCATGGAGGTGTTCCTGCTAAGCTGGGTGAGCCAGTTGGTATAGTACCAGCCGCAGCCCGGCTCAGTTTCCTCGCTGGCGATGAAGTAATCCGAATACTGCTCGGCCACCATGGCAGTCTCGAGGGTGGCCATGAGGCAGGCGTCAAAGCCTATGAAGTCGAATGTACAGCCCGCGTCCTCCAATGCCTTGTTGAACACGTCCAGCGTCATGGAGCTGTTGGGGAATTTCTGGTCGTAGCCGTAGCCGGTATTGGACCCTCCGCCGTGATCCCACATTATCAGCGCATAGCGGTCTGCGGGGAAGTTAGCCTCGCAGTACTGTATGAACTCAGTCAGGGTGGAGGCCTTGGTCATGGCCTTTTTGCCAAAGTCGGCCTCGAGGCGCAGTATGCCGTCGTTCTTTATCTGATATATCTGGTTTACCTTGCTGCTTATTACGGTGTTCTGCCACTTATCCGCGCCGCCGGTCTCCACGATTATGTTGACCTTATCCGAAAGGTCGGCATGCAGCATCTCGTTTATGTCCGATGTGGCCATACCGTAGTTGCTCTCAAGGTCGGTTCCGCACATGTATACCATTATGGTATACACGTCCTCGCCGCCGCCCCGTATCTTAGTGCGCTTTTCCCGGGCAAGGTTGGATACGGAGGTGTCCGCCGCCACCGCCTGGGTCTGGGCCAGCTGCGGCTTTGGGGTGGGGGTAGGCTCCGCCTCCACCAGCTGTATGCCGTTGTCGCCGTAGCCGTAGTCGCCGCCTATGCCGCTCATGCCGCCCGCAACGCACTGCACTACCATATAGCCCACTGCAAGTATTACTAAGAGCAGTATTATGCGGCTGAGGCAGCCGCCCTTGCGCTTGCCGTTTCCGCCGCTGCCTCCCCGGCCTAAGAGATATGCTATGAGCAGGGCGATAAGGCCCATGCTGCCGCCGCCCCTGTTGGCGTCTCTGTCCCCAGAGCTGCCGGAGCTGCCCCCGAAGCCGCCGCCCGAGCCTACAGGCCCTGTGCCGAGGCCGCTGCCCCGCTTGAATACGCTGCCGCCGCCGGATACGCGCTTCTGCCGTCCTCCGCTTCCGGGTTTTCTTTGCATTTGTTTATTCCTCCAAATTTTATGTGTATATTTGCTATGCCTGTTTTCCCGCGTCCTTCCTGAAGAAGGCGTAAAGCTTCGGGAAGGAGGGGGAGAAGTCTATGTATCTGTGCATTACCTTTGTATAAAGGCCTATAAGAGTACCGGAAAACAGCGCGCACACCACCGTCCCCACACCTATTGCCCTGAGCTTCCCGAAGAATACCAGGGAAAGTATTACGGAGGACAGGCAGCAGCACATGTCGAAGCAGGTCTTTACCCTGTGGAGCCTCCAGCCGAACCGCTCCACGATGCCCGTTACGAACAGCTCATACACCTGCAATGGCAGGTAGGTCTGGAAAAAGAAGGCCACGCCCAGCGAGTTGATAAGCATCCCCATTGCGAAGAAGAGTATGCGCTGTACAAGGGTTGCCGCCTGAAGGTCCCGCATCACCCACATTATGCCGTCCAGCACCACGCCGAAGATAAAGGCGGAGAAGAAGGACAGTATGTTCTTCCAGTCGAACCTGCGCACTATTATATAGTACCCTATGAGCAGCGCCCCTTGAAGCAGGTAGTCCGCCATGCCGAATGTGAAAAAGGGCACGGCAAGGGATATTATGTAGGACTGTGACGTTACCATTGACATGCCGAGGCCGCCCTTTTCCATAAGCGAAACTCCTAAGGCTATGAAGAAGGTGCCCAGCACGAATGCGAATTCGCCCCACCTATGGAATAGCTTTTTATCCTGCATCCTTTACCCCATCAGCGCCCCGAAGAACATCTCGTACATGTCGTCAAGGTATTCAAAGGGGTACGTGGCGCCTCCGTTGCAGGATTTCAGCATGTTGTCCGAATACTCCTGCCCATAGCCCATAAGCTCCTCTACCGTCATATCGAACCCCGCCGCAGTGGCTATTTCGCAGAAGGCCAGGTAAGGCTCCTTGTCCTCCCGGGAGGCCTGCAGCGCCGCTTTAAGCTTTTCGTCGTGGCGGGCCGCCTGAAGAAGGTCGCGCATCTTTTGGTTCATACTATATCTCCCTCGTATATTCCTTCAGCCATACCAGCTCTTCCTCACCCATATGGGGGGCAAGCTTGGCGTATACCTCCTTATGGTAGGCATTGAGCTGCAGTCTCGCAGTCTCGGTCAGGGTATCCTCATCTATGGCGTCAAGGTCTATGGGCGCGAAGGTTATGGGCCGGAACTCCAGATACCTTGAGCCGGGCTCAGCCTCCACGCACTCCATCAGGTTCTCGTGGCGAACGCCGTACCCGCCCTCGATATATATGCCCGGTTCGTCCGAGGTTATCATGCCCGGAAAGAACTCCGCATCCTCGGACTTTACCCGGCGCTGCCAGCGTATGCCGTTGGGGCCTTCGTGTACCGAAAGCATATAGCCTACGCCGTGACCTGTGCCGTGGTTGTAGTCCATGCCCCTGCTCCAGAAGGGAGCCCGGGCTATGGCGTCCAGGTTAAAGCCCGCGCAGCCCTTTGGGAACCTGAAGGTGAGCAGCGCAAGCATGCTTTCCAGAACTATGGTAAAGGCCTGCTTTTCCTCTTTTGTGACAGGTCCGAGGGCTATGGTGCGGGTTATGTCGGTGGTGCCGCCCATGTACTGCCCGCCGGAATCCACCAGCAGCAGCCCCTCCGGCTTTACGGGTATATCCGTCTCAGGGGTAGCAGAATAGTGTACTATGGCTCCGTGGGGGCCGTAGCCCGCGATAGTCTCAAAGCTGGGGTACATATACCCTTCCTGCTCTTTGCGGAAGCCCTCAAGCACATCTGCGGCCTGCATTTCGGTATATCCCTCTTTTGCGTGGGTCTTTGCCCAGTGCATGAAGCGGGTAACGGCCACGCCGTCCTTTATGTGGGTCTTGCGGAAGTTCTCAAGCTCCACAGGATTCTTTACGGCCTTCAGCAGCTGCACCGGATCCATATCCACCACCCTGCATCGCGCTATGCTCTGATACAGCTTGTAGTTCAATACGGACAGTGCGCACATTACGGCGTCCTTCTCGCCGTAGCGGTCTATGAACTCATATATGGCGTCATATGGCAGTATCTCTGTATCCAGAGCCTTGAGGTGCGCCGCTATGGGGGCCGCCTTGGCAGCATCCATGAATACATATGCCTTCTGCTTTTCAACTATGGCGTAGGACAGGGCCACGGGAAGATACAGCACGTCGTTGCCACGTATATTGAACAGCCACGCTATATCCGCAAGATCCGTAAAAATGCATGCATTGGCATCGCACTTTGCCATCTCGGCGCGGACAGCCCCAAGCTTATCCGATGAGGAAACCCCCGCAAGCTCTGCAGGCAGCACATATGCGGGCTCTGCCGAAAGGGCGGGCCTTCCCTCCCAGTTATCGTCTATTATCTTTGGGCAGTCTTTGAGGGTGACGCCGCTGTTTTTGAGCTCCATGCCCTCGTGGGCGGATATGGTGCGGAGGTCGGCGCCCAATACGCCTCCCTTTATGTTTTCCGCTATGAACTCATCCACCGTGGGAACGCCCGGCTCCCGCATCTTGAACAGGTCTATGCCGCTGCCCTCAAGCTGCCTCGCTGCCTGAATGAAATACCGTCCGTCGGTCCAGAGCCCGGCGCCCCCCTGCCATATGAGCAGAGTTCCGGCGCTGCCCGTAAAGCCCGAAAAGTGCTTGCGTGCCTTGAAGTATTCCTCCGGGTACTCCGAACCGTGGGGGTCTGCCGAGGGTATCAGCAGCATGTCTATATCGGCAGCCTTCATAGCCTTCCTGAGTTTTTCCAGCATATATTTAAGCCTCCTGTCGCTTTTTTTATCATATATAGTTTACACTACGCCACGGTTTTTTTCCAGACGCTATGATGATATTGGGACGGATATGTGTTATTATAGGTGCTGAAATAGTATGGCATGAGATGCCCTTGGAGTAAATTGACATGAGAATTTCCGTAAACGCAGACAACCGGGAGTACAGCATACAGATAGGTCCCGGCATGATAAAGGAAGAGGGCCTGTTCACCGGCTTCCGCAGGGCGGCGGTGGTGACGGACGAGACTGTGGCAAAGCTGCACCTCGATACCATCATGGCCACGCTGGAGCGGGCAAAGGTCAGAGCCGGCAGCATAATACTGCCCCCCGGCGAGGAGATAAAGAGCCGCGACAGGCTTTTCGACATATATTCCGGCCTTATGGACAACCTGATAGGCCGCTCAGACGCGGTGATAGCCTTTGGCGGCGGCACCGTAGGGGACGCGGCGGGCTTTGCCGCAGCCACGTACAGGCGGGGCGTGCCCCTCGTACACTGTCCCACCACGCTGCTGGCCCAGGCGGATTCCTCCATCGGGGGCAAGGTGGCCATAGACCACCCCCGGGGCAAAAACCTCATAGGCACATTCTACCAGCCCGTACTGGTGGTGACAGATACAGCCCTACTTTCCACACTGCCCAGGGAGCACCTCGCCTCCGGCATGGCGGAGGTCATAAAGTGCGGCGCCATATCCTCGGGCGACCTTAACGCAGGGGAGGACGACCTGACCCGGACCGTATACCGCACCGCCATGATAAAGGCGGGCTACGTTCAGGCTGACCCCAAGGATACCGGCATTCGCCGGGAGCTGAACTTCGGCCACACCATAGGCCACGCGCTGGAGCGGGCAAGCGGCTTTGAGCTGCTGCACGGCTGCGGCGTATCCATAGGCATGGTAGCCATGGCAAAAATAGGCGAGAGCATGGGGCTGACCGAGCCGGGCACGGCGGAGCAGCTCATATCCGCCCTTTCCGCCGCCGGGCTGCCCACAGAGATGGAGAATATAGACAAAGATGCCTTCCGCGCCGCCATGCTGCTGGATAAGAAGGGGGACGGCGAAACCGTCAACGCCGTGTTCCTGAAAAAGATCGGACAGGCTGCCGTGATCGCCATGCCCATAGGGGAGCTTTGCGACAGGGCGCTGGGGCTGGCCCGATGACGCGGTTTTCCGGGCGGCCCTATGGCTCCGTGACAGCCATACCCTCAAAGAGCGCCGCCCACAGACACATGATATGCGCCGCCCTGGCCCAAGGCAGAAGCGTCATACGGGGTCTGCCGGGGGAGCTGCCGGACGACCTGACCGCTACCCTCGACTGCATACGCGCCCTCGGGGCCGCAGCCGTATTCCGGGACGACACCCTTGAAATAACAGGCATAAATGCAAAGCCGGACGTCCTCCGCCTTGACTGCCGGGATTCCGGCGCCACATACAGGCTGCTTTACCCCGTTGCTCCCCTCATTGGGGGGAGGGCGGAGTTTATGCTGTCCCCGTCGCTGGCCGCCCGGCCAATGGAGCCCGTAACAGAGCTTCTCAAGAGTAAGGGTGTAGCGGCGGAGAAGCTCAGCATATCCGGCAGCTTCGGCCCCGGGGAGTTTCCCATACGGGGAGACGTTTCTTCCCAATATATAAGCGGGCTGCTGCTGGCGCTGTCGCTGCTGGAGGGGGAAAGCCTCATACGGCTCACCACTCCCCTACAGAGCAAAAGCTACGTCGAATTGACCCGGGCTTCGCTGGCCTTATTCGGCGGCGAGAGCCAATGGAAGGGCCGGGACACCATACTGGTAAAGCCCCGGCGGCTCAAGGCCGCGGACGTGACCGTAGAGGGGGACTATACCCACGCATCACTGTTTTTAGCGGCGGGCGCGGTATACGGCCCCGTAACCGTGACGGGCCTGGACCCCGGTTCCATACAGGGAGACAGGGCAATGCTCAGCATACTGGACCGCATGGGGGCAAGGGTGGATACAGGCGGCGGCAGCGTCACGGTGTCCCCCGGCCGGCTTCGCGGCATAGACGTAGACGTATCCCACACTCCGGATCTTGCCCCCGCCATAGCGCTGGCGGCTCTGGCGGCAGAGGGCAGCACCGTGGTCAAAAACGGCGGGCGGCTGCGCTTCAAGGAGTGCGACAGGATAAGCGCCATCGCAACCGAGCTTAAAAGGCTGGGGGCGGATATAGATGAGGCGCCCGACGGATTCACCATAAGGGGCGGCGGGAAGCTGCACGGCGCAGCCTGCCTCTGCCATAACGACCACCGCATAGCAATGCTTTTGATAATGGCGGCGGGCCTTTGCGGCGGGATAGAGCTTAATGGGGCGGAGTGCGTCAGCAAATCCGCGCCGGGGTTCTTTGATGAATACAGACGGCTGGGAGGCAGCATATCATGAGGCCATGGGGGAGCATAAAGCTTGATATCTACGGCGGCTCACACGAAAAGCGGATGGGCCTTACCATGGAGCTGCCAAAGGGGTTGAGGCTGGACGGTGAAATCATTTCCCGGGATATTGAAAGGCGCAGGGGCGGAAGCAAAAAAGGCGTTACCTCCCGAACGGAGGCCGACGTTCCAATATACGTTTCCGGCGTGTGCGGCGGCGTGACCACGGGGGATACGCTTCGTGTGGAATTCGAAAATTCGGACTTTATTCCGAAGGATTACGCTGACATATCCTCACTGCCCCGTCCCTCCCACTGCGACTACCCGGCGTACATAAAATACGGCGGCATACCCTCCGGCGGCGGGATATTCTCCGGCCGCATGACGCTGCCTCTGGTATTCGCAGGGGCCGTGGCCCGGCAGCTGCTGATGCAAAGGGGTATGACCGTAGGCGGGCATTATTACGATATCGGCGGAGCTTTGGACTCTCCCTTCGACCCGCTGCAGGTGGACAGACATACGCTGGACAGGCTGAGAAGATCCGACTTTCCCGTGCTGGACGGAAGCGCCCGCAGGGCCATGGAGGACAGGATAGGCGAGACGGCGGAGCGGGGCGATTCCGTGGGCGGCAGCGTGGAGCTTTGCGCGCTGGGATTGCCCGTAGGGACCGGCGGCCCCCTATGGGAGGGGCTGGAAAGCTCAATAGCTTCAATAATGTACGCCGTTCCCGGGGTGAAGGGCGTCGAATTCGGCGCGGGCTTCCGCATGGCGGATATGCATGGCAGCGTCGCCAACGACGGCATAAGGATAAAAGACGGCAAAATAGCCTTCGAGAGCAATAATTCCGGCGGCATAAACGGCGGCATGGCCAACGGCGCGCCCGTGCTGCTCAGGGTGGCTTTCCGGCCTACCCCTTCCATAGCCCAGCCCCAGCACACGGTAAACCTGCGGGAGCTGCAAAACGCCCGGATAACTGTGGGGGGCAGGCATGACAGCTGCATAGCCCTCCGGGGCCTGGCTGCGGCGGAGGCGGCGCTGTGCTTGGGAATACTGAACTGCATGGAGGGGCTATGATATACCTCATTGGCATGATGGGCTGCGGCAAGACCACCAAGGGCCGCGCCGCGGCGGAGGCGCTGAAGCTGCCCTTTTACGATACCGATGAAATCATTCAGCGCTGCTCCGGTATGACGATACCCGAAATTTTTAAGGAATACGGCGAGGCGCATTTTAGAAAGATGGAGCAAAAAGCCCTGTTTTCCTTGGGAAACCAGCCCTGCGGCATAGTCTCCACGGGGGGCGGCATAGTGTGCCAAGGTGAGAATATACAATTCATGCGCCGCACCGGTGATATAATCTGGATATTCCGCGATATCGAAGAAACCGTGGCGGATATAGACGCCGCAGACAGGCCGCTCCTTTCTGGCGGAGCGGGCAGGCTCCGGGAGATATTCGCACAGCGGCGGCAGCTCTATGAGGACGCCGGGGAACTGTTTTCCGGCAGCGCGGAGGATCTTGCCCGGCTTATTTCTTTAAAACTGAGGAGATAACACTTACCGTATGACTACAAAACGCATGACACGCATCGCCCTCTGCGCGGCCCTTCTCGCCCCCTGCGCATGGCTGTCGGTACCCACTCAGCCCCCCTTCACCATGCAGACCTTCGGCGTTTTCCTGACGCTTTTGCTGCTGGGCGCCAAGGACGGGACTATAGCCATAGGGCTGTACATACTGCTGGGAGCTCTGGGAGTGCCAGTGTTTTCCGGCTTCAATGGCGGCATGGGAGCGCTTATGGGTCCTACCGGCGGCTACATAGTTGGCTTTCTGCTCATGTGCCTCATATTCGGCCTGCTCTGCGGCAAGGGCGCAGGCCTTTGGCTAAAGGCGCTGGCGCTGCTTCTGGGTCTGGCGGTGTGCTACGCCTTCGGCACCCTCTGGTTCGTAAAGGTTTACGGCGACATGAAGGGCCCCATAAGCACGCTGAGCGCCCTCTCCATGTGCGTATTCCCCTTCATAGTGCCTGACCTCGCCAAGCTGGCGCTGGCCCTGTGGGCAGGGAAAAGGCTGGAAAAATATAGGCAATAAATAAAATAATAAATATCCCACATAAGGGGCCGCAGCCCCTTATGTTTAATCCGGCTCTGACGACATGTGCGTCAGAACGGATGAAAACCCAGAGGTTTTCGTACTTTGCATTCGGTGCTGGCCGCGCCATAGGCGCAAGCACCGGATGAAAAAACTCGAAAAAGCGGCGTTCAGCCGCTTTTTCGAAAGTCTTAATAAAACGTGGCGACCTCCTGCTCGGGCTTTTCGGCGGGCTCCACGGAGATTATGTTTAGTACCGGGCCCTTGCGCCCGTAAAACTTGCTGAAGCGCAGCTCTATCTTTGCAGTCACCGTGCCCCAGGTGCGGTTCTTCAGCTTGTTTGCTTCCAGCCACTTGCATACGAGGCCGCTGTACTGTATGTCCTGCACGCAGCAGGTCATGACGTGACGGCCCGCCACGAACATGTTGTCGGGCATCCTGGCGTTTTTGGCTATGAGGGCCTTGAAGCGCACCGTCTTGCCCGAATACTTCTCCATCTCCTCGGACATGTCCCTGTACCACAGGGCGTAGTCGCTGTCCTCTATGACTATGGGGTCGGCGTTCACGTCGAAGGGCAGGGGGTCTTCTATCTCGTCGTACTCTACCCTCCCGTCAGGGTACTCGTAGGCGATGTTCACACGGCGGGACACGCCGCGGATTACCTTGTGTATCTCCATCTTGTCAAGGTCCGGCGTGGCGCGGTTGAGCACTATGAGCTCGGCTGTCATCAGCTTGTCCACCATAAGGCTCCTCATGTTGGCGTTGTAGCTGAGGAAGCACCGGGCGTCCGCAAACATGAATTCCTGATAAACTATCCAGTTGTCGGGCATGGCCTGAGCAAGGTCGTTCAGGTTCCACATGCCGTTGTACTCTATGAGCACCCGCTCGGCCTTTGCTTTTTTCGCCAGCTCGTTCAGGTAATCGGCGTTTATCTGCTCCGGGGAATCTATCTCCTTTATCAGTATGTTCTTTCCGCCGCCAGGGAACCTTGAGGGGTCCAGCTCCTCAATGCCCTCCTCGCACTGCAAAAGCAGCGTCTTTTCGCCGGAATTGAACCTTTCGTCCTCCAGCGTCTCCTGCATAAAGCGGGTCTTGCCCCCCTCCAGGAAGCCGGTGAACATGTATACTGGGATCTCCTTCATAAAGCGCTTACGTTCCCTTCATCAGACGCCGAACAGCTCGGAAAGCTCATGCTCGTTGAGCTTGGAGCCTATGACGCAGAGGCGGCCCATAACGGAAGCGGAGCCTGTGCGTATATTGCTCTCGCCGGGCACGTAGTCGAAGTGTATCCAGCAGCCCTCGCCCTTTACTATGCCCTTGGCGCGCAGCACGGCGCCGTACTTCTCCGCATCGTCCAGCGCCGCAAGGTCTGCCTTGAGTTCGTCCATGGTAAAGGCCTTGGGAGTCTCCACTCCCCAGCTGGTAAACACCTCATCGGCATGGTGATGGTGGTGATGGCACTCGCATTCGGGATCGTCGCACTCCCCGCCGTCGTGGTGATGGTGGTGATGCTGGTGTTCATCTTGGTCATGGCCGTGGTGGTGGCCGCAGCACTCGTGCTCATCGTCATCGTCGTGATGGTGATGTCCGCAGCACTCGTGATCATCGTCGTCATCGTCGTGATGGTGATGTCCGCAGCACTCGTGGTCATCGTCGTCATGGTCGTGGTGATGATGCTCATGCCGGCTCTCCTCCTTGAGAAGCTCAAGCTCTGCCTCAAGGGTGTTGCGCTTTTCCATGGCCTCCAGTATCTGGGCGCCTGTCAGCTCGCTCCAGGGGGTGACTATGAGGGAGGCATTCGGGTTGTGCTCCCGGAGAAGGGCTATATCGGTATTCAGCTTATCCGGGCTTATCTCGCCGGTGCGGCTGAGTATAATTGCGTTGGCGTGCTCTACCTGGTCGTTGAAGAACTCCCCGAAGTTCTTCATGTACATCTTGCACTTGTTTGCATCCACAACGGCCGTGAAGCTGTTGAGCTGCAGGGCGTCAGAGCCTACGTTCTGCACCGCCCGTATAACGTCGCTGAGCTTGCCCACGCCGGAGGGCTCTATAAGTATGCGGTCGGGGGCGTACTCGTCCACAACCTTCCTGAGTGCCTTGCCGAAGTCGCCTACCAGGCTGCAGCAGATGCAGCCGGAGTTCATCTCGGTAACTTCTATCCCGGCGTCCTGCATGAAGCCGCCGTCTATGCCTATCTCGCCGAATTCGTTCTCTATCAGCACAAGCTTTTCGCCGCTGTAGGCCTCGGCTATGAGCTTCTTTATAAGGGTGGTCTTGCCAGCGCCCAGGAAACCCGAGAAAATATCGACCTTGGTCATTTGCTTTTACATCTCTTTCCCATAGTTTTTTCTTATTGAAAAGGCAAAGCCTTCACAACTTTGTATTATAAAACAGCGCCCGCCAATTATTCAAGCTGTTTTGCCCAACTTCACAGCCTGTTGACAATGTTTCTTGAAGATAAGCTCCGATGTTGGTATTATTATTGTGCAAATACACAAAAGGAGCCGCTCCCCATGAAATCCCCTCTGGAAGAAGTCACTCATACAGATAACGTAAAGCTTTCCGACGACGGGCGCTCGGTGGTGATAATCGATCAGACGCTGCTGCCCAACAGGCTGGAATACATAGCGCTTACCACAAGAGAGGAGATGTTCGAGGCGATAGCCATGCTCCGCGTGCGCGGCGCTCCGGCAATAGGCATATGCGCGGCCTACTGCGCCTACTGTCTGGCACTTCAGGCCCCCCGCGATTCCTTCGACGATTTCTACGACCACTGGGTGGAGGACTGCCGCTATCTCAACGGCTCCCGCCCTACGGCGGTAAACCTCAGCTGGGCGCTGAACCGCATGCTGGACGCCGCTGAGGATCACCGGGATATGCCTGTGGAGGCGGTGCTTTCGGCGCTGAAGCGGGAGTGCCTTGCCATACACAGCGAGGATATGGAGATGTGCCGCAAAATATCCGAATACGGCCTTTCCCTCCTTCACGATGGGGATGGGGTGCTGACCCACTGCAACGCCGGGCCGCTGGCCACCTCCCGCTACGGCACGGGGCAGGGGCCGCTGTTCCTTGCAAAGGAGCGGGGCATGGATATAAGGGTATTCGCGGACGAGACCAGGCCCCTCCTGCAGGGCGCCCGGCTTACGAGCTTTGAGCTGTACAACGCCGGCGTGGACGTCACCCTTATATGCGACAGCATGGCGTCAATAGTCATGAAAAACGGCTGGGTGCAGTGCTGCATGGTGGGCTGCGACAGGGTAGCCGCCAACGGCGACACGGCAAACAAAATAGGCACCAGCGGCGTAGCCATACTTGCAAAGCACTACGGCATACCCTTCTACGTGCTGGGCCCTACCTCCACCATAGATATGAGCTGCACCACAGGGGAGGACATAAATATCGAGCTCCGGGACGGGGAAGAGATCCGGAGCAGATTCTACTCGGAGCCCGTGGCGCTTCCCGATGTCAAGTGCTACAACCCTGCCTTCGACGTGACGGACAATTCGCTTATTTCCGCCATTATCACGGAAAAGGGCATATGCCGCCCGCCCTATTCCGAGAGCTTAAAGAAGCTGTTTGAGGATCAGCCCCTATAAGGCCCTTAAATACTCAAAAAAAGCGGCGTAAAGCCGCTTTTTGAGTTTTTGCTTTTATAATCCCATCTCTTCCTTGACTTCCCTGAAGCACTTGACCGCGAAGTCCAGATCCTCCTTGGTATGGCCGGCGGAGATCTGGGTACGTATGCGGTCCCTGCCCTTGGGCACCACGGGATAGCAGAAGCCTACCACGTATACGCCCTTCTTGAGCATTCGGGCGGCAAACTCGTTGGCAACCTTGGGGTCATAGAGCATTACGGGCACTATGGGATGCTCGCCGGGCAGCAGGTCGAAGCCGCACTTTTCCATCTCGGCGCGGAAGTAGCGGGCATTTTCGTGTACCTTGTCCCGGAGGGCGGTGCTCTCGGTCAGCATGTCGATGGTCTTGCAGGCCGCGGCGCAGATAGCGGGGGCAACGGTATTTGAAAAGAGGTATGGACGGCTGCGCTGACGGAGCAGGTCAACTATCTCCTGCCTTGCGGCGGTGTAGCCGCCGGAAGCCCCGCCCAGAGCCTTGCCCAGAGTACCGGTGATGATGTCCACCCTGCCTTCTACTCCGCAATACTCGGCGGTGCCGCGGCCGTGCTCGCCCATGAAGCCTACTGCGTGGCTGTCGTCCACCATTACCAGCGCGTCAAACTCGTCGGCCAGGTCGCATATGCCCTTAAGGTTGGCTATGTAGCCGTCCATGGAGAACACGCCGTCGGTGGCGATGAGCTTTATCTTGCAGCCGGAATCCTTTGCGTCCTGAAGCTGGGCGCGAAGGTCTTCCATGTTGTTGTTCTTATAGCGATACCTCTTGGCCTTGCAGAGGCGCACGCCGTCTATTATGGAGGCGTGGTTCAGCTCGTCGGATATCACGGCGTCCTCGGGGCCCAGCAGGGTCTCGAACAGGCCTCCGTTTGCATCGAAGCAGGAGGAGTACAGTATGCAGTCGTCCATCTTTACAAAGTTGGCTATCTTATGCTCCAGCTCCTTGTGCAGCCCCTGGGTGCCGCAGATGAAGCGCACGGAGGAGAGGCCGAAGCCCCATTTGTCATAGCTGGCCTTTGCGGCCTCTATCAGCTCCTTGCTGTCGGAAAGGCCAAGGTAGTTGTTCGCGCACATATTGAGCACGTTCTTCGCCTCGGTGGTGTCTATGCGCGCCTTCTGGGGGGTAGTGATTATGCGTTCGTTCTTATAGGTGCCGGATTCCCTGATGCTCTCCAGCATCTCGCCGTAATGTTTAAGTGCGGATTTCATATGCTGTTCCTTTCTATGTTATTTTTTATTGCGGGATTCCCTTACTTTGTCCAGTCGAGAACTACCTTGCCGCTCCTGCCGCTGTTCATGGCCTCGAAGCCCTTGTCGAAATCGCGATAGTTGAAGCGGTGGGTGATCATGGGAGTCATGTCAAGGCCGCCCTCCACCATGGTTATCATCTTGTACCAGGTCTCGTACATCTTGCGGCCGTATACGCCCTGAAGGGTCAGGCTGTTCCAGATTACCTTGTTTATGTTTATCTCTATGTTGCCGGGGTGTATGCCCAGAAGGGCGATCTTGCCGCCGTTGCGCATGTTGTCTATCATGGTGTTCAGGGCCGCTACGCTGCCGCTCATCTCCAGGCCTACGTCAAAGCCCTCTACCATGTGCTGGGGCCCGAATATGCTCTCCAGCTTGTCGTGCGCTACGTTGACCGTGGCTGTGGCGCCCATCTTCTTCGCCATGTCCAGCCGGTAGTCGTTCACGTCGGTGACCACTACGCTGCGTGCGCCGTTGCGCCTGCAGATGGCGGTGGCCATCATGCCTATGGGGCCTGCGCCGGTGATGAGCACGTCCTCGCCTATCACATCGAACATGAGGGCAGTATGTGTGGCATTGCCCAGCGCGTCAAAGAAGGATACCACGTCCTCCGGGATACCATCTGGTATGGGCACCACGTTGCTTGCGGGTATGCAGAGGTATTCCGCAAACGCACCGTCACGGTTCACGCCCACGCCCTTTGTGTGGCGGCAGTACTGGCCGTTGCCGGCACGGCAGTTGCGGCAGTGGCCGCATACGATATGGCCTTCGCCGGATACTATCTGGCCTACGTGGTAGGCCGTTACGCCGGGGCCCAGCTCCGCTATCTCGCCTACGTACTCATGTCCTATGACCATAGGGGGCTTGATATTCTCCTGCGCCCACTGGTTCCAGTTGTAAATGTGTACGTCAGTGCCGCATATAGCGGTCTTGTGGATCTTGATAAGCACTTCGCCCATGCCGGGCACAGGCTTTGGTACCTGAGTCAGAACAAGCCCTTTTTCCGGTGCCGCTTTTACCAATGCGTCCATCATTTCCATTTTTTGCCGCTCCTGTTTTATAAAATAAGATTTGCCGGGGAATTGACCTTCTATGGTTCAGTGTCCGTGTTTAAAGGACATCTAATAATAGTATATATCAAATTTTGCAGTTGTAAAGTGGGTAAATCATATTTTTATTTGTACGCGTTTCGCGGACTGTTGTATTTTGCAGCCATCAGAGGTTTACAAAGTCTTAATAGCGCAAAAGGATGATATATGATATAATAACTTTGAACGTAGATTCTTACTTCATTTCCGTACATTCTGAAAGGAGATATAACAACATGGGTCTTTTACAGGCAGGAATAGGCGCGCTGAGCGGCGTACTGGCCGATCAGTGGCGCGAATACTTCTACTGCGACTCCATGCCGGAGAACGTCCTTATGACCAAGGGCGTAAAGCGCACGGGCAGCCGCAATGCCAACACCAAGGGCGAGGACAACATCATTTCCAACGGCTCCATTATCGCCGTAAACGAGGGCCAGTGCATGATGATCGTAGAGCAGGGCGCCATAGTGGAGTTCTCTGCGCAGGCGGGCGAATTCGTGTGGGACAATTCCACCGAGCCTTCCATATTCTACGGCAGTCTGAGCGATAATCTGAAGGCATCCTGGGAGCTGCTGAAGAAGCGTTTCACCTTCGGAGCAAACACCGCCAAGGATCAGCGCATCTACTATTTCAACACCAAGGAGATCATAGGCAACAAGTACGGCACTGCCAACCCGGTCCCCTTCAGGGTGGTCTACAACAACATAGGCGCCGGTCTCGAGCTGGAGGTATCCGTCAAGTGCTTCGGCGAATATTCCTACAGGATGACCAACCCCATGCTGTTCTATAAGAACGTGTGCAGCAACGTCACCGACAGCTACACCCGCGACCGCATAGACGGACAGATGCGCTCCGAGATGATGACCGCACTGCAGCCCGCCTTCGCCCGCATCAGCGATATGGGCATAAAGTACAGCTCCCTCCCCGGCCACACCACAGAGCTGGCCCAGTGCCTGAACGAAGAGCTCTCCGCCAAGTGGAGGGATCTCCGCGGCATAGAGATGGTTTCCCTTGGCATCAGCTCCATCAAGGCCAGCGACGAGGACGAGCAGCGCATTAAAGAATTGCAGCAGAGCGCAGCCCTCAGGGATCCCACTATGGCGGCTGCATATCTGGCAAGCTCCCAGGGCGCGGCCATGCAGAATGCTGCCAAAAACGAGAGTGCAGGCGCATTCGCAGCCTTCGCCGGCATCAACATGGCTCAGGGCATGGGCGGCAACGTAGGAAACCTGTTCCAGATGGGTCAGCAGCAACAGCAGTATCAGCAGCCCGTTCAGCAGCAGCCCGTTCAGCAGGCGGCCCCTGCGGCGCCCGCTGCCAACAGCTGGAAGTGCGAGTGCGGCGCCGTGAATACCGGCAAGTTCTGCATGGAGTGCGGCAAGCCCCAGCCCAAGGCTGAAGGCTGGACCTGCACCAACTGCGGCGCGATAAACAAGGGCAAGTTCTGCATGGAATGCGGCACAAAGAAGCCCGATGCCGCTCCCCTGTACAGGTGCGATAAGTGCGGCTGGGAGCCCAGCGACCCCAAGAACCCGCCCAAGTTCTGCCCCCAGTGCGGCGACCCATTCAACGATAACGACGTAAAGAAGTAAAACGATGCTTTTTCCACAGGGGGCGAGCCAGCTCGCTCCCTGTATTTTGACTTTAAGCGAAAAACCGGCATAATAAATATACGGAGGAACAGGCAATGCGCCGCAAGGACAGAGAGATCACCCACATCCACACCATATTGGACCTGGTATCCGAATGTAAGGTCTGCCGCCTCGCCATGACAGACGGCGGCGTCCCCTACATAGTGCCGCTGAACTACGGCTATGAGTACGCGGACGGCGCGCTGACCTTCTACTTTCACAGCGCCAGAGAGGGCCGCAAGCTGGAAATACTGAAAAGGAACCCCACGGTATGCCTTGAGCTGGACGGCCGGGGCGAGCTTGTTGAAGACGCGAACCCCTGCGCCTATGGCTACACCTTCGCCAGCCTCATAGGCACCGGCAATGTGGAGTTCATAGAGGATACGGAAGAAAAAATATACGCCCTGAACAGGATAATGAAACATCAGGCGGGCATAGAGGCGCCCTTCACCGCCAGTATGGCGGATGCCGTATGCCTGTATAAGATGACCACCAGTGATTTCACCTGCAAGATAAGGGCAAAGTAAGGCAGCATACCATATATGCACATACATATGAATAAACCGGCAGAAATGCTGTATAAATACTGATTTTATAAAATACACTCACGAAAGGCGCCATAAATGATACGCTGCGGCTTTGAGCAGGGTGCGGCCCTGATGGGCTGTACCTCTGTGCAGAACATCTTCATACTGGAGTACATGCCCAAGGCACCCGAGCTTTACTGCAAGGTATACCTTTTCGGCCTTATGCAGTGCGGCTGCCGGAGGCTGGAAAACGCCGACCTCTGCGCGTCCCTCGGCATTGACAGCGCCAAGGCGGTGGAGGCCTTCTTATACTGGCAGGACATGGGCCTGCTGCGCATAGTGGAGCAGGAGCCGTTAAGCGTTGAATATTTATCCGTTCAGGCAGGTCCCGTCACCGGCGGCGCCCGCAAGTACGCCCCGCTCGTTTCGGCGCTTCGCCAGGCCTGCGGCGCGCGGGTGCTCACCCCCGGCGAGCTTTCAAAGATATACGATTGGATAGAGGTATTCGGCCTGGAGGAGGCGGCGGCAGTAATGCTTGTACGCCGCTGCATGGAGCTGAAGGGTCCCTCCGTCAAGATACAGTTCATGGACAGGATGGCCCGGGAATGGGCCAAAGAAGGGGTGCTTACCGCCGCAGACGCGGAGCAGCGCATAAAGCTGGACACCGAGCTTCAGGGCGGCGCAAAGGCCATACTTGCCCGCTGGCGCAAGGGGCGCATGGCCACTGAGGACGAGCTTGCCCTGTATAAGAAATGGACCGAGGAATGGGGCATGACGCTGGACGAGATACTTTCCGCCTGCCCCGCCATGACCTCTTCCGATAAGCCCACCTTCGCATACCTGAACGCCATACTCGAGGGCATGCGCATGGAGGGAGGGGTGCAGGAGGCCATTAAGTCCGCCGCGCTCACCGAGGAGCTTGCCCGGGAGATTTATTCCCGCGCCGGGCTAAAGGGCGCGCCGGGGCGCAGGGAAAAGGAAGCGGTAAGCACATGGACGGTATCCTGGCACATGCAGCCGGAGGCGGTGCTGCTGGCAGCTGAACGCTCAGCAGGCTACAGCCACCCCTTCGACAGGACCCGCCGGCTCATAGAGCAGCTGCACGAAAAGGGCGTTACCACGCTGCAGCAGGCCAAGAAGGCCATAGGGGAGCTGGAAAGTCAGCCCGACGCAGAAGGCGGCAAAAAGCAGCAGTCCTCCTACTTCATGAACTACGGCCAGCGCAAATACTCCGACGAGGATCTAAAGAGCATCGGAATAACCCTCTTGGAGGACGAGGAGGACAAAAAATGAAGCCTACTCCGGAGCTGATATACGAATACAGAATGAGCCGCGAAAGGGCGGAGCGGGAGGCCGGGGAGCGCCGGGAGGCCGCCTATACGGCCATACCGAGGCTCAGGGAAATAGCCTCCGAGCGCCGCCGGCTGGCCTTCGACACAGGCCTTACGATAATGCGGAACGAGGACTCGTCCGAGCTGCGCAATAAAGTTGAGCAGCTGGACAAAGAAGAGCTGAATTTGCTGCTTTCGGCCGGTTTGCCGCCAGACCATATGCTGCCACACTATCGCTGTAAAGCCTGTAACGATATCGGTTATGTGGGAGATACGGTGAAAAAGCTCTGTCCCTGCATGAAAGCCCGCATTCTGGAAGAAATGTACGCTACATCGGGTATCGATCCGCAACAGAGTTTCGCAATGTTTCGCTCCGACATATACCCGTGCGACCGCCAGAAGCGCATTGCCCTCAAGGCCCGTGAGCTGTGCGAGGGGTACGCAAGGGCCTTCCCAAAGTGCGACCCTATGGGGATACTGCTCATGGGCGGCACCGGCCTCGGCAAGAGCTACCTGCTAAACGCCATAGCTCTGGAGGTATCCTCCAGGGGCTACGACGTATACAAGGCCTCCGCCTACAACCTCATCAACGCCTTTATGGATAGCATACGGGGCAGGGGCGAAAGCCCGGATATCCTCGGCCCTGATCTCATGATAATAGACGACCTGGGCACAGAGCCCATGATAAACTCCGTCACCCGTGAGACTCTGTTCTCCATCCTCAACGAGCGGCAGAGCGCCAGGAAGGCCACCCTTTGGGCCACCAACAGGAGCCTTGACGACATTCTCGCAAGCTACGGAGACAGATTCTTTTCCCGCCTCGTGGCGCCCCGGGAGACCATGGTGCTGCGGCTGGAGGGAGACGACCTCCGGCTCAGGCTCAAATAAAGCTTATTACATTACGCTTATATACTAAGGAGTGACTTTTTTGATGTTTAGGGTAAGACGCTTACTGGCCCCATTTGTGCTGTGCATTGCGCTTTTGTTCTCACAGGCACAGGCCTTCACCATAGCATGGCTCAGCGATACCCAGAACTATCACAATGCCTACAAGCCCATCTTCGACGGCATGACCCAGTGGATAGCCGACAACAGGGCGGCACTGGATATACGCTTTGTATTTCATACCGGCGACGTGGTAGGCAGCTGGAGCTCCGAGGACCAGTGGCGGCAGGCCAGGGAATCCATGGGCATACTCAGCAGCGCCTCCATTCCCTTCCTGACGGTATGCGGCAACCACGATATAGGCTATAGGATGAACTACGCCAACTTCCTGAAATACGTGCTCAGCCTCCGCCCCGCCTCCATGTCTCAGGAATACGGCGATACCGGCAGCCGCTACGAGCTGTTTTCAGCAAACGGCCGGGACTACATATTCATGGGCATAGCCTTCTCCAACAGGGGGCCCAGCGAAGACGAGGTAAACTGGATAAACGGAGTATTGCGGCAATACAGCAACAGGGCCGCCATAATAATCACCCACAGCTACCTTAAAAAGAGCGCTTCCTACACCACCCAGGGAAAGGCCATATTCGAAAAGATAGTAAAGGCCAACCCCAACGTTTTTCTGGTGCTGTGCGGCCACTGCCGGGATATCTCCGACAAAAGCGTGCAGCTTGACGACGACGGCGACGGCGATCCGGACAGGACGGTATACGCCATTCTCTCCAACTTCCAGGGCAGCAAGGCCGGCGGAGGCGGATACATGCGCATACTGGACTTCAGGGACGACGATATATACATCTACACCTACTCCCCCTATTACGATTCCCGGGAATACCCCAAGGGCAAAACCGAGGCTACCGTGCCCCTGCCCTGATTGCGGTATATGGCGAAATAGGGTATAATACCGCCATGGAAGAAGAAAAGGACATCTTAACTGAAGAAAATAACGGGTCGGAAATACCCGTGGAAGCCGAAATGATAGATCAGGCGGTCGAGGAGGCGACGGAGCACGCCGGCGGGGAGGACGACGGCTTTTTCGGCAGGTACATATGGGATGAGGAAACGGGCAGGCTGTACGAGATAACCGAGACCCCAAAAAAGAAGTGGGACAGGCTGCTCCCGCTGCTGCTGCTTGCGCTGCCAGTAACAGCCCTTGCGTTTGGAATCGCCAAGGGTTCCTCGCTTCTGCCGCCGGAATGCTACAACGGCACCTCCATACTGTCCGAAAGCAATGTGGGGGAACAGCTTGCCCAGCCTAAAGCTTACGGAGCAAGCGACGCTGAAGAGGCAACGGCCGATAACAGCCCCGGCACAGAGCAGGCCATGGCGCCGGAACAGTATACGCCCTGCGCCATAGTCATAGACGGCAGGACAAGGGCGGTGCTGGCCAGCACCGAGGCCGCGGAATCGCTGCTGGAGGAAGTCAAAAGCTACTTCGACGGCAAGGTGACGGAATCCGGAGACCGCACCACCGAGCTTTACGGCGCGGTAGAGATGCAGCCCCAGCCCGACGCAAAGCCCGAAGACATTTCCAGCTACGACCAGGTATACGAAAAGTTCACCTCCTCAAGCAGTCCTCTGAAGGTCATTACCACCGTGACGAGCAGCGAAACGAAGGAGCTGCCCTTCGGCTCAAAGGTGGAGAAAGACCCCACACTGGTGGCCGGCACCGGCATTACCCTCACCTTAGGCAGGGCGGGCAGCAGAACCACCGTGAACCATACGGTATACATAAACGGCGAAAAAAGCTCCAGCCGCAGCAAGAGCGAAACAGTTACGGTGGAACCCCAGGATACGGTAATACTTCAGGGCACCGATAAAAAGAGCGGCGGCGAGCCGGGCAGGCACGAGGGCAAGGAGGGCAGAAAGCCCGAGGCGCTCAGCTTTGCTTCCCCCGTAGCGGAGGGAGAGATAATTTCAAACTACGGACAAAGGGACGGCGTGCTGCATCTCGGCCTGGACTACGCCGCAAAGACCGGAGACCCGGTGCTGTCCAGCGAGGGAGGCACCGTGGTCTGCGCCATAAATCGGGGCGGCTACGGCAACATCATAGAGATAGACCACGGCGAAGGGTTCGTCACCCGCTACGCCCACCTGAGCCAGTTCTCCGTGGCTCCCGGCGATAAGGTAGCCAAGGGCCAGATCATAGGCAAGGCCGGTGACTCAGGCAGCTGTACCGAAGCACATCTGCACTTTGAGCTCAGGATTGACGGCATAGCCTACAATCCGAGGTACTATATCAAGGAAAATTAGCCTCCGGGGTTGATAAGGGGCCGCAGCCCCTTATGTTCAATCCGGCTCTGACGACACAAGGTGAATTGCCCTGCTGGGGCAAGAGAAGGCCCCCTGGGGGGTGTGCGTCAGAACGGATGAAAACCCAGAGGTTTTCGTACTTTGCGGGTTTTGCCGCCCGGGAGCGAACGCGAGAGGCAAAACCCGTAAAACTCAAAAAAGTGGCATTCAGCCACTTTTTTGACAGCCAAGAGGAGCGGCTCCGCCGTTCCTTTTAATATCCCTGTTTGTCTTGCCAAAAACACCGCAGGCATAGTATAATTATCAGGTTAGAGAGGGATTATCCCCTCTTTGGATAAAGAATTATTTTTTCGGGAGCATAAATGGCGTATTACAGAATAAACGGCGGAAAACGCCTTGAAGGCGCGGTGACTATAAGCGGGGCCAAAAACGCGGCTCTCGCCATAATACCCGCCGTCATACTCTCAGGCGAAAGCTGCCTCTTGGAAAACCTCCCCGAGATAGAGGACGTGCGCATAGTGGAGGAAATACTCACCAGCATGGGCGCGGCCATATCCCGTACCCCTGACGGCAGCATGCGCATAGACCCCTCCGGCATAAACACCTTCAGCGTGACGGGGAAAATGGTCAGCTCCATGCGGGCCTCATACTACCTTCTCGGGGCGCTGCTGGGCCGGTACAAAAAGGCGGAGATCGCCCTCCCCGGCGGCTGCGCCATAGGCCAGCGGCCCATAGACCAGCACATAAAGGGCATGCGGGCGCTGGGCGCGGATATAGTAATACAGGGAGGCTCTGTAAAGGCAAGGGCGGATAAGCTCAAGGGCGCCGAGATATACCTGGACGTGGTGAGCGTAGGCGCCACCATCAACATAATGCTTGCGGCCGTGGCCGCCGAGGGGCAGACCATAATTGCCAACGCCGCAAAGGAGCCCCATGTGGTTGACGTTGCCAACTTCCTCAACATGATGGGCGCAAACGTAAAGGGCGCTGGAACAGACGTTATCCGCATACAGGGCGGGCGCAGGCTACACGGCTGCACCTACGCCGTCATACCCGACCAGATAGAGGCCGGCACCTTCATGATAGCCGCCGCCGCCACCAGGGGAGACGTGATAATCAACAACGTTATCCCCACCCACCTTGAGGCCATCTCCGCCAAGCTCATGGAGTGCGGCGTGACTGTTTCGGAGGGGGACGACGGACGGGACTTCTTCATCCGGGTATCCGCAGACAAGCGGCCCCGGGCCGTCAACATAAAGACGCTGCCCTATCCCGGCTTCCCAACGGACCTTCAGCAGCCCATGATGGCGCTTCTGGCCACGGCGGAGGGCAACAGCTTCATAATGGAAAACATATTCGAGAACCGCTTCAACCACGTGCCGGAGCTTGCCAAGATGGGAGCCAGCATTTCAATAAGCTCCCGTACGGCCACCGTGGAGGGAGTGGAAAGGCTCTACGGCGCGCCCCTTTGCGCAAGCGACCTCAGGGCGGGCGCCGCCCTGGTCATAGCCGCCCTTGCCGCCGAGGGCGAGAGCACCATAAGCCATATACACTTTATCGACCGGGGCTACGAGTTCCTGGAGCAAAAGCTCCGCGCGCTGGGCGCCGACATAACGCGAATAGAAGAATAGCTAAAAAAGAAATTTACAGGAGAATTCACATAATGGAAAACAAGCTGCGCATTGCCGCCGCAATAGCGGCACAGACCGGACTGGAAGCGGATCAGCTCAAGGACTGGCTGGAAACTCCTCCCGACCCCGCCATGGGCGACTACGCCTTCCCCTGCTTCCGCCTCGCAAAGACCATGCGCAAGGCCCCTCCCGCCATAGCCGCAGAGCTTGCAGGGAGCATAGGCCACATAGACGGCATAGCCTCCATGGAGGCCAAGGGCGGTTACCTTAACTTTTTCGCAGACAAGACCGCCTTCGTGCGGGATACGCTCAACAAGGTGCTTGCCCAGGGCGACAGCTACGGCAACGACAATATTGGCGGCGGCAGGAACGTATGCGTGGAGTATTCCTCCATAAACATCGCCAAGCCCTTCCACATAGGCCATCTGCCCAGCACCGCAATAGGCAACTCCCTTTACAGGATATACAAGGCGCTGGGCTACAACGCCATAGGCATAAACCACCTGGGGGACTGGGGCACCCAGTTCGGCAAGATGATAGTCGCCTATAAAAAGTGGGGGGACAAGCCGGTGCCCCAATGCACCGTGCGGGAGCTGGTGAAGCTCTATGTCCGCTTCCACGAGGAGGCGGAGGCCCACCCCGAGATGAACGACGAGGCACGCGCCTGGTTCAAGAAGATAGAGAGCGGGGATAATGAAGCCGTCACCCTCTGGCAGCAGTTCAAGGATCTTACCCTCAAGGAGGTCGGCAAGGTATACGACCGGCTGGGCGTACACTTCGACAGCTACGCAGGCGAAAGCTTCTATGAGGACAAGATGGGTGCAGTCATAGACGAGCTGAGGGAAAAGGGACTGCTCACAGTGGACAAGGGGGCGACCCTTGTGGATCTTTCGGCATACGATATGCCCCCCTGCATCATACTCCGCTCCGACGGCGCAACCCTTTACGCCACCCGGGATCTTGCGGCAGCCATATACAGAAAGAATACCTATGACTTCGTAAAGTCGCTGTACGTTGTGGCCTACCAGCAGAACCTGCACTTTAAGCAGTTTTTCAAGGTGCTGGAGCTCATGGGCAATGATTGGGTGAAGGACTGCGAGCATGTGAACTTCGGCATGGTATCCATGGAGGAGGGCACCCTTTCCACCCGCCACGGCAACGTGGTGTACCTTGAGGACGTGCTCAACGCCGCAGCGGAAAAGACCGGCAAGATAATAGAAGATAAGAGCCCCGACCTTCCCGATAAGGATGATGTAGCAGCGGCCGTAGGCGTTGGCGCCGTGGTATGGGGCATGCTGTACAACAGCCGCATAAAGGACGTAACCTTCTCATGGAATAAGGTCTTGAACTTTGACGGCGAAACCGGCCCTTACGCCCAGTACACCCACGCCCGCTGCTGCTCGGTGCTCCGAAAGGCGGGGGGCTATGACGCGGACAGGATAGACCCCTCCTGCTTCTCCGACGACGCGACGGTGGCCCTCGCCAAGGCCATAGCCGCATTCCCGGCGGCAGTAAGGGGGGCTGCGGACAAGAACGAGCCTTACCTGGTGGCCCGTGCCACAATGGAGGTCTGCACGGCGTTCAACCGGTTCTACTTCTGCAACCATATAATGACCGATGACGCAGGCGTATCCGCCGCCCGTCTGGCCCTCACGGACGCCGCGAGGATCACCATAAAGAAGGGCCTTTATCTCGTAGGCCTGCAGGCGCCGGAGAGAATGTAAGCATCGATATTATTTTTATTCTTTCATCAGGAGGAAAGAAAAATGCTGGATATCAAACGTATTCGTCAGAATCCCGAGGCACTGGTGGAAGCCATGCGCAAGCGCCGCAATAAGGGCGCGGACGTCACTGCCCTTTTGGAGCTGGACGCGAAGCGCCGGGAAGTAATGCAGGAGGTAGAGCAGCTCAAGGCAAAGCGCAACGAGGGCTCCGCCAGGGTCCCCGCCATGAAGAAGGCAGGGGAGGACACCACCGCCCTCATGGCCGAAATGAAGGAGCTGGGCGCAAGGGTAAAGGAGCTGGACGACCAGATAGCAAAGATGGACGAGGAGCTCCAGTCCATGCTCATGAGCGTTCCCAACATACCCCACGAATCCGTACCCGAAGGGGCGGACGACAAGGCCAACGTAGAGGTGCGCCGCTGGTCAGAGCCCACGAAGTTCGACTTCGAGCCCAAGGCGCATTGGGACATAGGTGAAAACCTGGGCATACTGGATTTCGCCACCGCAGGCAAGATCACCGGCACCCGCTTCACGGTATACAGGGGCTTGGGCTCCCGCCTGGAACGCGCCATAATCAACTACTATCTGGATACCCATACCGCCAACGGCTATACCGAGATATTTCCTCCCTATATGGTAAACCGGGCTTCCATGACCGGCACCGGCCAGCTTCCCAAATTCGAGGAGGACGCCTTCAAGGTAGCCGATACCGATTACTTTCTTATCCCCACCGCCGAGGTTCCCGTCACCAACATGCTGCGGGGGGAGATAGTGGACGGCGATAAGCTGCCCATCAAGTATTGCGCATACAGCGCCTGCTTCCGCAGCGAAGCCGGCTCCGCAGGCCGCGATACCCGCGGGCTTATCCGCCAGCATCAGTTCAACAAGGTGGAGCTTGTTAAGTTCACAAAGCCCGAGGACAGCTACAACGAACTGGAGTCCCTGACCCGGGACGCCGAGAAGGTGCTGCAGGGCCTCGGCCTGCCCTATCATGTAGTGGTGCTCTCCACAGGCGATCTGGGCTTCTCCAGCGCCAAGACCTACGACATAGAGGTATGGATGCCCAGCTACGGCAGGTATGTGGAGATTAGCTCCTGCTCCAACTTTGAGGACTTCCAGGCGCGCCGCGCTCAGATACGCTTCCGCCGGGAAAAGGGCGCCAAGCCCGAGCTGCTGCACACCCTCAACGGCTCCGGCGTAGCCGTAGGCCGCACCGTAGCCGCCATACTGGAGAATTACCAGCAGCCCGACGGCACCGTGAAGGTACCCGATGTGCTGGTAAAGTACATGGGCTGCGAATATATCGGAAAGTAAAACAACAATTTAAAAACTTAAAAACCTCAGGGTTGTTAAGGGGCCGCGGCCCCTTAATTTTATTCCGGCTTTGACGACATGTGCGTCAAAACGGATGAAAACCCAGGGGTTTTCGTTCTTTGCGGGTTTTGCCGCCCGGGAGCGAAAGCGAGAGGCAAAACCCGAGAAAAACTCGCAGAAGTGGTCTCTGCCACTTCTGCGAAATATTTACTTTCTTACCCGCTTGCGGTATTCGGTAGGCGGCAGTCCGTAGGCCTTTCGGAATTGGGCCGTGAATTTGCTCTGGCTCCCATAACCCACCCCATTGGCTATTTCCGCCATGCTTTGGTCTGTGTCCTTTAATAATTCCGCCGCCCTTTCCATACGGTGCTCCTTTATGTGGGCGGCTATTGAGCTTCCGTATACCGCCCTGAAAAGCTCCTTCATGGTAGATGGGTTCATGAGGAACCGCCTGGAAAGTTCCTCGATGGTGATCCTGCTGGAAAGATCCTCGGTAAGCAGGTCGTGTACCCGGCGTATGGTCTCTATCTGCTCAAGGGGGTAGCCGCCGTGGTTCTGTCCGGATTTTGCGTCCGGGTCCAGTGACTGGGGCACCGCCGCTGCCTCCGCCGCATCCTCCTTTGGGCAGGCTATCTCCATGGTGCGCTCTATCATAATGTGCAGCAGCCTCGCCTGCTCCGTGTCCGCCGCCCTGTAGCATACCTCCTTGCCCTCTCTGCGGCTGACTATCAGGCCGCTGGTCTTGAGCTGCTTCAGGTGGTGGGATACCGCAGGGCTGGACATATCCATAAGCGCCGATATGTTCAGCACGCACTCCTCGCAGTGGCATAAAAGCCAGAATATGCGTATCCTGCTGCTGTCCGAAAGCTGGCGGAAAAGCTCGGATACCGTCTGGAAATGCTCTACCCTTTGCAGGCAGGCCTCAAGGTGCTCCGTCTTGTCGTCGTCGCGGTGATGGTGGGGAAGCTGCAACATATTATATATTGTCCTCCTTGCGCCGCCTGTTCCGTTTGGAAGGACTTTTCGCCCAAAAAGAAGGTAGGCCGGCGGCTGTGTTGACTTTAAGCCCTGATGAGATTATACTTTTCTCATAACGATTAAACAAGTACTTAATTGTTCGATTAGGATATGGATTTTGAGAGGAGAATGCATACCGTGAAGAAGACCTACCGCATCGAGGTGGACTGCGCCAACTGCGCCAACCTCATGGAGGAAGCCGCCAACAGGACCGAGGGCGTCCAAAAGGCCGTAGTAAATTTCATGACCCAGAAGCTGATAGTGGAATTCGCAGATGGCAGCGATGTCAATGCCGTCATGAAGAACGTGCTCAATAACTGCAAAAAGGTGGAAGAGGACTGCGAGATATATCTGTAATACTCACAATATCTCTGCGCTCCTTAAAATAAAGGGGCGCTGTTTTCCGAAGGGAGCGGCATATGAACAGGAAACAGAAAAAAATGCTTATCCGCATAGTCATAGCGGCTGTGCTGCTTGCGGCGGTGAAGCTGTTCAAAATAGGCGGCTGGGCAGGGACTGCGCTCTACGCCGCAAGCTATATAACCATAGGCTACGATATACTGCGAAAGGCCTTCCGGGGCATAATCAACCATCAGGTCTTCGATGAAAACTTCCTCATGGCCGTAGCCACCGTAGGCGCCATAGCTCTGGCCATATACGAGAAAACCGGCGACTTTGCCGAGGCGGTATCCGTAATGCTGTTCTACCAGATAGGCGAGCTGTTCCAGAGCTACGCCGTGGGCAAGAGCCGCAGGAACATCGCCGCATTGATGGATATCCGTCCCGACTACGCCAATATCGAAAGGGACGGCAGGCTTGAGCAGGTAGATCCGGACCAGATCCCTGCCGGCAGCGTGATAGTAGTGCAGCCCGGCGAAAAGGTGCCCATAGACGGCCAAGTCATAGAAGGCGCCTCCTCCCTTGACACCGCCGCCCTCACCGGCGAAAGCCAGCCCCGGGACGTAAAAGATGGGGACGATATCATAAGCGGCTGCATCAACCTCACCGGCGTGCTGAAGGTTCGCACCACCAAGGCCTTCGGCGAATCCACCGTATCCAAAATACTGGAGCTTATGGAGAATTCCAGCTCACATAAATCCCGCTCCGAGAACTTCATATCCAGGTTCGCCCGGGCGTATACCCCTGCCGTATGCTGCAGCGCATTGGCCCTCGCCATACTGCCCCCCGTTATAAATCTCATGATGGGCATGCCGGGCGGCTGGGAAATATGGGTATACCGGGCATTGACCTTCCTGGTAATCAGCTGCCCCTGCGCGCTGGTGATAAGCATTCCGCTGAGCTTCTTCGCCGGATTGGGCGGTGCCGGCAAGGAGGGTGTGCTGATAAAGGGTTCCAACTACCTTGAGGCCCTGTCCCAGACCAGCATAGTGGTATTCGACAAGACCGGCACACTCACCCGGGGCGTGTTTGAGGTGAGCGGGATACACCACAACACTATCCCGGAGGAAAAGCTTATTGAGCTGGCGGCGCTTGCGGAGTGCGCCTCCTCCCACCCCATCAGCAAGAGCCTGCAAAGGGCCTACGGCAGGGAAATAGAGCGCGACCGGGTCACCGGCATACAGGAGATAAGCGGCAGCGGCGTCATCGCAAGGGTGGACGGCGCAGAGGTGGCCGCGGGCAACGGCAAGCTCATGAAACGCCTTGGCGTAGATTACATGGACTGCCACAGCTCAGGCACCATAATACACATCGCCATAGACGGCAAGTACGCCGGCCACGTGGTTATATCCGACGTTGAAAAGCCCACCTCCAGGGCGGCCATAGCCGAGCTGAAGAAGATAGGCGTAAAAAAGACCGTCATGCTCACGGGCGATATGGGCCGCGTTGCGGAGCACATGGCCAAAAAGCTTGGGGTAGACCAGTACCGCAGCGACCTGCTGCCGGCAGATAAGGTAGCAGAGGTGGAAAAGCTGCTTGCCGAAACCGGCAGGAAAGGCAAGCTGGCCTTCGTGGGGGACGGCATAAACGACGCCCCGGTACTCTCCCGGGCGGATATAGGCATAGCCATGGGCGCTATGGGTTCAGACGCCGCCATAGAGGCCGCCGACATAGTCCTTATGGACGACGACCCCATGAAGATATCCAAGGCCATAAAGATATCCAGAAAATGCATCGGCATAGTCTACCAGAATATAGCGTTTGCCCTTGGCGTAAAGGCGCTCTGCCTGATACTTGGCGCGCTGGGCATAGCCAACATGTGGGCGGCCATATTCGCCGATGTGGGCGTAATGGTTCTTGCCGTGCTCAACGCCATACGGGCGCTGTATGTGCACAAGCTGTAAGCGGCAAAATAAGAAAATGCCCCCGGAAAAGGGGGATGGTAAATTATATTCCCCCATTGCCGGGGATGCCGGGCTGCATATATTGTGCGGCCCGCTTCATACCGCATAAACCATCTGTCCCGACGGCGGGGAGTAGCAGCCGCCCCTTCCTGTTGACTCCCTCCCTCTTCTCAGTTACAATTAAATATATAAACGGGCATTATGAAAGAAAAGGAGCCGGGATATGGGCATTATAAAGGCCTTCGGCACGGCGGTGAGCAGCGCCGCCGCCGACCAGTGGAAGGAATGCTTTTGCTGCGGCAGCATGGAGGGCGGCCTGCTCCAGACCAGAGGAGTCAGGATGGAAAGCGCCCGGAGCGTCAACCGCGGCAGCGGCGACGTTATAACCGACGGCTCCCTGATAATAGTGGCGGACGGCCAGTGCGCCATAGCTACCGAGTCCGGCGCCATAACCGGCGTATACGACCGGCCGGGGGAGAACATCTTCAGCAGTAAAAGATCCGCCGGCATATTCAGCAAGGGCGGCGTAGGCAGCCTTATAGGCGACATAATGAGCCGCGCACAGTTCGGCGGCGACATAGTGCCGGTGACGCAGCGGCTGTATTACATAAATACTCTTGAGATACCCGGCAGCCCCTTTGAGGTAAACGCCCCCATACCCTTCAGGTTCCGGGACCCAAACACCGGGCTGGACATGGACGGCGGCGTGTTCTGCGCAGGAATGTATTCTTACAGAATTGCCGACCCTGAGCTGTTCTTCAAAAACCTCTCCGGCAACGCCAACGCCTACTATTCAAGCTCCGTAACGCCGCAGATGGACTCTGAGCTGCTATCCGCACTGCAATGGGCCCTCGCCCTGCTCTCGGAAAAGGGCATGAGGCCAAGCCAGCTCATAGGCTGCACTCAGGAGCTCTGCGACAGCCTTAATCTGGCGCTCAAGGACAGCTGGAGCGGGCAGAGGGGCCTCGCCATAGCGTCCATAGCCTTGAGCTCGGTGGACGTTGTGGACATAAACACCATGCAGCTTTTGCAGCAAAGCGCCGCTCTGCGCCCTTCCCATATGGGAGCGACGGAGGATTAGCTCAGATCCGGCACATATAAAAAAGCCCGCAATGCGGGCTTTTTCGATTGGTTCGGCTTTATCGGTGGGAAAACTCCACATACACCGGGTTGTCCGTGTCACTGCCAATGTAGCCGGTCAGAACGCCGGGGGCATAGTCGAAATAATCGAACTCGCCGAAGCTTCCGCCGTCCATGGCGTATATGCGGTATATGCCGTCGGAGATGGCGCAGTATTCCTTGGCGCACAGCTCCCCGCCCTTTTCACTGAGGGTCAGTGTCTCGCCGTCTATTGCCACAGCGTAGCCCTCATCGCTGCTCCAGGGGGCGCAAAGGTCTTCCGCCTGCTCCGCCATGTCGTAGCTCAGGCCGTCAAGCTGCTGCACATAGTTCGGGTTCTCCATACCGTCCTTGTCCATTGTCCGGTCGGTCACGAAATGGCGGTAGGCCAGCGCGCCGCCCCATATTATTATGGTTATGGCGGCGAGTATTATTATCCATTTGAGCATGGGCCGCTTCCGCTTTGCCATGTCGCCCCTACTTTACCGGGCTGCCGCAGTACTCGCAGCAGCCGGAGGCGTCCGGGAAGGTGTTCGCGCCGCAGCAGGGGCATATCACCGCCTGCCTGGGGGCCTTGGCGGCGACGATGTTCTCACGGACAGTCTCCCTCACGTGGGTCAGCGCGTCCACTATCTCCTGCCCCAGCTTTTCATAGGAGAGGTACTCCATGCTGGAGCGGGGATCTACGGCCTTTGGCATGAGGCCGGTGCTGCCCAGGTTGTTTATCTCTATGGAGCTGTCGTTGAGGCGGAACTTCATCTCGTTGAAGTAGGGATGGTTGACGCTTATTATCACTTCGAAATCATAGCTGTACTCATAGCGGGGCGGGTTATAGCTCACCTCCTTGCCGTCGGGGCCGTCCCGCTTTATCTCGGAGCGGCTCTCGTCCACGTCCACCCGGCAGCCCGTCACCTGTGAGTAATCCAGCACGTCGGGATTGGCGTCCTGAATGTTCCGGGCGTAGGTCACCATGAATTTCTGTGCGTCCTCGTCCAGCAGTATCCTGGTGCTGCTGCCCAGCGTCCGGGTTATGTGGAAGTTGGCTACCGCCTCCTTGTTGCGCTCCCGGTATTCAAGCTGCTCCTTTATCTCGGCCACGGTGCTGCTGCGCCTGTCGGAAAACCATGGCGACAGCTTCTTGGCGCAGTCCTTGCAGAGGTTGCCGTCTTCCAGCTTGCGGTTGCCCAAAAGCCCTATCTTCTCGCCGCATATATCGCAGTATTTTTTGTCAAACAGTCCCATATAATAGCTCCTTTCTGAATTTTTGCATTTATCCCCCGGCTTGGGTCTGTCTCCTTCCGGGGGCGTTTTTTTATTACGGTACGTATACTTCCTCAAGCCCCGTCACCATGCCGGAGAAGGTGCTGACCTCCGCCAGCATGGAGTTGCCGTCCTCCGCCATCATGCGCATATATGCCAGATACTTCTCCGCCGTCAGGGGTATGGTGTCCTCCCAGGGCTCGTCGCTGTCCCAGTTGAGCAGCGTAAATATGACGTCGGAGTCCTTGAGCACCGTGGCGGTGTGGAACACCTCCTCATCCGGGCAGACCAGCATGCCCTCGTTGCCGTAGAAGTCGTCGTAGGTTAGGCCGTATCTCGCCATGCTTTCCTCAAGGTCCTTGTCACATAGGCTTATCATGGGGCGTAGCTTAAGCTCAAATGCGTCCTCGCTTTCGCCATAAAGGCTGACGAGGTACAGCACTCCTCCTTCATCGTCCGTATCGGGCGCGGCGGTCTGCTCCGGCTCCTGCGCGGGTGTTGCTTCCGCCTTGGGCATCTCTATGGGCCGCCGGGTAGGCGCGGGGGCGGATACGTCTATGCTGTTTACCAGCGCATCCGCAAGGTCGTTGTTCCTCGCGCAGCCGCAAAGAAGCAGCGCGCAGAGCGCAAGCAGCACTACCCGCCTCATGCCCAGGGATCCTCTTGGGCGGGGACGCGGATGCCTGTGAGTATGCTGGAATACTCCCAGAGATACCAGTTGTCCCCCTTCTGCCTGAGCTTGATGGGCCGGGCAGCGTCTGCGCCCGCCGTCTTTAAAAACAGCCGCATATACCCCTCCTCGCAATCCTGGGGCCGCTGGTCGGGGTAGAGGTTTAAAACATACGGCTGGGTTGGTTCGTAGCCGTTCTCCGGGGTGGCCCCGTCGAAGTAGGCCAGAGGCAGGTATTTTTTATCTCTCAGCCTGTCCCGTACGAACTGTGAGTCTATGCCTGTCATGGGACGGGGGCCCCGCAGCATGTCTATGGCCTTTTCTCCCGCCGCCTTGTCCTTTGTGTAAAGGTTCAGCGCCAGCAAAAACAGGGCGCAGGTATTCTCGGGCTTTGTAAGGTCATTGCACAGCGCGCTGAACTCCTCCAGCGTGTCGGGCAGTCTGTCAAAGGTTATCTGCATATCTTTTCCCTCCATGGTTATGGGGTCTTCCGCCGGCGGCTCGGCCTGCTCTGTTGCAGCAGCCCCGGTCTGCTCCGGTTCCGGCTCGGCCTGATCGGTCACAACGGGCTGGGCCTGCTGGGTCTGAGCCTCCGGCAGTGCTGTCTCGTTCAGCCTTTTGCCGCTTTCCGGCAGAGCCTGTTCCGCCGGGCTCTGGGTTTTTGACGGCATATCAGGCGCCTCCGGAGCCCTGGAGCAGCCCGCGGCGCTTAGCATCAGCGCCGCCAACAGCAGTGAAACTATTCTTTTCATTTATTTTTTATTGGGTATATAGGGTATTATCTGCCGCGCCAGCCTGCCTATGGTCATAGTCTGAAGATGCACCTTGCCGGGGCCGGTTATTACGGTATCGAATATGCCCTCTCCGCCGAAGAATACGTTTTTCACGCCCTTGACCATCTGCACGTCCATGGAGCAGGTCTCGTCCATTACCGCCAGCACGCCGGTGTCGCATACCAGCCTTTCGCCGGGGGCGAGATCGTAATCCTGGCAGTAGCCGTCCACCTCCAGGAATACCAGGCCGGGGCCGGTGACCTTCTGCATTATAAAGCCCTCGCCGCCAACAAGGCCGGCCCCCAGCTTCTTCTGGAAGAACATGGAAAGCTCAACGCCGTATGTGGCGCAGAGGAAGGCGTGCTTCTGGCAGATAATGCTCTGGCCGGGGCCAAGCTCACGGGCTACTATCCTTCCGGGGAAGGAGGAGGAAAACGCTATTTCCGCAGGGGCCTGTGCCGTATAAAGGTTCATGAACAGGCTCTCGCCCATGAGTGCCCGGCCAAGTGCCTTGCCCGCACCGCCGAGGGTGGTGACCGTGGAATCCACAGCGCCCCTCGACCACGTCCTGCCGCCCGCCTCGCTTATCATGGTCTCGCCGGGGTTGAGGTTGATTATTACGGCGGGTAAGCTGCCGCCTTCCAGTCTGTACTGCATATATTTTTCCTCCCTGTTTTTTTGATTTATTTGGTTTTACCTTTGCCTATTGCGCGTTAAGGTCCACCTTTAACAGCTTGGCTATCTCCTCGAGGCTCTTGCCCTTGTAGAATTCTACGCCGTCCTTGTCGATGTAGGGGTAGTCGTTTTCATAGTCCCACTTCGCGCCCGGCCTCCTGAGGCAGCCCAGCAGCTTGAGAACGTTGCCCTCGCCGTCGTCGGCTATGCCTATCACCCAGAGCCTGTCATACTCCGCCTCGTACTCCACAAGGCTGCCCTCCGCCAGGGGCTGATCCATGAACCTGCCTCCTATCTTGAAGTAGCGGTAGCTGTCGTCCTGATATTCCGTTGCGGAGGTTATCTTGAAGTTGTACTGATTTGCCCCGTCAAAGGCCGCGCCCACGAAGGGCTTTAGCTCGCCCGCGTCCTCGTCATAGGTTATCCTCGCCAGTATCTCGCACTGGTTGCGGTTGTTCGCCTCGTATACGCCGGTGCAGTCATAGTATTCTGCCATGCCGTGCCAGTCGCCGAGGAAGTCGTTTATAAACTCCATGTCGGGCTGGCTGTCGGGGGCGGCTGCCTGCTCCTCGTCCTTTTTGCCGAAGGAGGCAAAATCGCCCTTGCTTTTGCCCTCCTCCGCGGCCTCGCTCTCATATACCATTATCAGCGAATTGCCGGGGAAGGTGAGGGTTATCCTGCCGCCCTCCAGCGCGTAGTCCAGCTCCGCGCCGCCCTCTATCTTTACCTTGCCCGCCTTTTCGTCCACCTTTATGGCGTTGGTCTGGGAGCCGGTATAGTTTATCTCGCCCGTGCCGTCGGCGTTGATCTTCAGGAACATGCCCTCCGCCATGCCGCCCGCTTCAAGCTGGCTGCGTGTGAGGGTGGTCCCCGCCGTGGTCATGGAGTATACCTCGTACTCTCCGGCCGCCGCGCAGGAGGCGGGGGAGGCTTCCCCGCCGTCCTTGGGCTTGCCCTTGCCGCAGCCAGCCATGGGAAGTACCATGGCTGCCGCCAGCAGGAGCGCCGTAAACAGCTTTATCCTTTTCATAGGCCCGCGCTCCGTTTTGTTACTTGAAGGAGATGCTGTTGAGTATGGCGTCGCCCTCGCTGCCCGCTCCTATGTCCACCTTGGATATCTTTATGGACAGCCAGCCGCCGCCCGGCACCTCGCCGTAGTACTCAGTCCACTGCATTCCCACGTTCTTGTAGGAGCGCGCCTTGAGCTCCACGCCGCCTATGGTGCGGGTGCCCTCGTCCTTGAGGTTCTCATAGTTCTTCTCGTAGTAATTGAGCTTGTCGCTGCTGGTGTAGATGTCGAACTGTATGCGGGGGTCGCCGGAGAACAGATGCTCCGGGTCGTCCACGTTGTAGAGGTACATGGTGGTGAGCTCGTGGCTGAGCTTCCAGCCGCTCTCGGGGAGCGTCACGGAAACGTCGATCGATACATCCTTGGAGTAGTCGCTTACGGTCTCCGTGATGGTGCCGCTGTCAAAGCCCTCGGCGGGGGCGGCGCTCTGCGCCGGGGTCTCGGTGGTATTTTCTACGGGGGCCTCTGCCGTGCCGCCCTGCGCCTCTGCGCCTAAGTAGCCTATCGGGGCCTCGCCCACGGGCGGCATTTCGCCCTCGGCTATGAGGTCGTTGTATTCGTCCATGGCGGGGGGCAGGAGGTTGTAGCCGTCAGCTATCTCCTTATCCCAGCTCGCGCCCCAGGGCTTCATGAATACCATGAACTCCATGTAGTATTCGTCCTGCTCGAAGGTGTCGCCCATGCAGTACTGGTCGGTGTAATCCTGCCGGGGCAGGAGCATCCAGTTGTATACGCTGTCCAGATCCTGGCCGAGCATCTCGACGGAGGTGGCGGTGAGGCTCGTCTCCGTAGCCTCGCACTCGCCCGCCGCCGCAGGTGCATCGTAGTCGTTGAATACATAGAGGTCGAAGGTACCCTTGTTGTCGGTGCCCAGGTCTATGACCATCAGCGCATCGTATACCGCGCCGTCGGAAAGGTAATCGAAGTTCTTCTGCTCCACCACATGGAAGCTGCCGTACCATGCGCCGTTCCACTTCCTCTGGGCCGCAGTGTATCCGTCCTCGCCTATCTCGCCGTCGCTGCTGGTCATGCCGTCGCCGTCCAGCATATTATCGCTGAAGCCGCCCTCCTTCTGGAAGGTGAGGTTGACGCCCATATCCATTACGTCCTGCAGCACCAGCACGCCGCGGTTAAGGGTGCCCTCGCAGTCGAGGCCCTTGCCCTTTATCCTTATGTCGCTGCCGTCCAGCGTCCATTTTATGTTGTACTGCTCACCGTCTATGGTGAACACGCACTTATCCTTGGCCTTCAGCTCTATGGATACGCCGCCCTCCCATACGTCCGTAACGTCCATCTCCATGCCGAACATCTCGGCGGTGGTGGCGTTGTATACGCCCAGGTTGGGATCAAAGGCATCCTTTACAGCGCCGGTGCAGCCCCTTATAAGCAGCACTATGAGCAGCACGAACACCAGCACCGCGCCGCCTATTATAAAGGGAGCCTTGCTCTTGCCGGACTTGGCCTTGGGCGCCCTTGGGGCCTTGGGGGCCTTATTGGCCTTTGCGCCGGGGGTATAGGCGGTGTTGGCGGTGTTGGCGTTATAGCTGTATCCGCCGCCCTGCTGTGCGTTGGGGGTATAGCCGCCCTGTGTGGGGGGAGTATATCCGCCCTGCGTTGGGGGAGTGTAGCCGCCCTGCGTCGGGGGAGTATAGCTGCCCTGTGTGGGGGGAGTATAGCTGCCCTGTGCAGGCGGGGTGTAGCTCTGCTGTGTGGGCCGGTCGGGTGCGGTGTATTCCATGGGCGCATCCACCGAGTCGGGGTGTATCGCGGGCTCCGCCGGCGCTTCGGGGGTGTACTTCTTTTCCGGCTCCGCCGGCGTTGCCGGCGCGCTCGCCGCAATAGCCGCTCCGCACTCTGTGCAGAATCTGGAACCGTCGGGCAGCTTGGCGCCGCAGTTGGTGCAAAATGCCATTTTATTTTCCCTCCTTGAATAGATTGTCGAAAAATGTCCTGAGTCTTACTTCACACAAAAAATGGGACACTGATTTGTATCTATGTATTGTCGCACAGCCGCGCAAAAAAAGCCCCGTACAAAAGTACGGGGTTCAGGTCCTGTTCATAATTATTTTATTATTTTTCGTTCAGCTCCACCACCAGCTTCGCTTCGCTGGCGGCTATGGCCAGCTGCAGCTTGTTCTCCAGATTGGTCTTTTGCAGCATGTTGGAGACATGGTACTTCACCGTCGTCACCTCTATACCCAGCGCCCCGGCGATAGCCCCATACGACATACCTCTCACCAGGCAGCGCAGCACCTTCATCTCGGCGTTGGTAAATTCCGTGCTCCTGGCCGTGCCCACCTCCACCACCGGCGGCGCGTCCGGGAATATATGCTCCCCCGCCATGGTGCGGCGCACCGCCTCCATCAAAAGCTCCTCGTCGGTATCCTTGTACCATAGGCTGTCCGCCCCGGCCTCGCGGGCGCGCCTCAGCACCTCGCAGTCCACAAGGGATGTCACCACCACTATTTTTATCTCCGGATGGCTGGCCTTTATCTTCTCCACGGCGGCGAGGCCGTTTTCCCGCCGCTCGGTCTGCACGTCCATGAGTATCAAATCAATCCTGCAGGCATCGCATATGTCCGCCGCCCTGTCCGCCCCGGGTATGGAGGACAGCAGCTCATAGCCCTCCTCTTTTTTAATGTAGCTTTCCAGAATGCTGCGCACCAGCTTCTGATCCTCCACTATCATTACGTTTACCATTTGTTTTCCTCCCCGTATGGCAGCGACGCGCTCAGCGCGAAGTTGGGCCTGCTCTTTATCCTCATGATGCCCCCGGCGTTCTCTATGCGCCGCCTGAGGGCCGACAGCCCGCCGCCCTCGGTTATTTCGTCATCCGGTACCTTGCCGTCGTTGGTTATGTGTATCCCCCAGCCTCCCCTGTACGGCGCGAAGCGGGCGAATATCCGCTTACCCCCGGCGTGGCGTATGCAGTTTGAGGTACATTCCCGTATGGCAAGGGCAAATATGTGCCGCATTTCTCCATCCTTTGGCGCGCTGCCCTCCACTATGACCTCCGCCCCAAGCTCCGCCGCCCGGGCCTTGGCGTACTCTATTGCGTCCTCCGGCTCCCCCATGCTGTTGGCTCGGCAGAGCAGCTCTATGGTGCTTTCCCATGCCTCCGCGCTCTCACGTATGGCCTCCATGCTCTCCCCCTGCCTCAATGCCCGGCGGGCCGAAAGTATGGTATGGCCTATATCGTCGTGTACCCGCAGCTTCATGGCGAGGGTCTCTTCCTCCCGCACTATCTCCGGCATCCTGTCGTACAGCCGCTTTAATCTCAGGTTGGCGTCCTCAAGGCGGGCGTTTTCTTTTCTAAGCTCCTGCTGGAGGGTTACAAGCCTCGTCACGTCCGAGGCGGTGACCTCCGTATAGCTGCCGCCGCTTTTGTCGGTTATCTGACGCTCAACGAAGCGCAGCACCGTACCGTTTGGAAATTTATATACCCCCATCTCTGCATCCAGCCGCTCTATGGACTCCGGCGGGGTATCAAGAGCCCGGCGCAGCTCGTTTAAGGTCTGCACACCGCTGCCCAACAGCTCCGCGCCTACGCTCAACATGCGCCGGTTCATGAGCCGCACAACGCCCCTATTATCGAAAAAGCACACCGCCACGGGCAGGTTGTCAAAGCTCTCCTTTATGGAATTCATTCCCCGCCCTCCTTTGGTATGCTGAGAGTAAGGTACTGTATGCCGTCCTCGTCTTTTTCTATTATAACATTCGGGAATTCACAACAAAGCGCCCCCATGTCCTCATGGCAGCAGAGAGCCGCCTTGGCGGTGACAGTGCCCTCTCTTTCCCCTGCGTAGAACAGCAGGGAGGTGAGGGAGGTGAGGCTCATTTCCACCGCCGCCTCGAAAAAATCGTATATCATGTTGCCCCATTCAGCCGGGAGCAGACCCTCCATGTCCGCCCTTACGGTGCATTTTATATTGCATAAGCCCAGCCCCGCAGCGGACTCGTTCAGACACAGGCTCAGCTCCGCCGCCTCCAGGGTGCCTGTCTGCCGCTCCACGAACATGAGGTTGCTGCGCCGCTTTACATATGTGCCTATCACCACAATGTGGCCCAGCAGCCGCCGTGCCTCCTCGGTATCCTCCGTGGCACGGAGCCGGGAGAGAAGCTTCCGAAGCAGCGCGACCTGCCTTTGGGTCTGCCGCTCCACCATGTCGTATAGCCGGTTTTCCTCGGTGATCTTAAGCCAGTAGGAGCGCTGCTCCGCCTCGGCCTTTAGTACGTCCCCGGTGTCCCGCAATTCGTCCTGTACCGTCTGCAATTGGTCCAGCACGCCCTGCAATTCCGATATGTCCTCCTGCCAGAAAACATAGCCGGAGCTTATTTCCTGCCCCTTGAGCAGGGTGTTTTTATCCAGCTGCACCGGGCCCTCCAGCGCCTGCTCCATTCTCTCGAGGCTTATGGGCAATGCGGAGTAGGAGGCGGATTTTACCCGGAACCTGTGGTCGGTTATCTGAGCCCCTATGGTGGTGGAGCCGAAGAGCTCGTCATAGCCGGTGTTGGACTGTATCAGCCCGCAGCGAATGCAGCCTTCCAGCGCTGCCATAATAGCCAGACACTGGAACACAGTCATATCCCCAGCTATAAGGCGAAGCCATTTCACCTCGCTTACATAAAGGGCGGTGTATACAAAAGACAGCGCCACAGGCAGTATGGGCAGCCACTGGATACGGCTTTTTGGCCTGCGGCATTTTTCGATCATCACAATAATAGTCCCTGCGGCGCAGACCGCTGTCCAGGCCACTACGGCAAAGTACCCGATAGAGTGCGCCGCATTGCCGCCAGTCCATATCTCGGCGTCGGCCGGAAACGCAAAAACCAGCTGATGCCGGTCGTTGGTCAGCACCATCGCCATAAACGCGAATGTGGGTATATACAGAAGCCGCGTCCAGCCCGGCAGCTTGTAGTTTTCCGGCCTGCCCAGCGACATTGCTGTGAACACCGTTATCAGGGGTATCAGCAGTATGGGTATATAATAGCTGTACCACAGCCTCCGCGCCGAGGCGGCGGATAAGTTAAATTCATATTTGATAGCCCGCTCCGTGAGCCAGAGCAGCATCAGCAGGGCGATAGCTATAAGGTACCGCCGGGTCTGGGCCTGAATTATGCGCCTCTGCACCGACACGCCCCATGCCGCCGTCAGCCCCATGTATATACCGTTCCTTATCATGGAGCCCAGGCCCGGGGCCCCCTCGGGGCTGCCCAGGATGCGGGCGGCCATGGCGCAGAGTATCAGCAGCGCCGCTATGCAGCATATGAGGATATCCCTTTTTTTCGCCGCAGATAAGCTCATTGGAACAGCTCCCCGTTATATATTATTAAGTTAAGTATATTTGCTGTTTTGCTCATGGGAATATCATACTATGGGACTTGAAAGGTTGCAAGCGGGGGGAGAGGGAGGGGACTCAGGCTGCGCTGCTCTGGGGCGTGGTGCATACATTTCCCATAACGATTATAAAAACTCCCCCAAAAACACCGCGTGCACAACACATTGTGTTGTGCATGCAGCTGGCGGAGAAGGAGGGATTCGCCCGGCGGCACTGGGGCAGTGCCGCCGCCAGCCCGGGGAACTAAAAATCCCTCCACCGGAGGAATTTTTGCCTGCCTGAGGGCAGGCCGTTCCCTTCGAATCCCCCTTCTCTTTGAATAAGGCCAAGAAAAAAGACACCCTTTGTGAAGTGAACCCCGAAGATTAGACAAAAAAGAATATTAAGTTGTTACGGAATGAGTTCGGTATTGTACCGGGCTCATTCCTTTCAGTTTCATTGAGATC